>JAPPLK010000003.1 GCA_028819435.1 Nitrospira sp.
ACAAAACCTCTGGATCCGTCCCCGACATCCTTAATCGGGGATCGGGGTCGGGGATGACGGAGGGGAAGATGTCGAGGATGACAGAAAGGCTCCCCGTGCTTGACACTCCGAGGGTTTGTTGTTAGGTTCAGTCGCTTATATCGTTCAGACTCTTTTTGCCGGTCAGGGCGAACGGCTACTGGCGCTTGGCGGCAACGACTTCCGTGACCGTTCAGAATCTTATCCTCTCGCTTCATCAGTTTTGGTCTAAACACGACTGTATCATTTGTCAGCCGTATGATTTGGAAAAGGGCGCCGGTACCTTCAACCCGGCCACTTTTTTGCGTGCCTTGGGGCCGGAGCCCTGGCGTGCGGCATACGTCGAACCGTGCCGTCGTCCGACAGACGGACGGTACGGTGAAAATCCCAACCGGTTGCAGCACTATTACCAGTATCAGGTTGTCATCAAGCCGTGCGTAGATACCATCCAGTCGTTGTACCTGGACAGTCTCTCGACCTTGGGGATTGATCCCCGAAAACATGACATCCAATTCCGGCAGGATGATTGGGAATCGCCGACGTTGGGCGCGTGGGGATTGGGCTGGGAGGTCCGGCTCGACGGCATGGAGATTACCCAATTCACGTATTTTCAGGAAGCCGGCGGACACGTCCTCGATCCGGTGACCGTGGAACTCACCTATGGGACGGAGCGGATTGCCATGTATTTGCAGGGCGTCGATAACGTGTATGATCTCCGGTGGTCGAAGGACGTCAGCTACGGGGATTTATTCCACGATTCGGAGATCCAGTTTTCGCAGTACAATTTCGAGGTTGCGGATATCGCGATGATCCGAACGACGTTTGATGCCTGTGAGGCCGAATGCCGCACGTTGTTGGAGAAGGGGCTCGTGTTGCCGGCCTATGACTATTGCATGAAAAGCTCGCACCTGTTCAATGTCCTGGATGCGCGGGGCGCGCTGAGCGTGGCGGAGCGAACGGGCTATATTGGGCGCGTTCGCGGACTCGCCAGGGGCTGTGCGGATGCGTACGTCGAGCGAAGAAAGAGCCTGGGTTTCCCGTTGCTGGCCGGGGCGGAGCCTGTCGCACCCGCCAAAGGCAAGTCGAAACGTCTTGCATCATAAATGTCCATAGCCTGCCTTATGTCATCTCTGTCTGTGTTTACTCATGTGTTGACAATTTCCCCCTCACCCCAGCCCTCTCCCTATTTCTTGCTTAATGCAAGAAATGGGAGAGGTGACTCTTTTATTCAGACGGTAGACTCCAGTGTTCGTGAAGAAAGCCTCTAAACCCAAGCGTCTTCCCACCACGTCTTTCCTGTTGGAAATCGGATCAGAAGAATTGCCGTGGCAGATGATTCATCCGGCCATGATGCAACTCGCCAATTTGATGAAAGATTTTCTGGAGAATCACCGTCTCTTCCATGACCGGATTCAGACCTTCGGGACTCCCCGGCGTCTCGCGGTTTTGGTTCAAGGATTGGCCTCCAAGCAAACCTCGACCCTGCGGGAAGCACTGGGGCCTTCCAAAGCCGTCGCGTTCGATGCCCAGGGCCAGCCGACCAAAGCCGCCGAAGGGTTTGCGAAATCGCAGGGCGTGGACGTCGGTGACCTGGAGACCCGGGAAACGCCCAAAGGTGTTTACCTCTGCGCCGTCAAACGGGAGAACGGGTTGCCCGCGGCAACGGTCTTGACCGAACGTCTCCCCGGGCTTCTTCAACGACTCACGTTTCCGAAGACCATGCGATGGAATGCCTCGGGAGTCCGGTATCCCCGGCCTATCCGGTGGTTGGTCGCGCTCGTGGGAGCCAAAGCCTTGTCTTTCGATTTCGCCGGAGTGCGTTCCGGGGGGCGGTCGTGGGGGCATCGGTTCTTGGCGGATGGAAAATCCGGTGAGGCGAGCAAAGGTATCAGGATTTCACGGCCGGAAATGTATGAAGCGACTTTGGCCGGCTCCGGTGTGGTAGGTGATCCGGTTTGGCGCAGGGACGTGCTTGCCGGACAACTCAAGCAGCTTGCCCGTTCAGTCAAGGGACGGGTGTACCAGGCCAATTATGAAGAACTCCTCGATCAGGCCGTGTTTTCATTGGAATGTCCCAATGTTGTGTGCGGGACGTTTGATCAGGCTTACCTGTCCGTGCCGCAGGAAGTGCTGATTGCCTCCATGGCAGAGCACCAGGGGTTTTTTTCGGTCGTCAATCGCAAGGGGGAACTCCTTCCCCGGTTTTTCGCTCCCACCAACATGGAACTGGGAAACATGGAGTTGATCAGGGTCGGCAATGAGCGAGTCCTGGCCGCGCGCTTGGCGGACGCCCGCTACTTTTTCGACGAGGACCGCAAGGTGAAGCTGGCAGATCGTGTGGCTGACCTGAATGGGGTCGTGTTTCACAAGAAACTGGGTTCCTTGTACCAGAAGACCGAACGGATGGTTGCCCTGGCCGGAATCCTGGCGGATGCTGCCGGATTCCCGGATGTCAAGGAATCGTGTCAGCGTGCGGCACGTTTGAGCAAGGCTGATCTGGTGACGGGAATGGTCGGCGAATTTCCTGCGCTTCAGGGCGTGATGGGTGAACATTATGCTGCGCATGACGGGGAATCCGTCGAGGTCTGCCGGGCCATCGGGGAATGTTACCGGCCTCGTACGCCTGATGACGCCATCCCCGAGACCACGGTGGGCTGGTTGCTGTCGTTGGCCGACCGGCTGGATACCTTGGCGGCGTTTTTCCATGCCGGGATCGTTCCGTCTGGATCTGAGGACCCTTTCGGTCTTCGCCGTAGCGCGTTCGGCGTGGTTCGGATCGTGATTGAAGCCGGGGTGAACCTCAACATCGCGGACGTTCTGCGGCACGCGGAACGCTTGGTTGTCGAACAGGGCGTTAAAACGGACGGAACCCCGTTTGCTGCGCTTTCTTCGACTCCGCTCAGGGCAGGCAGGGCAGGTTCCGGTCCGCCCCTGCATAAATTTTTGGAGGATCGGCTTCGCTATTATGGGCGGATCGTGGCGGTCTATCGGGAAGACGTGATGGATAGTGTGCTGGCCCGTGCTGATGATGCCGCTTGCAATCTGCGCGATTTGTTTTTGCGTATGGATGCGTTGCAGGCGATCACGAGTCAGCAGGATTTCGAGTCACTGATCGTCGGGTTCAAGCGGGCACACAGAATCGTGGAAAAAGAAGCCTGGACTGCCAGGACCGTTGATGTCGCGCTGTTGACCCATTCGACGGAACGGACGTTACGTGAGGCCGTGGAAACAGCCGGACGTGCGGTTGGGCACGCGCTTGGCGCCCATGATTATCACGGCGCCCTGAGTCAACTCATCGGGCTGAAAAGCCCCATCGACCATTTTTTCGACGGGGTGCTGGTAAATGCGCCGGAAACCGAGGTGCGCGCGAACCGCTTGTCGCTCTTACGTCAGGTGGATGACCTGTTTTCAGCCTTCGGTGATTTGTCTCAAATCCAGGTGCAGGGGCAGTAGGAGGTGTGTTTCATTAACACTTCCCCCCTCACCCCAGCCATCTCCCTATTTCTATTTCCCGCTTAATGCAGGAAATGGGAGAGGGAGTGAAGGGAATTTCCTCTCCCTTGATGGGAGAGGATAAAGGTGAGGGTGGTAAAAGCCTTGACTTTGCTGTCATCCCCGACCTGATCGGGGATCGAGGATGACACAACAGAGCCATAACGAGCGACAAAATGAGCAGAAATACATCTAAAGTGAGTATGAATTGATATAAATATGCTCATAATATATTCAAATAGTATCAGTTTTGCATCAAGTTTCGTGATTGGTGGAATCTCTATCGAGCCGGAGGCATGAGCGTCGATGACTTTTTCCGAGTCCGGATTACGATGGTTTCGCCATGGGGTGACGTTGAGCCTCATCGTCATCTGCAACCTGGTGCTGTTGAGTGCCTTGTGGGTCTCTGGTCTTGATTTGGATTTCGTCCTTACCAATTCCGAACTCTACGACCCCAAAGCGGGGCATTGTGTAGGTGTGGCTTGGGCCGAAGTGACCGGGGTCGAAGGTCCGATTCGGGTGTGTTCGGAATGGTTGGATACGACCGACCCCACCGGCCGGGTTCATACCTTGCGCGTGGGTGAGCCGTTGGCCATGAGCGACGACGGAAACCTGTATTATGAAAACGCTAGAAATGCCGACCATTGGGTGTTGGGATTGTTGCTGTTTGCCGTTGGGGTCATCTACCTGGGCATGCGAACCAAACGCGTGTTGCTGACCTGGTACGAGACGCATCTTCGCAGGCCGTGAAGAAATTTTTGAGGGAAATCAGGTCGTTGTGATACCATTCCTTTCCTGGAGCCAACCGGCAGCCGCCGGTCGAGGAGGAGAACTCATGCATGCGTAACAAGAAGTACGTGTATTCTTTTGGCGACGGCAAAGCGCAAGGCACGGGTGCCATGAAAGCGTTGCTTGGGGGAAAGGGCGCCGGCCTGGCGGAAATGACCAATCTCAAGATTTCTGTCCCTCCGGGTTTTACCATCACGACCGACGCCTGCCTCGAATATTTCAAAACCAAACAACAATATCCCGCCGGCATGTGGGAGCAAACCCTGAAAGGGATGAAGCAGGTCGAGCGGTTGATGAAATCCGGATTTGGGGATCCGCGGAATCCGTTGTTGGTGTCCGTGCGGTCCGGCGCGCGCGCGTCCATGCCCGGGATGATGGATACCGTGTTGAACCTTGGCCTGAACTCGCGGACCGTCCGGGGATTGGCCGAGAAGACGAACAATCCCCGTTTTGCCATGGATTCGTATCGCCGGTTCATCACGATGTTTGCCTCCGTGGTGATGAACGTGCCACGCGAAAAATTCGACGAAGTCCTGGAACACAAAAAGCAGGAGGTGGGGGCCGCGGCCGATACCGACCTGTCCGCGAAAGCTCTCCGCGAGTTGGTTGCCGCGTATCACGGCGTCGTGCAGCGGGAGACCGGACGGGCGTTTCCCGAAGATCCGTTCGAGCAACTCGACATGGCCGTGCGGGCGGTCTTTGCCTCGTGGTTCGGGGACCGGGCGGTGGCCTATCGAAAGATTTACGGTATTCCGGATTCGTGGGGTACGGCGGTCAACGTCGTGGCCATGGTGTTCGGCAACATGGGCGAGACCAGCGGCACCGGTGTCATGTTTTCCCGGAATCCCTCCACGGGCGAACGCGCGATTTTCGGGGAATGTTTGTTGAATGCGCAGGGTGAAGACGTGGTGGCCGGTCTACGCACGCCGCTTCCCGTATCCGCGCTGAAGGACACCCTGCCCGCCGCCTATCGCTCCCTCATGACCACCCAAAAGATTTTGGAGAAACATTATCGCGACATGCAGGACATGGAGTTCACCATTCAGGAAGGCAAGCTCTATATGCTGCAAACGCGGGTCGGCAAGCGCACGGGCATCGCCGCGGTGCGGATTGCCGTGGACATGGTCAAGGAGCGGTTGATCGATAAGAACGAGGCTGTGCGCCGGGTCGAACCGGAACAGTTGGCGCAATACCTGTATCCTATTTTCGAACAGGCCGAGGAAAAGAAGTTTCAACCGATCGGCAAGGGATTGCCAGCCGGGCCGGGCGCGGCTTGCGGAAAGATTGCTCTCACCCCGGATCAGGCCGTGGCGCTCAGGGCACGAGGGGAAAAGGCCGTGCTCGTTCGCAAGGAAACTAGCCCGGACGACATTCACGGCATGCACGCTGCGGAAGGCTTCCTGACGGCTACGGGAGGGATGACGTCCCACGCCGCGGTGGTGGCCCGGCAAATGGGAAAAGTGTGCGTCGCCGGGTGTGAAGACGTGGAAGTCTTCGAGGATGAAGCCAAGGTCCGAATCGGTCCTTCGGTCTTTAAGGAAGGGGATTACATTTCCATCAACGGGTTTTCAGGGTTCGTCTACGGCGGCATGTTATCCGTGATGGATTCGGAAGTGATTCAGGCACTCCAAGGCACGCGTCCGGCTACGCAATCGGATAAGATCCGCTATTTCTTCACGATCCTGAAATGGGCGGATGAGATCCGGCATCTCAACGTGCGCGCCAATGCCGATGATCCGGGTCAGGCCAGAATCGCGCGCGGGTTCGGCGCAGAGGGCATCGGTCTCTGTCGTACGGAGCACATGTTCTTTTCGGAGGACCGTGCGCCGATCATGCAGGCGATGATCCTCGCCTCGAATCGAAAAGATCGTGAGCGCTACCTGGAACGATTGCTGCCTCTCCAGAAACAGGACTTCATCGGGCTCTACCGGGAAATGAAGGGGTATCCGGTCACCATCCGGTTGTTGGATCCGCCCTTGCACGAGTTTTTGCCGAAGCGCGAACAACTCATGGTGGACATCGCCAGGGCCGAGGCCGCGAACGTGCGGTCGCCGGAGGTCGAAGAAAAACGACAGATGTTGTCCCGGGTCGAAGAGTTGCATGAATTCAATCCCATGCTCGGACTTCGGGGCTGCCGCCTGGGCATTACCATGCCCGAGATCACGCGCATGCAGGTGCGGGCGATCATGGAGGCGGCTTGCGAGGTGGCCAAGGAAGGGAAAAAGATCGTGCCGGAGATCATGATCCCCCTGGTGGGCATGGCGTCGGAAATGAAGGCGCAAAAAGCCTTGATCAAGGAAGTCGCCGACGAGACCATGCAACGCTACGGGAAGACCCTCACCTATCTGGTCGGCACCATGATCGAGTTGCCGCGGGCCGCGGTTACGGCCGGGCAGATTGCCGAGGACGCCGAGTTTTTTTCGTTCGGTACGAACGACCTGACTCAAACCACGTATGGGTTTTCCAGGGACGATGCCGCCAAGTTCACGGGTTTTTACCGGGAGCACGACCTGTTGGCGTTTGATCCGTTTGCCGTGCTCGACCGCGAAGGCGTGGGCGCGGTCATGCGGTTGGCCATGCGCGAAGGACGGGCAACTCGTCCCGACATCAAACTCGGGATCTGCGGGGAACACGGCGGAGAACCCAGTTCCGTAGAATTCTGTCATCAGCTTGGCTTGGACTACGTGAGCTGTTCTCCGTATCGCGTCGCCATTGCCCGGTTGGCCTCAGCGCAGGCTGCATTGCGCGAGGACGATCAACGGCCGATGGCAAAGCCGAAGAAAAAAACAGCGTCGGCAAGATCCCGCGCCCGCCGTGTGCCTGCGGCGACGTCACCGTCGAAAGCCCGGGGGCGGTCACGCAAGTCCCCGTCCCGCCGGTGAACGACGTCGAGCAAGACGTCCTCTTCATGCAACAGGCTCTCAGGCTTGCGGCTCGAGGCCGGAAAACGGTTCGTCCGAATCCCATGGTCGGCGCCGTGGTCGTGGCAAACGGGACGGTCGTCGGATCCGGTTTCCATAAACAGGCCGGTGGCCCGCATGCGGAAATCGTTGCGTTACGACAGGCCCGTTCCCGGTCGCGCAATGCGACTCTCTATACCACGCTCGAACCCTGTTGCCATACGGATAAACGTACCTCGCCCTGCGTCCCGGCGGTTCTTAAGTCCGGCATTCGTCGCGTGGTCGTGGCGATGCGTGATCCCAATCCGCGAGTGGCGGGTCGCGGCATCCGGCAACTCCGGCGGGCGGGACTTTTCGTGGACGTTGGCTGTCTCGGCAAGGAAGCGGCCAAGCTCAATGAAGTGTATTTGCATTGGATCAAAACCGGCCGGCCCTTCATCGTGCTCAAGGCGGCGATGACGCTGGACGGCAAAATCGCCACGGCGAGCGGCGAATCGCAATGGATCACGGGACCCGAGGCGCGAACCCACGTCCACGAACTGAGAAGCCGATTCGACGTGATTGCCGTCGGCGCAGAGACGGTTCTTACAGACGACCCGCAATTGACGGTCCGGGGCTCCGCTGCCAAGCAGTCCTCAACCGGGGTCCGCCAACCGTTCCGGCTGATCTTTGACAGTCGCCTGCGAATTCCGTTCGAGGCGCGCGTGCTGCAGGGGATCGAGCAGGCTCCGACGATCATTGCCACGACGAAACTGGCCAATTCCCGAAAGGTCGAGCGATTGCGAAAGATGGGTGTAGAGGTATTGGTGTTGCCTCGAACAGGAACTCGCGTCTCGCTTGACGCGTGCCTGCAACGCCTTGGGCACACGGAAGTCACCAGTATGCTGGTGGAAGGAGGGGGGGAGTTGAATGCCGCCTTTTTACGTGAAGGTCTGGTGAACCGGGTCTGTCTGTACGTGGCTCCGGCTTTGTTGGGAGGACAACGGACGAAAGGCCTGCTGGGAGGTCGTTCTCCCCGACGGTTGGCCGAAATCATGCCCGTGTCCAACCTGCACGTCGAATCGCTTGGCGAGGACGTACTCATCACGGGAGACGTGGTGTCCCTCCCTTTTGTAAGGGGAGGTTAGGTGGGGTAGAGTGGAACGCCCATAGGGCACGGGGTTTCATCAGCCTGGCCGCAGGCTCTACCTCCCCTATCTCCTTCTTACAAAGGAGGGGAATCAGGCAGAGGTCATTGCATACGCAACAGCATTCAGGGAGGGTGTCATGAAAAAAGTCGCTGTTATTTTATCGGGCTGCGGGTTTTTGGATGGTGCCGAGATCACCGAAGCCATCAGTACGCTGGTGGCGATCGGGCAACACGGCGCGGAATATCATTGTTTTGCCCCGGATAAGGAGGTGGCAGAAACGAACCACCTGACTCAACAGGCCACCGGGCAAACGAGAAACGTGATGCAGGAGGCGGCCCGGATTGCGCGCGGGGACATCCAGCCCTTGGAGCAACTCAAGGCGCAGGATTTCGATGCCCTGGCGTTTCCCGGCGGGTTTGGGGCGGCGCTGCATTTGTGTGATTTTGCGCAAAAAGGAAGTGGGGGCGAGATCGACCCGCAAGTCCTGCGTATTGTGAAGGAGTTTCACGAAAGCCGGAAACCCATTGCCGCAATTTGTATTGCCCCGGCGATCATGGCCCTGGCGTTTGGGGATAAGGGGGTAAACGTCACAATCGGCGAGGATCAGGGGACGGCGTCCGAGGTCGAAAAGACCGGGGCCAAACACACCAATTGCGCGGTCGAGAAGTTCGTGGTGGATTCCGCCAACAACGTGATCACGACTCCGGCCTACATGTACGGAACGGCCAAGCCTCACCAGATTTTCGAAGGCGTGAGTGGGGCCATTGCCGAATTGCTGAAGATGGCATAAGGCTTCAGGAGATGGAAGCTCTTCGATCCCCCGATGACGCGCTTCGGCTTCTTCGGACCGTCTTCGGCCATTCTTCTTTTCGTTTGCGCCAGGATGAAGTGATCGGAGACCTGCTGGCCGGCAGGGACGCCATGGTGCTGATGCCGACGGGCGGGGGCAAGTCGTTGTGCTACCAGGTGCCGGCCATGATGCGTGCCGGTGTGGGCATTGTGGTGTCGCCCTTGATCGCGTTGATGAAGGATCAGGTGGACGCGCTTCGCCAGTGCGGGGTGCGGGCGGCTTGCCTGAACTCCACCCTGGACTTTGAGGAGGTACGGGCGGTGGAGGCGACGGTGAACGCCGGACGGCTGGACATCCTCTACGTCGCACCGGAGCGCCTGTTGCAGGAGCGGACCCTGGAGTGGCTGGACCGACAAACCATCGCCTTGTTTGCCATTGACGAAGCGCATTGCGTGTCGCGCTGGGGACATGACTTCCGCGAGGAGTATTTGCAGTTGTCGGTGCTGCACAAGCGGTATCCCTCGGTCCCGCGCATCGCCCTGACGGCCACTGCTGATCACGTGACCCGTCGGGAAATCATCACCCAACTGCAACTGGAAAAGGCCAACGTCTATATCCACAGTTGTGACCGGCCCAACATTCGCTATGCCATCTCCGACGAGGATAACGGTCGCGAGCGCATGTGGCGTTTTCTGCAAAGCGAGCATCCCAACGATGCCGGTATCGTCTATTGCCTGACGCGCAAGAAAGTGGAGGAGATCGCCGAGTGGCTGCGCGCTCGTGGAAGAGACGCACTGCCCTACCATGCTGGCCTTTCGGATCATACCCGTCGCCGGCACCAGGAACGGTTCCTGCGCGAGGAAGGCGTGGTGATCGTCGCCACGGTGGCGTTCGGCATGGGCATCGACAAACCCGACGTGCGTTTTGTCGCCCATCTCAGTCTGCCCAAGAGCATTGAGGCCTACTACCAGGAAACCGGTCGCGCGGGTCGCGACGGACTGCCAGCCAGCGCGTGGATGAATTACGGTTTGAAGGAAATCATCGTTTTTCGCCAGTGGTTGTCCGAGTCCGAAGCC
Source organism: Nitrospira sp. (assembly GCA_028819435.1). Classification (GTDB taxonomy): domain Bacteria; phylum Nitrospirota; class Nitrospiria; order Nitrospirales; family UBA8639; genus Bin75. Next base: position 10,196 of record JAPPLK010000003.1, read on the forward strand.
GATGAGGCGCACAAGCGGGTGGAACACCAGAAACTGGAAGCCATGATTGGCCTGTGCGAACTTACCACCTGCCGCCGTCGTGCCATTCGCGCCTACTTCGGGGAAGAGCCTGGTGAGGACTGTAGGAATTGTGACAACTGCATAAACCCGCCGCACACCTGGGACGGCACCGAGGCTGCACAAAAGGCCCTGTCCTGCGTCTCTCGCACCGGCCAGCGCTTCGGGGTGAACTACCTGGTCGACGTGCTTATCGGCAAGGACAATACACGCATACGCGACTGGCGACACGACCGGCTGGACGTGTTCGGCATTGGCGCGGAACACAGCGCCGCGGAATGGCGCTCCATTTTTCGTCAACTGATCGCCCAGGGGTGTCTTTGGGTCGATGCTGATCGTTTCGATGCCCTGCGCCTGACGGATCAGTCGTCCCTGGTTTTGCGTGGCGAACGCGAGTTGACCCTGCGTCGATTGCGGCGTGCCGTCACGGTGAAGAAAGGAAAGGTTGCCGTGAGAACTGCGCCGATTGCACCAGCCGACGAAGCCCTATGGCAGGCTTTGCGTGAAGCGCGTATGGCCTTGGCCAAAAAGCAGGGAGTGCCGCCTTATGTCGTGTTTCACGATACGACCCTGCGCGAGTTGGTGCAACTGAAACCCACACGGATCGAGGAAATGGAGCGCATTCAGGGTATCGGCGAGCGCAAGCTGAGGAAGTACGGCGAAGCCTTTTTACAGGTCGTGCGGGAATACGTGCAGGCGGAGTGTGCCGGTGAATAGAGGGACCTGCACTCGTCGTGCCGTGGTGATGCTGCGATGTATGGTATTTGTCATATTACTGGCCGTCGGTGGGTTGCATCTTAGTGCCGATGCCTGGGGCCAAGCCACGCCATCCGGTTTGGCGATGTTCGTCGCGGAATATCTCACGGTAGACGATCATGAAGGGGCCGAAACGTTGTTGCAGACGATCCTGGTCCATCCCCAAGCGAATCTTGAGCGAGTCAGCGAGGTCCTTCACAAAAGCCGAACCTATGAGACTGCTCCGGTGGGTATGCTTCCGGGGCAGCCGGTTCGGGTTCGCGGAAAAACCTTGTCGTATGGATTGTTCGTGCCTCCCGACTATGATCCGGAGGTTGCCTTTCCTCTGGTGGTGTGTCTGCACGGCGCGGGATTTACGGGCGATTCATACTTGGAGCGCTGGACCACGCGGTTGGGCGAGTGGGCTATCCTTGCTTGTCCGACTGCCATGGCGGGAACGTGGTGGACCCGGCCGAGTGAAGAGTTGGTGCTGGAGACCATCAAGGCCGTCCGTGCGCGGTATCGAATCGATCCCGATCGTCTGTACCTGACGGGCATGTCGAACGGCGGTATCGGCGCGTGGATCATCGGGATGCATCACGCCCAGCGGTTCGCCGCGGTGGCGCCGATGGCGAGTGGAGTCGATGACGTGTTGTTTCCCTTCCTGGAGAATCTACGGAACACGTCGTTGTACGTGATCCACGGTGCCAGGGATCAGGTCATGCCGGTCTGGTTGAGCCGAAACGTGACCAATGAGTTGGCCCGAATCGGCATCGCGTTTACGTATCGTGAACATGAATGGTCGCATCCGCATGCCGGCGGCCATTTCTTCCCCAGGCAGGAATTGCCGGCGCTCGTGGAATGGTTCGACAGGCAACGCCGTGCCCCGTATCCGCGGAGAGTGACCGTGGTTCGTGACGCGAGCCACTTGACGGATTTCGGGTGGGTGCGCATTGACGCCACCGACCGGATCGCCATGTTTTCGGAACAGTTGATCGATGAACATGGTGACCTGATCAAACGCAAGGTCTACGCGAAGTTGTCCGTTGAAGTTCGAGACGGGAATCATATCGAAGTCAGCACCGAACGGGTCCGGCGCTATACCCTTTTTTTGAACGACGCGTTGATCGATTTTTCCGAACCCGTGACCGTGGTGACTGACGGCAGTACCAGTTTTCAAGGCCCGGTGTCGCCCCGGGTCGAGACGCTGCTTCGCGACGTGCGACGCCGTCAGGACGTTGACCGCCTCTTCCCCGCCCAATTGACGATCGACGTGTTACCGTGAACGTGCCGGACGTGCCTGTTCCTGAGTCGCCCATGGCTAAAGCCCTTGCCGTTCTTGGAACGGGATCTGACGTTGGAAAGAGTCTCGTCACGGCGGGATTCGGACGGGTTTTTCACCGTTCCGGAATCCGGGTCGCTCCGTTCAAGTCCCAGAACATGTCGCTCAATTCGTTCGTGACCGTGGAGGGCGGCGAGATGGGCCGTGCGCAAGTCCTTCAGGCACAGGCATGCGGGCTTCGTCCGCACGTGGACATGAACCCTATCCTGCTCAAACCAGAAGCCGACCGGCGTTCGCAGGTGATTGTGCAGGGACACGTGTGGCGGAGTCAGGATGCCGGAGACTATTTCGACTCCAAAGCGGAATTGTTTCGCTTCGTACGGCAGAGTTACGAGCGGCTGGCTGCGCAATACGAGTTGCTCCTCATTGAAGGTGCGGGCAGTGCGGCCGAGGTGAATCTGCGCGACAGGGACATTGTCAACTGGCCGGTGGTCCGGATGGCCGATGCCGGAGTGATCCTCGTGGCGGATATTGACCGCGGTGGCGTGTTCGCCCAGGTCATCGGCACCCTGGATTTATTGGAGCCCGGCGAACGGGAACGGGTCCTTGGAATCGTGATCAACAAATTTCGCGGGGACCGGCGTCTCTTCGATGACGGCGTGGCATTGCTCGAGCAGCGGACGGACGTTCCCGTGCTCGGGGTGATCCCTTTTTTACGGGACCTGTTGCTGGACCAGGAAGATAGCGTGACCATCGAGTCGGGTTCGTCCGTTGCCTCCTTTTCGCCGGAGACGGTAAACGTCGCGGTCATCCTTCTGCCTCACATGAGCAACTTTACGGATTTCAACGCATTGGCCGCGGAATCCGACGTGACGTTGCGGTATGCCAGGGTTCCCGGGGACGTAGCCGGCGCGGACGTGCTGATTCTTCCGGGCAGTAAACACACGATCCAGGACCTTCAATACGTCAGGGAGAAAGGGTTTGGACCGGTTGTGACCTCGCACGTTCTGGCCGGTCGTGAGGTCGTCGGCCTGTGTGGCGGCTTTCAAATGCTGGGAGGACGGATTGACGACCCTTATCAGGTCGAAGGGGGTGGGGAAACGGATGGCCTCCGGCTGTTGCCGGTCGAGACCCGGTTACATCGTGAAAAACAGACGAGGCAGGTACAGGCGGAGTCCCTGCTGTCCGGTATGTCTGATGGGGAGACGATCCGGGGTTATGAAATTCACGTGGGGCTGACGTCCCGTCGTCAAGGCGGACCGTGTTTTCGCATTCTCGACCCAGACGGAGACCGTGAAGACGGCGCCGTTTCCCCTGATGGGTTGGTGTGGGGCACCTATATTCACGGCGTGTTTGATGATCCGTCCTTTCGCCGGGCCTGGATCAATCGTGTGCGGACACGCAAGGGGTTGGCTCCGAATCCGTTTGCGGATTCGGAAATGGTGACCGGACGCCTGACGTCGGCTCTCGATCGGTGGGCCGATCACGTGGCGCGCTACGTGGATATGAAATCCGTGTTTGAGGCTTTACGATTTCCCTCTGCTTGACAAACGAATTCCGGGTTCCCTACAGTTTCGTCAACATGATAGCATGCCCGGGTGCAGGGAAGAAGGTGTAAGTCCTTCGCGGTCCCGCCGCTGTAACCGGAAACGAACCCCGCAGAAGCCACTGTCAAAACGTTGACGGGAAGGTGCGGGTAGTAGGTTAGGATCCGGAAGCCAGAAGACCTACCCGAGCGGAGAATCCCATGGTGCCGAATCAAACCGGCGACCGGGATTCGCGACCTTCGATCCCTCGTGGGCTGGGGAGCGGGTGAGGATGAAGACGCGGGAACAATCCTCAGGGTCGTTCAGGCCTTGGGGATTTTTTTATGTTTCGCCGGCTTTTGCGGGATGGCCATAAAGCAAGGACTTGGCCTTCTCGCGTTGTGCTGCTCCTGACGATCGTGCTGTTGGCCTGTATGGCCGGCGCCTCCTTTGGGGGTGCCTTCGATCCTTCCAAGACCATGAAACGTCGCCAACAGGGTATTCTTACCGGCATGCCGTTCATGGCCAACGTGGCTCCCCGGACGTTCGTGGATGACCTTGGTCGTAAACTCTATCTTGCCCAACCACCGAAGCGCATTGTGTCCCTGGCTCCGAGTATTACGGAAATGTTGTTCGCCCTTGGCTTGGATCAGGAAATAGTCGGCGTGACGGAATTTTGCAACTATCCGCCTGCCGCTCTGGACAAACCCAAGGTTGGGTACGCCCAACCGAACCTGGAATCCATTATCGCGCTACGGCCTGAACTCATTATCGCGCCGAAATCTTTTTTGAGAGTCGATTTGCTCAATCGTCTGGAGCAATTGAAGATTTCAACGATGCTGCTGGACGCCCAAACCGTTGAGGATATTTTGCGCCACATTCAACTGCTGGGCCGCATGGTGGGGCGAGTCCCCGAATCCCTCAAGGTGACGGAAACGATTCGAAAGCAAATGACCGTGTTGACCGATCCCTTGGCCGGACGGCCTCGTCCCACCTTGTTGTTCGTGATCAATACCGATCCGCTCATTACAGTCGGCCCGGGAAGCTATATCCATCAATTAATCGAACTGGCCGGGGCGAGAAACGCCGCGGAATCTGCCGGGACTCCGTATCCGCGTCTGAGCATCGAGGAAGTGCTACGGCAAAACCCCGAGTTTTTGCTCTTCCCCACCGGTCAATTTGAAGGCATTCCCCAGGCCGAGCAGGATCAATGGCGGCGGTGGACGTCTCTCGAAGCGGTCAAACGGAATCAATTCGTCCACATCGACAGTGACATCCTGAATAGACCGGGGCCGCGGGTGCTCGAAGCCTTGGAAGCTCTCATCACCATACTCCACCCTGACGCGGTTCAACCTGCTGCAGGGCAGGAGGGATTGTGAATGGTTAGTCGTTTCCTGACAATTTCCACCACTTTCTCCCGTGTTTTTATTCCCCTCCTTTGTAAGGAGGGGTGAGGGGAGGTAGAGGCTGTGGCTAGTATGACGGATCCTCGTGCTTCCTGGATGGGTGGCTCTACCCCACCTGACCTCCCCTTACAAAGGGGAGGAAGAAGATGGCTGTGCAGTCCTGGCTCCCAGGTTGCAGAAAAGGCTCGACCTTCGCGAGCGGTTGCCACGCTTTCACCAATAAAATGGCTTGGCGTGTCCGGAGGGTTGGGGACGTTGGCCCTCTTGGCCTTCGTGGCTTGCCTGGGGTTCGGTACCGAAACTATTTCATTTCCGAAAGTTGCGGCCCTTTTGGCACAGGGACCGTTTGCCGAAGGAACGATGCAGAACGCCCCCCACTACATTATTCTCTGGCAAGTCAGGGTGCCCCGTGTCCTGCTCGCCTTTATGGTCGGGGGTAGCCTGGCTGCGGTTGGGGCTTCGTTGCAGGCGTTGCTTCGGAACCCGTTGGCCGATCCCTACGTCATCGGCATTTCCAGCGGGGCCGCACTGGGGGCGGCCGTGGCGATCCTGTTCGGCGTGGGCCTGTCCGTTTTCGGTCTATCCGTGTTGCCGTTTTGTGCGTTTCTCGGGGCGTTGGTTTCTCTGTTCATCGTTTACCGCATTGCCGTGTCTTACAGGAGCTTTTCGATGCACACGCTCTTGCTGGGCGGGGTGGTGCTGAATGCAATTTTTTCAGCACTCATCCTGTTCCTGACGAGCCTGGCCGACCCGTATAAGGCCTCGGGGATGTACGCGTGGCTCATGGGCTCGCTCACGGGACCGGATTTCCAAACCGTATTGGTCCTGGCCGTGTATCTCATTTTCGGGGTCTGTGTCCTGGTTTCGCAGGCTCGTTCCTTGAACCTGCTCACACTCGGCGAAGAAGCGGCTCGTTCGTTGGGGGTTGAAGTCGAACGGGTGAAGCGCGTCATTTTTGCCGCGTCTGCGTTATTGACGGGATCGGTCGTGGCCTTCAGCGGCCTGATCGGGTTCGTCGGACTCATCGTCCCTCATGCGGTTCGCCTGGCATTCGGCGCCGATCACCGGTTGTTGTTGATTGCGTCGGGGATTGTCGGCGGTACGTTCCTCATGGTGGCCGATACCCTGGCGAGGACGTTGTTGAGCCCGACGGAGATTCCCGTAGGGGTGGTGACGGCCCTGGTCGGCGGACCGATCTTTTTGTACCTGTTGGTGCAGCAACGAAAAAGGATCGTCTCGTGACCCAACGTCTGGAAACGTCAAGTACTCCGCCTTTGAAACTCACAGGCGTGACGTTCGGGTTCGGACGACGGGAAACGGCCGCCCAGTCTCCGGTTTTGAAAAACGTCTCGTTCACGATTGCCGCCGGTGAGGTATTGGGTATCCTGGGCCCCAACGGGTCCGGGAAAAGCACGTTGATGAAAATCCTCATGAGAATCCTGGTTCCTCAACAAGGGACGGTCGAATGGTTCGGTCAATCGCATGATGCGTTTTACCAGTCCGACGTTGCCCGGCACGTGGCCTTTGTTCCCCAGGAGACCCAGCAGGCGTTTCCTTTTACGATCAGCGAAATGGTGTTGATGGGGCGGTATCCCCACCACGGTCGCACGTGGGGTTTGGGTTGGGAAAGCTCACAGGATCGTGCCGTTGCCATGCAGGCGATGAATGACCTGGGTGTTTCCCATCTTGGGACACGGTTGATTACGAACGTGTCCGGTGGAGAGCGACAACGGGCCGTAATTGCCCGGGCCTTGGCCCAGGAGCCTGATGTCCTGTTGCTGGATGAGCCCACGGCGTTTCTGGATCTCCATCACCAATTGGAAATTGCGCGAATCATCCGTCGTCTGAACCGGGAACGTGGGTTGACCGTTGTGCTGGTTTCCCATGATCTGAACCTGGCCAGTCAATATTGCGACCGGTTGTTGCTGTTACGGGAAGGGGAGATCGTCACCGTGGGCACGTCGGAAGACGTTATTGCCGGGGAGTCTCTGGAACGGGTCTACGGCTGCCCCGTTCTCGTGGATCGACATCCGCAATCGGGCCGGCCGCGAGTCACCTTGCCGGTGTGACCGGAACGGGAATCTCCAGCCTTTTGTTTCCTTCCCTTCGTAAGGGGAGGGCAGGTGGGGTAGAGCGAACGTACATAAAGCACGGGGTTGATCCTGGCCGCTAGCTAGGGCTACCTCCCCTCACCCCTCCTTACAAAGGAGGGGAAAAGAAGATGTGCCCTGAGTTAACTAACCATTCAGGAGGCGTTCTTAGGGAAAACACGACGACAGCAACGGGGAAGATGGTGCAAATCCATCACGGTGCCGCCACTGTAAGCGGGGAGTGATCTGCAAGAGACCACTGTGAACGGAACGTTCATGGGAAGGCGCAGGGTAGTGATGATCCGCGAGTCAGGAGACCCGGCTGTTGTTGACCTCTGGACACACCCTTCGAGTCAAAGGGAGGTGACGCATGTTACATCGATTTGTTTTCGTTTATCTTTTTATCCACGTGCTTGTGATCTCCGCAGTTTCTTTCGCTGAATCAGATCCATCTGCCTCGGGTGTTCAGACCTTGGACCCCGTGGTCGTCAGTGCGACGAAAACGCCAATTCCCCTTCGTCAGGTGACCAGCGCGGTCGAAATCTGGACCGAAGAAGACCTCCAACGGCGGCAAATCAAGACCGTGGTGGAGGCTCTTCGTCTGACGCAAGGTACGGCGGTCTTGCAAAATGGCGGTCCGGGTGGCACTACAAACGTGCGGATTCGAGGTGGGAGTTCCGAACAAACCTTGGTCCTCATCGACGGAGCGATCATGAACAGCGCGACGTTGGGGAGCTTTAATTTCGCACACTTGACCACCGACAATATTGAAAAAATCGAAATCGTTCGGGGCGCCCAGAGCACGCTGTGGGGTGCCGATGCCATGGGTGGTGTGATCAACATTACGACGAAACGAGGGGGTGGGCCCCTGAGGGCCGGTGGGTTTTTCGAATACGGATCGTTCAGCACCTTGCGGGAAGGCGGGAACTTGTCCGGCAGTAAAGGGCCGGTTGATTACTCGTTCGCACTTTCCCGGTGGGATACAACCGGCATATCGCAGATCAATGATAGAAGAGGAGCTACCGAGCGCGATGCCTATCGGAATTGGCAGGGTTCTGCCCGAATAGGCATGGCTCTGCCTCGCGACGGCCGGCTCGATTTCAATTTTCGTTGGTGGAATGGTTCGCTGAATATCGATAGCAGTTCAGGCCCTTCTGACGTTTTAAATGCCAAAAGTAACAGCAGACAATTCACCTACGGCGGAACGTATCAACAACCCCTGACCGATTGGTGGAATCACTCGTTGACGCTTTCTCGCTCTCAAGAGGCAAGTCTGTTCGACCCGGGAACGTTGCAGCGTAATCTGACAACCGGAATGACGAGGACGCCCTTTGGTGACCCTAATGAAACACGCGTACTGGCGAACCGGATCGAAAGTCAACACAACTTTCGCGTCAATCAATATGTCACGTTGACGGCCGGCTATCAATTTCGTGAACAACTGGGAGAGAATGACGCGGGAATCTCGGAAAAGATCGTCTCCTCTCATGCGGGGTTCGGTCAAATGCAACTCAATCTGTTTGATCGACTCTTTGCCACTGCCGGGGTGAGGCATGATGCGTATAATGCGTTTGGTGATGCCACGACGTATCGTATAACCGGTGGATATTTGGTCAAGGAGACGAACACGAAAATACGAGGCAGCTATGCCACTGGATTCCGGGCTCCAGCAATCAATGAATTGTACTGGCCGGGTTTTGGCAATCCCGATTTACAGCCTGAAGAAAATCAAAGTTTCGACGTAGGCGTCGATCAGGCCTTGTTTGCCGACAGAGTGACACTGAGTGGCGGCTATTTTTGGAATCGGTATCGTGATCTCATTCAGACGATTCAGAGTGAACCACTATGCGGGACGGGCTCTTTTGGAGCCAATTTTTGTCCCGTCAACGTGGCTTCGGCAAGTACACAAGGGTGGGAGGGCATGGTGGATATTGTCGTGGCTCAAGAACAACCCTGGGCCAAACGGTTGGAACTGAAGGGGCAATATACCATGACCCTGACTCGTGATCTGATGTCCGGTGCCAGATTGCGTCGCTGGCCGGTCAATCAAGCCAGTCTGCGCCTGTTTTATCAACCGATGGATTCCGTCAACACGATCCTCGATTTTCGTTTTGTGGGAAAACAATATAATGGTGCCGGGAATACCCAGCCCGTCGGCTCGTTTGAAGTGGTCAACCTGGCGGTGAACTATGATCTTTCCGATCGGCTCCAAGCCTACGTCCGCGTGGACAATCTCTTTGATGAAGAGTATGAAGAGATTTTGTATTACGGCACACCGGGACGCTCCGTGTTCGGCGGAATCCGTGCGAATTTTGATCTGCCGTTTGGGAGATAACGTCCCCCTGATAAGGGGGATTAAGGGGGTTGATTTTTATCAGTCATTGCAGGTCGGATTAGCGAAGTGTAATCCGACGGTTTGGCAGGTTGTCGGGTTACGCCTGCGGCTAACCCGACCTACGGGGACTGTTGTAGGGGACGGCCCCTGTGCCGTCCCAAATGATTCCGATCATTCCATGATCGGAGGACAACCACAGGGGGTTGTCCCTACAGGGCTGGAGGCATTAAGGGAACCGTAGGGGACGGCCCCTGTGCCGTCCCGTGTCTTCATGAGGAGGGATCTATAGGAAATCATCATGAACGCATCGACTGACCATAAAGAAAAAATGCAGCGAGTGAAAGCCTCGGTCGATCGCCGCATCGAGGCCGCTCGGGAAGAGCGCGGCATTCTGATCGTGTTCACTGGCGCGGGAAAGGGGAAAACCACCGCGGCCTTGGGTATGGTCATGCGCTGCATCGGGCACGGCATGAAGGTGGCGATTGTGCAGTTTATCAAGGGGGCGATTGATACGGCCGAACAACGGGCTTTACGCGACTATGGAGATCTGGTGACGTTTCTACGACTGGGAGAAGGGTACACGTGGGAAACCCAGGATCGTGAACGCGATACGAAAGTCGCACGGGAAGCCTGGGAAAAAGCCGTGGAATTTCTACAAAACTCCGAGTATGCCATGGTTGTTCTTGATGAATTGAATATTGCCATGAAATATGATTACGTTGACGTGACGGATGTCCTGGCCGTCATTCGGAAGAGGCCGGTGATGCAGCACGTGGTGATTACCGGGCGGGGAGCCAAACCGGAATTGCTGGAGGCCGCGGATCTCGTCTCTGAAATGAAAATGGTGAAACATCCGTTTCGACAGGGCGTTAAGGCTCAAAAAGGCGTCGAGTTTTAGATCGTTGAGGCTGAACGGGTATTTGGAAGCAAAAACGGTGTTCCATGCGGATTGGTAAAGTCTATACCAGATCCGGCGACGCCGGAAAAACCCGGCTTGCCGGCGGGCAGGAAGTGTGGAAGGACTCCTTACGGGTGGAAGCCTATGGCACGGTCGATGAGCTGAATTCAGTCATCGGCATTGCCAGGGCGTTGAATGCCGAGCATCCGAAAACGGTTGCCAACAGGGAGAAGCTTGAGGAGAACCTGCGGTGGTTGCAAAACAAGTTGTTCGACGTCGGCGGGATCCTGGCTACGGCGCCGGGTGAGACTTTCAAAAACATGCCGGCAGTGACAGCCGATGACGTGGTCCGGTTGGAACGTCTGATTGATGCCTGCCAGGAAGACCTGGAGCCGCTAAAAGAGTTTATCCTGCCGGGAGGCGGAAAGGTGTCCGGTTTTTTGCACCAGGCCCGAACCGTTTGCCGGAGGGCCGAACGGCTCTGTGTGACCTTGTCTCGTAATGAGGGCGTTCCCCCTGAACTCGTGCGGTTCTTGAACCGATTGAGTGACGCCCTGTTTGTGTTGGCGCGCTGGACCGCAAAAACGCAAGGAGAAGACGAATACCTGTGGGAACGGGAAGGAGGATGAGATGCTGTGCCTTATCCTCGGAGGGGCACGTTCAGGAAAGAGCCGGTTGGCATTGACCTTGGCGGGACGTGACTCGCCCAAGGTTTTTGTCGCAACCGGAGAACCTGGTGACGAGGAGATGGCTGCGCGCATTCGAAAGCATCGACAGGACCGCGATCCATCCTGGGAAACTCACGAAATTCCCATTGAGGTTAGCGATTGGCTCAGGAGCAAAGGGGGCTTGTACAAAACAGTGGTGGTTGATTGCCTGACTTTGTGGTTGTCAAATCTTCTCGGGAACGGGATTCAGGCGTCTCAAATTCCCGTCTATACTGATGAACTGATGCAATCGGCTCGAATGGTTCCCGGTACGGTGGTGTTGGTGAGTAATGAAGTGGGCCTGGGAATCGTTCCGGGCGACGCCGTGACGCGACAATTTCGAGACCTCGCGGGGGCACTGAATCAACGTGTTGCCGCGGCCGCCGATGCCGTGTATTTGTGCGTGAGCGGGCTTCCTATGAAATTAAAGTAACTGTATCTCCGCATGTCGGGTGCAACATGAACGAAGCAGGAATGGATCTGACCCTCCCGGCCTTGAGGCCTCTCGATGAGGATGCGCGGCTGCAGGCGCAAGCCCGGCTCGACTCTCTCACCAAACCCGTGGGAAGCCTGGGACGACTTGAGGAAATTGCCGCGCGCTATTGTGCAATCACCGGAAACGTCTCCGTTCCAAGTCTCGACGCCGTTGTGTTTACGCTGGCGGCCGACCACGGCGTGACAGCCGAGGAGGTGAGCGCGTATCCGCAATCCGTGACTGCGCAAATGGTGAAGAATTTTGTCCATGGCGGTGCCGCAGTGAACGTCCTGGCTCGCCATGCTGAAGCATCCCTGCGTTTAGTGGACATGGGAGTGGTTGAGGACCTTAGCGCATGTGCCGGTCTCCTGGATCATAAGATTGCTTATGGAACAAAGAATTTTCTTCGTGAACCCGCGATGTCCCGTGAGCAGGCGTTGCAGTCGATTCGGGTTGGGATGGATTTGGCCAACGCCGCTTACGCGGATGGGAAAAATCTTATTGCCGTCGGGGAAATGGGTATCGGTAATACTACGTCCAGTGCTGCCGTCGTGTCGGCGTTGACCGGGCAAAGCGTGGAAAAGGTTGCGGGCCGGGGAACCGGGGTCGATGATCAAACCCTGAAACATAAAGTCTCCGTTGTTGAGCAGGCGCTTGAGTTGCATCGTCCGTCTTCCTCCGACGCCATCGAGGTTTTGACGACGGTTGGTGGGTTCGAAATCGGTGGAATGGCCGGCCTGATGCTCGGGGCTGCGGCCTGTCGGGTGCCGGTAGTGCTGGACGGCTTTATTACCGGAGCAAGCGCCTTGCTCGCCGTGGCGCTGGAACCCCGCTGCCGTGACTATCTCATCGCGTCGCACCTGTCCCGGGAACCCGGACACCGGATCGTGCTCGATCACCTGGGGCTCGAGCCGTTGGTGAATTTGCGGATGCGGCTTGGCGAGGGGACCGGCGCCTGTCTGGCCGTGACGCTCATTCACGCTGCCTTGAAAATCTATAGGGAAATGGCCACGTTTGAGGAAGCACGGGTTTCCGGTGCGCTGCCGTAATCATAAGTTCCATAATCCGGAGCCTGGACGCCCATGATCAGGTTCTTCCTGTTGGCATGGCATTTTCTCACGATCATCCCGCTTTACAGGTCGCAGCACGTTCAGCCTGCTCCGCGGGAATTGGCTTCCTCCATGCAATGGTACCCTGCGGTGGGCTTGGCCATCGGGGGAATACTTGTTGCCGCCGATACGGTATTCGGCATGCTCTTGACGCCGGATGTGACCGCGCTGTTCATCCTGTGTCTCCTGGTTGTCCTGACCGGAGGGCTACACCAGGATGGCTTGGCCGATACCATTGACGGGTTGGCCAAGCGAGGAAGCGTTGTGGAACGGTTGGCCGTCATGAAAGACGGGCGCATCGGAGCCTTGGGTGCGACTGGTTTGACACTGGCATTGGGATTGCGATTCGCCGGCATCCTGCACTTGCCTTCACCTGATCGAATGGGTCTGTTGTTGTGCATGCCGGTGATCGGGAAGTGGGCCATGGTGGTCAGCACGTTTGGCAGTTCGCATGCGCGGGCGGAGGGCGGTCTTGCTTCTGGCTTTTTGAACGAAATTTGGTTGAAGGACATGATTTGGCCCACTGTCTGGGCCGGAATTTTTGTCTGTGCAATCCTCGGGTGGCAAGTGGGCGGGTTATTGTTAGGTCTCAGTGGAGTCGCGGCACGGGTGATGGTTTTTCTGTGCTCTCGTGTTTTTGGGGGGATCACGGGAGACGTGCTTGGGGCGATCAATGAAGGTACGGAAATCCTGTTTCTGTTTGCCGCACCGCTGATCCTGACGTTGGTGGTTCTCTGATCCGTGAAACGCCATCTCAGGAAAACGTGCGGGCGATGCGGTTGTGTGTTCACGTGTGGACTGTACGGATGTTGGTGCGCCGACGTGCCGGTTTCTGACGCCCTCTATGCGGCCATTGCCGAACGTTTCGCGGATTGCTTGTGCCCGTCGTGCTTGAAGGCGCCGTGCGCAGGGGATCTTGATCTCAACGTCGGCTGATGGTGGAGTCCACGTTAGCCGTCAATCTTTTGGCAGTTTGTGCTCTTGACGGATTACTGGGAGATCCCCGGTGGATGCCTCATCCGGTCAGGTGGATGGGCGCGTGTATCAACCGGTGTGAACCTGTGCTCAGAAAGCAGTTTGTCTCACCCCTGAGCCGACGTGCCGCAGGATCCATCCTGGCCGTGTTTGTCCCAGCCCTGAGCTTCCTGGTGGCATGGGGTGCGTTGCACGTTGCCTTTCTGGTGCATCCATGGCTTGGCAATCTTCTGTGGATTGTACTGGGATATACAACCTTGGCGGCGAAGGATTTGGCGAATCACGCGTGGGCGGTCTATCACCATCTTTGCTCCGGATCATTACAGGAGGCCCGTCAAGCGGTGTCGTTGATGGTCGGACGGGATACCAACAGGTTGACGGAAACCGAAATCTCCAGGGCGACCGTTGAGAGTGTGGCTGAAAATACCTCGGACGGTGTGATTGCGCCGTTGTTCTATCTGGTCATCGGTGGACCGCCGTTGGCGTTAGCCTATAAGGCCGTTAATACCTTGGATTCAATGATCGGGCATCAGGATGAATCGCATCGTGACATTGGATGGGCGTCAGCCAAACTCGATGATCTTGCCAATTTCATCCCATCGCGATTGAGCGCGAGCTTGCTGGTGGTGTCGTCGCTCTTTCGCCATGCCGCCGTGGCGAGCGCGTGGAATCTCTATCGACGGGATTGCGCCAAACATGCCAGCCCCAACAGCGGGCATCCTGAGGCAGCCATGGCTGGTGCCTTGAGGATTCTGTTGGGTGGTCCGGCCGTCTACGACGGCGTTCGGGTCGAACGCCCCCAAATAAGTGATCCCGCGAACGTACCGCAACCCCGTCACGTTCCCCTGGCGATAGAATTGATGTGGATTTCATTCGGGTTGGCCATTGTGCTGGCCGTGGTCTGTGCGACGTTGTGGAACCGCATGTAAGCCATGGCGGGAACGTGTATGACGCCGCCCGGCTCTTGTCCCGGGACCCGTCGACTTTGTGCGATTTCAGCGCCAACATCAATGCCTTGGGCGTTCCGTCGGCTGCACGGCGCGTCCTGCAAACTGCTATCGGCAAAGTTCAACATTACCCTGATCCCCAAGGCTTGGCTTTGGTCCAGGCCATTGCTGAACATCATGGCATCTCACCCGAAAACGTGGTTTTGGGGAATGGAACGGTGGAATTGATTTATGCTTTTCCTGCCGCCTTCAACGTCAGACATGGGTTGATTATTGGGCCGATCTTCTCCGAATATGAACGGGTGTTGACGTTGGCCAACGCTCGTGTGACTCGTGTTTTGGCACGGTCCGAAGACGACTACCGTCCGCCCGTTCGTGAAGTGCTGGAAAAGGTGGAGCACCCACCCCCAGGTTGGGGCATGCGCCGTCTGCCGATTGAGGTCGTGTTTCTGTGTAATCCGAACAGCCCGACGGGTCGCAGTGTCTCGCGAAACAGCGTCTATCGTTTGTTGGAAGCCGTCAAACGACGAGATGGGTACCTGATCGTTGATGAGACGTTCGTGGAATTTTGTGAGGAGAAGTCCGTGATCCAACGGGCCGCTCGTGATGATTCGTTGCTGGTACTGAGAAGTTTTACGAAGTTCTACGGGATTCCCGGTCTTCGGATCGGGTACATCGTGGGAACGGAAAAGAGTTTATGGGAACTCAGGAACCGGCTTCCCCCCTGGTCCGTGAATACGTTGGCCCAGGAAGCGGCCCTGGCTTGTTTGCAGGACCACCGTTATAGAGAACGGACGTTATTGTTTATCCAGAAGGAGCGTCCTGTTTTCAGGCGGGCGCTTGAACGGATCCCTGGGGTTCGCGTTTATCCTTCGTCTGCGAATTTTTTTCTGGTAGAGTTACCCGGACCGTTGACGAGTCATCAGGTACAGGCCGCGTTGATGGAACGTGGCTACCTGGTCAGGGACTGCTCAAATTATCCGGGGCTGCATGAACGAATGCTTCGGTTCGCCGTAAGAACGTCACGTGAAAACGCTCGATTGGTGAAACAATTGCAACAGGTGGTGCAGGCGCAATTATGAACGTTCGTAATCTGACCGGGATCGGCATTCTCGTCGTGCTGGTTGTCGCGGGTTTTCTGTTTTCCCGTCCGCAGGGTGGCACGTCCGATATTCCCGATGATCCCCAGGCCCACGAAGCGTTGGAACTGGTGCGCTCTCATCCGGCTCGCAATGATCCGACCTTGGAGGATGCGATCAATCGGTACGTCGAAGAGCTGGAATCCCAGGGAACGCCCCTGCATCGAGGCGAGTGGCAGGTGGGCAAAGAACGTGACGGCGTCTATGCCGTCAGGATGCTGGTGCGTGAGAAGGGGTTCAACGAATGGATTGAACGGGAGTTTGCCTGGCGGGTTACGTTAAAAGATAAAACCGTCAGGGTAATTTCTCTGGCCGCGATTCACTTCATGCCGTTTCACGAGTTGCCGCCGTTGCCGCACCAGGACCAGATCTCAGGGGCACTCATGCAGTCTCCGGTGGAAACGCAACTTGGATGACGCCGTTTTCCACGCGAGTTCGGTAGCAGGGAACGGCCCACTCCGGGTTGGGGTTTTCTATACATTGTCCCGTGCGCACGTTGAATTCCCATCCATGCCACGGGCATTCCACGATCTCTCCATTCAGCGTTCCTTCCCCGAGCGGGCCTCCCGCGTGAGGGCAGGTATTGTCCAGCGCCAGAATTTCTCCGTCCACGTTGAATAGGGCCACACCGTGAGTGTCGTCGAGTTCAACCGACAGGCACGTTCCCGGTTCGAGATCTTCAAGCTTGGCAACGTCGAAATATTGCATAACGGTAAATTTTTGCGAAAAGAGCAGAAACCTTACCAAGGTCCTCGTTTCCGTGGCAAGCCATGGATGGGGGTGTTGTTGCTTCGGCATCGTTTCTGATGCTATACAAACGTTCAAATTTCAGGTGATCCATGACGCTCCTGTTGAATGCCACTTACGAACCGTTGCGGGTTGTGCAATGGCAAAAGGCCGTGACCTTGCTTTGTCAGGGTAAAGTCGAGGTCCTGGAATTTTATGACCGCGACATTCGAGGGGTGTCGATCAGTTTCAAGCTGCCTTCGGTGATGCGACTGTTGAAAGTCGTCAAGTTGAAGTCGAACCACCGGGCCGTCAAATTCTCCCGGATCAATATTTTTACTCGCGATAAATATACGTGTCAGTATTGCTGCAAACGGTTTCGCACGGAAGAACTCACGTTCGACCACGTGGTGCCGATTGCTAAAGGTGGTACAAAAACCTGGGAGAATATCGTGACGGCGTGTTGGCGCTGTAATAATAAAAAGAGCGGGCGGACTCCGGAAGAAGCCCGCATGCACTTGAAGAAGAAACCGCAAAAACCAAGGTGGAATCCGACCCTCACCATCATGATCGGTATCCGGAACGCGCCGGAGAGTTGGCGGGATTACCTCTACTGGCACATGGAGTTGGACTCCGATGAATAATGCCGGTTTTCAAATTTCGTTGGACTTGTATGGCCGCCTGTGCGTCGTGATCGGCGGCGAGGACGAAGCGGCGCACAAGACGGGCCTGTTGTTGGACGTAGGGGCCAAGGTCACCGTGGTAAATCCCACCCTGAACGTGGAATTGAGAAAGTTCACGGCCGCGGGAAAAGTTCTGCACCGGGGACGGCGGTTTCGTTCCACGGATACGCAGGGAGCTTTTGTCGTGCTCAACACCCTGCAGGATGATCAGGGGTTCGCCAGATCGTTGCGGGAGTTGTCTGAAGCGGAACGGTTTCTGGTGTGGTCGATCGATCAGCCCGAGTTGTCGAATTTCATGATGCCTGCCCTGGTTCGGCGTGGGTCGCTTCGTATGGCCATCAGCACGGGTGGGGCGTCTCCTGCGCTGGCCGGCACCTTGCGGCGAAACGGGGAAGAGATCTTCGATGAAGAATTTGAAAGGTATTTGGATTGGCTGGGAGAATTGCGAAAAGACGTCCAGGCCAACGAGCCGAGTGTGGAGAAAAGGAGAGAGCGATTGAAAGCGGCGGTCGAAGGCTTCCAGTTGACCGGGACCGTCGAGTATCCTGCCGCCTGGCTGGAGCAGAAAGCTTCCAGGAACCCCTGATCTGATTTGTAACGAGGATGGTGCAGCAATGGTCTTGTTGGAATTCAGCATGTCTCCCCTGGGAAAAGGCGAAAGCGTGGGTAAATACGTGTCCCGCTCGTTAAAGATTATCGACAAGAGCGGGGTGGAGTACCGCCTGAACCCCATGGGGACGGTCCTCGAAGGCGAATGGGACGACGTGTTCGACGTGGTGCGTCAATGTTATGAACGGATGAAAAAGGATTGCGGCCGCATCTCCTGTACGATGAAAGTCGATTACCGGAAAGGCCACACCGGACGCCTCAGCGGGAAAGTCGCCAGCGTGGAAAAACGGCTCAAGAAGAAACTGAAGACGTGAAAAGGTCAGAAAGCGATACGCTGGACATCGTCGACTACGTCGAAATGCGCATCGTTGCTCAACACCGGAAGCGCGTGCTGGCGGGCTAGTGCCGCGATCCAGGCGTCATTCGGCGGGATGGGATGCCCCAGCCGTTTCAACTCCAAGCGGATGTCGGCGTAGGCGTCCGCCGTGGCCGAAGTCACGGTGACGATTTCAGCCAACGGCAAATAGCGGCGTAGCCATTCCTCGTAGCGGCTGCGATACCGCGATTGCCGAATGCCGAAATAATACTCACCAAGAACCACGCTCGGCACGACGAGCCGGTCAGCGGACCGAAAAGCGGCCGCCACCGTCGCGAGCCCTTCCACCCATGCGGATAAGGCATTGGTGTCGAGGATCATGCCAAGTCTTCGGGGGAGATGGTCTCGAATTCTTGCTCGATGACGGCCAGGACGCGGCGGTTTTCATCCGAGAGGTCGGGAAGCGCACCGAACCCAGCCATCCAAGGCGCCTCGGTGTCGTTGGAAGAGCGGCGGAGTTGTTCCTCAAGTGCTTCGGTGAAGAACTGCTTCAACGTCATGCCGCGGCCAGCAGCAAGGGCCTTGGCCAGGCGGAACGTGGTCTCAGGGAGTTCGATGGTCGTTTTCATATCCCATATTCCCATAATTACGGGAATTTCGTCAATGGATCCCTGATACCTGCAGTTCTTTAGAGTGGAAATCACTCGTGTTGTCGTTACTCATAAGATTCCTCGTTTGATGCAGTGTATCGATAGCATAGGAGTTTAAATAATGAAACTAATGAAACGGGACACTACACTCTATCCGTGGGGCATACATCTCTGTCCAACTTTTTGAGGATCACTGCAGATGCGAATAATCTTTAAGAATCTTTTGCCGCCGATAGTAATTTCTGTCAAGCAAAAAAGTCTGTTAGCGCCATTTTGTAATGTCCCCTTTTCGTCAAGAAAGGAGGGGCAATGAGCAAGGGGACGTTCACGATGAGTCAAAAAGAACTGGATCGGGTGCATATGTGATTCAACGGACGGCGGAAACTCGTGGCGGCCAAGCCGTGGCGGCCCGACAGTTGGGCGTGAGTGTGCGCCAAGTCAAGCGGTTGGTCCGCCGGTATCGCCAACACGGGGTGCAGGGCTTGGTTTCTCAGCGGCGCGGCCGCCCGTCGCCCCGGGAAGTTGCGCCAGAGCGGCGGGCTCACATCCTCGCCGTCGTCCGCCAACACTATGCCGATTTTGGGCCGACCTTGGCCTGTGAGAAGTTGCAGGCCTGCCATGGGGTATGCGTCTCGCGGGAAACTCTGCGGCAGTGGCTCATCGCGGCGGGCCTCTGGCAGCCGAAGCGCCGCCGTGCCCTCGGGTGCATCCGCGCCGACCCCGCCGGCCCTGTGTCGGGGAATTGCTG
Organism: Nitrospira sp.; assembly: GCA_028819435.1. GTDB lineage: Bacteria > Nitrospirota > Nitrospiria > Nitrospirales > UBA8639 > Bin75. Next base: position 29,609 of record JAPPLK010000003.1, read on the forward strand.
CAAATCGACGGCTCGCCCCATGACTGGTTCGAGGGCCGCGCCCCGGTTTGTACCTTACTGGTCTTCATTGACGACGCCACCAGTCGGCTGATGGCCCTGCGCTTCGTCCCGGCTGAGACGACCCAGGCGTATATGGACACCTTGCAAATGTATCTTGCCCAGTATGGGCGCCCGGTGGCGATCTATTCCGATCAACACAGTATCTTCCGGGTCAATCAGCAGGCCTGTGCAGGGGAGCGCACCCAGTTCACCCGGGCGTTGGAGACCTTGGCCATTGCGCCGATCCATGCGCATACTCCGCAGGCCAAAGGCCGCGTCGAGCGGGCGCACCAAACCTTGCAAGACCGCCTCGTGAAGGAGTTGCGCCTCCACGGCTTCTCCACCCTGGCCGCCGCCAATGCGTGGCTCCCGACCTTTCAGGCCACGTACAATCGCCGCTTTGCTGTGGCCCCGGCCTCGCCCGTCGATGTCCATCGCCCCGTCCTGCAGGCGCCGCAGGAGCTGGCCCGCATCTTCTCGTTGCAGCATCCCCGCATCATCTCCAAGCATCTCTGCGTGCACTTCCAGAACTGCACCTATCAACTTCAGGGGCAAGGCCGAGGCTACCGCCTTCAGGGAGCCCCGGTCACCGTGCGTGAGGCCTTCGACGGCTCAATCGAGCTCTTGCATGAGGGCCGGGCCTTACCCTATCGCCTGCTCACCGAAGGGCCGGCCCCGATTCCCGTCGAGACCGAGAAAATGCTCGCGCTACGCCTCTCCACCATTCAACAGGCCCCGCGCCGTCGCCCTCGCGCCAAACCGGCCCCCGCCCATCCGTGGCGCCGGCCGCTGCGGCCGCCCCTAGCCCCACCGCCGGCTCCCTAAGAAGCGCCCAACCGAAAGGGGACATCACAATCTTGCACAAAAGGGGACATTTCAAAATTGCGTTGACACAGGTCCTGCACGTTTGTGGGTCGTATGAGTACGGCTCTCTTACCCCTCAGGACGGTCCGCCGCCGGTTCATACATGCGCGGCACTTTGGGTCCAAGGTTGCAAAGGACCTCATAGGGTATCGAGTCCTGCCAGTTCGCTAGGTCAAAGGCCGTAATCTTCTGGGTTTCCGATTTGCCCATCAGGATCACATCATCACCGGGTTTAATCGTGGGATCGTCGGTGACGTCGACTACGGTCATATCCATACAAATCCGTCCGACAATCGGGAAGCGCCGGTCATGGATGATGACTTCTCCCTTGTTGGACAGCCGGCGATTGTACCCATGGGCATAGCCGATGGGCAGAACCGCCAGGCGTGAATCCCGTTTCGTGCGATAGAGGTCGCCGTAACTCACGGATTCGCCTTTTCCCGCCGTTTTCAGGTGCACGACTTTGGTCTTCAGGGACATGACCGGCTGAAGGGAAACGGGAGTCTTTCTGCCCGGTACCGGCGCGTATCCGTATAACAACAGTCCGGGGCGAACCATGTCCAAGTGCGCGGAAGGGTGCCAGAGTATTCCCGCAGTGTTGGCCGAATGGCGGCAAGGAGAAGGTCCATTCGCGGGCAGGTTCGAAACGACTTGGTGAAATTGGTTGAGTTGGTGAAGGGTAAACCTCGGGTCCGGGTTGTCGGCATCGGCTAGGTGAGTCATGAGGCCCCGGCACACGAGACTGTGGGAAAACGTGGGTGCCTGTAAGAGAGCGGGCACGTCCCCGGTCTCGAATCCCAATCGTCTCATGCCGGTGTCTACTTTGACGTGAACGGGGTAGGGGGCATTTGTTTGCACAACTTCCCGGCTCAGCGCCTGCATGGTGTCGGTATCGGAGAGTACGGGAATCAGGTTGGCCTGAACGAGATCTTTGGCTTGTCCCGGCAGGATGCCGCCCATCACGATAACGTCTTCGAGTCTTCCGGCTTCTCGCAGGAGCACGCCTTCGTGTACCGTGGCCACACCGAACCGCCGGACCCCGAGCTGAGACAAGGCGTCGGCCATGGCGCAGCATCCATGGCCATACCCGTCGGCCTTGATGACCGCTAACACGTCCACGTGTGGTGTGAGTATGCGACGAAGTTCACGCAGGTTATGCGCGAGGGCAGAAAGATGAATGGTAGCCAGGGTCGGTGACAGTGCGGAAGCAGTGGGCATTAAATCTCCAGGACTTCTTCCTCCTTTTTCTTGAGCAGTTCGTCGACCAGCTTGATCTTGCCGTCCACGATTTTTTGAATGTCCGCCTCGCCGCGTCGCAAGTCATCCTCGGTGATCGTGGAGTCTTTCTGCAGGCGTTTGAGCTCATCGTTCCCCTCTCGACGAATGCCGCGAATGTGGATTTTCGTCTCTTCCCCGTATTTCCGGCACACTTTCACGAATTCCTTTCGACGTTCCTCGCTCAAGGCGGGAATCGGAATACGAATTACCTTCCCGTCGTTGGAAGGATTCAAGCCGAGGTCCGAGGATAGAATGGCCTTTTCAATGTCTTTGATGCTTGTAGGGTCCCACGGCTGGATCATGATTGATCGGCTGTCCGGCATCGAGAGGCTCCCCACCTGTTGCAAGGGAGTCGGCGTCCCGTAGTACTCGACTTTAATATGATCGAAGAGTGATAAAGACGCCCGGCTGCCACGGATGGAAGCCAGTTCCTTTTTCAGGTGCTCGATGGCGCCATTCATCTTTTGTGTGAGATGTTCAATCGTTGTGTGAGACGGCATGATGAACCCCTGCTATGGAACCTCTGATTTAGTGCACTATCGGGCGCATGGCTGCGTTGTGTCCTCGCTCAACCCTCACCTATCTCTATGATAAGCTTCGGGTTTCGCTCCGGGACGCCTTGCCCTGCATCCCGCTATCACAATAAATCAGAGGCTCCTTAATTGAGAACTGCGTCATGTTTGACCACGGTTCCGATTTTTTCCCCCAGGACCACGCGTTTCAAATTGCCCGGTTCGGTGAGGTTAAAGACGATCAAGGGAAGGTTGTTGTCCATGCACAGCGTGATGGCCGTGGCATCCATGACTTTCAGGCTTTTGTTGAGGACGGACAGGAACGGCAGTTCATGAAACATTTTTGCCGATGGGTTGTCCAAGGGGTCGGAATCATAAATGCCGTCGACCTTGGTGCCCTTCATGATGACGTCGGCTTTGATTTCCATCGCGCGCAGGGCCGCGGCCGTATCCGTCGTAAAATAGGGGTTCCCGGTGCCGGCGGCAAAAATCACGACCCGTTTTTTCTCAAGGTGCCTGATGGCGCGCCGGCGGATGTAACTCTCGGCCAATTGCCGCATTTCAATGGCCGATAAAACCCGCGTGGCCACCCCGGCTTTCTCCAGGGCGTTTTGTAAGGCGAGGGCATTCAACATGGTGGCGAGCATGCCCATATAGTCGGCCGCCGCGCGTTCCATCCCGTCCGCGCTGGCGGCCAAACCTCGAAATATATTGCCTCCACCGATCACCAGCGCGACCTCGACTTCCATGTTCACGACGTCCTTAATTTCATCGGCAAGTGCCGTGAGGATGTCGCGGTTAATGCCGTAGGTTTGGTTACCTGCAAGCATTTCCCCGCTGATCTTGAGGAGAATGCGGCGGTACTGCACGGGCGTCACTCCTGGCCTAATTGGTATCGCGTAAACCGGGCAATGGAAATGTTTTCACCAAGTTTGGCAATTTTTTGCGTGAGGATTTCCGTGATCGAGACGTTGGGATCTTTGATGAAACTCTGTTCCAGGAGGCAATTTTCCTGGTAGAATTTTTCCAATTTTCCCTGGACGATTTTGTCGATGGCTGCTTCAGGCTTCCCGAGTTCTTTCGCCTGGGCCAGGTAAATCGCCTTTTCCCGTTCCACCTGTTCGGACGGGACTTGCTCGCGTTTCACGTAGGAAGGATTGGCGGCCGCAATCTGCAACGCGACGTCTTTGACCAATTCCTGAAATTCTTCATTGCGGGCGACGAAGTCCGTTTCACAATTGACTTCAACCAGGACGCCGATTTTGCTTCCGGCGTGGATGTAGGACGAGACGACGCCTTCCTTGGTTTCCCGCCCGGCTTTTTTCTGGGCCGCGGCTAGGCCGCGTTGGCGGAGGAGATCAATGGCTTTTTCAATATCCGAACCGGTTTCTTTCAGCGCATTTTGACAGTCAAGGATTCCGGCTCCTGTTTTGCCACGTAGTTCTTTGACCAAGATACCCATGCTGGACATCGTTGTATCCTTCTCCCTTTATTTGGCTAGGATGAAAAAATGTCGCGACGTGCCGTGACGTTCTACGCGGAAGGCGCCTGAACGCTTTCCACCGGGCTCTCGGTTGCACGGGTGGAGAGCAAGTCGCTCATGATCGTGTCTTCTTCTCCGCCACCACTCGAATCCTCCTGTTTATTACGAAGGTCCAAGCCCTCCAGGCAGGCGTCGGCAATTCTGGCGGTAAAGAGTTTCAAGGAGCGAATGGCATCGTCATTCCCGGGGATGGGATAATCGATCCGCGTGGGATCGCAATTGGTATCCACAATGGCGACAACGGGAATGCCTAAACGGTTGGCTTCCTTGACGGTAATGTGTTGGATGCGCGTGTCGAGGACGTAAATACAGCCTGGTAAACTTTCCATGGCCTTGATGCCGCTCAAGTATTTCTCCAGTTTGCCCCGCTCTTTTTCCATCAGCAACACTTCTTTTTTCTTCAGCCGTTCATGCGTTCCATCGGTTTGAGCGGCTTCGAGTTTCTTGAGTTGTCTGATACTTTTTCTGATGGTTTCGAAGTTGGTGAGCATACCCCCCAGCCAACGCTGGGTGACGTAATACATGCCGCACCGGGTCGCTTCTTCTTCCACGATGTCAACGGCTTGACGCTTGGTGCCCACAAAGAGGACCGATTCCCCGGCCGCAACGGTATCCCTGACAAAGTTATAGGCGTCGAAGAAAAATTTGGCGGTTTGTTGCAAATCAATGAGGTAGATGCCGTTTCTTTCTCCGAAGAGATACGGCTTCATTTTGGGATTCCAGCGATTGGTTTGATGCCCAAAATGTACGCCTGCCTCTAACATGTCTTTGATGGATACCATATTGTGGTTTTTCGCCTCCATTCAGAGAGATTAGGAATTAAGCCATCACGTTAAACGGTATTCCGGTGAGAGCCGGCCGTTGGCTCACGGCGTCAACCGGTTGACTCAAATCAAAAAGATTTAACACAACCCCTGTTTTTAATGCAAGGTCAATTGCCATGCCTTCCTGCAAGAGAGTACACTTGCTCCTCTCCCATCAAGGGAGAGGAAATTAATTTTGCTCCCTCTCCCCACCGTGGGAGAGGGCTGGGGTGAGGGGGGGGCACACATTTTTGAGATAAGGGGTGAAGAATGGTTGAAGTTCCTATCAAGCTGTACGTGCAAGGTCTTGCCAAAGAGGCCAATGCCGCAACCCGCGCCGTCGCATTGATGACGAGTCAAGACAGAACCATGGCCCTGACGGCCATGGCGGAACAGTTGGAAGCGAGCATGGAAGACGTGTTGGCTGCCAACAAAGAGGATCTCGATGCCATTCCCAAGGAATGGGGGCCGGATGAGTATCGTAAAGCGAGAGAACTCATTACCGTTACGGAAGAGGACGTTCTCGACGTCGTCGCCCATATTCGGCGGATTGCGGAAGAACCCGATCCCACGGGAGAAACGTCACAGGCTTGGTTGACGCAAGAAGGTCTGCACGTGCATCGCGTACGCGTCCCGATCGGCGTGATCGCCGTCATTTCCGAATACGGCCCGTCCGTGGTTGCCGAATCCATGGCGATGTGTCTCCGGTCGGGAAACGTGTGCGTGGTGCGGGGCGGCAAAGAGTGGTTTCGGACCAATTTCACGTTGGCGAAGGTCTTGCGTGAGACTGCTGAACAACATGGTGTGCCTCAAGGGGCTCTCACGTTTGTGGATCGTCCCGATCGTGAGGGCGTGCTTGAACTGACCCGGTTGAGAAACGTAGTACACGGCGTCGTGCCCAGGGGAAAAGCGAGCTTGCGCAAAATTGTCATGGAGCAGTCACGGGTCCCGGTCCTGGGGTACGACGGCGGCCTGTGTCACGTTTACGTGGATAAAGACGCGGACGTGCCGTTGGCTCAAGGGATCGTGGTCAATTCCAAGATTCAGGATTCGGGTGCTACCAATGCAGCGGATACGCTGTTGGTCCATCAGGCCATTGCACGACAGTTACTGCCGGGCCTGCTCCGGCGGTTACTCAGTGAATTTACAGTTGATCTCATCGGCTGTCCGAAAACCGTCTCCATGATGGGGATTATGGCCATGACCGGACACAAGGGGATTCGAGCGGCCACGGATGAGGATTGGGAACAGAAAAGACAGGCGCTGACGTTGGGGATCAAGGTCGTCGGTGATCTCGATGAAGGGTTGGCCCATATTGCGGCTTACGGGCCGGGTCATACCGACACCATCGTGACCCGTCGTTATGATACCGCGATGCGATTCGTCCGGGAGGTGGATTCCGGTTCGGTCCTGGTGAATGCCTCGACCCGCTTGCATTCGGGTTCGCAGATGGACCTGGGTGAAGAACTGGGAACGAATACCTCGCATTTCCACGTGAGAGGGCCGTTGACGCTTCGGTCCCTGACCACGGAAAAATACGTCGCGTTCGGGAACGGTCAGTTGCGACAACCCCATCCCGTGCCCCAGGCGTACCAGGATGCGATGATGTTGTCCTCAAAATTTTAGAGGCGTTTCGCAACCCTCTCTTCCCAAGGGGCCTACGACCCGGCTTTGCTCACATGGCCAATTTGGACATTGCGCGGCATCTTGCCGAATGGGGACTTCGCAGGTTTCCGGATGAGGATTCCTATTATGCCTGGCAACGGGAATCCCTAACCGGAGAGCAACTCCGGCTTCTTCAACACGCGGTTCAAATCCGTCGTGAAGCAGAAGACGCGGATCAAGCCTTTTATGACCTGGCGGCGTCTCCCGACGTCCTTCCCGTTTTGTATAGCCAACGATACGGGTATTACAACGTGCTCGGCCCCGCGATCGCGGACGCATTGGCAGGGGCACAGTACGTGTTGGACGTGGGGTGCGGGGTTGGCATTCTCACGACCTGGTACGCGACCCGTTTTCCTGACGTGACGTTTGTGGGTGTTGATCGGTCCCTGAAATCGATCGAAATGGCGCGCCAGTTTGCTCAATGCCATCAACTCGAAAACGCCAGTTTTCACCATTGTGAAATACCCCAACACGATATACCGGGGACCTTTGATACCATTGTCGCCACGCAGGCCCTGTTTCAATCGGAATCCGACCCCGGCCTGCCAAGCCGAAATTGGACGACCCGTGAACGCGACCGGGATGCCCGGCAACAGCAGGACCTGGAAGAGCGCACGGGCCTCGGGCCTCGTTTGGACCGGCTGTTGAAAGCGCTGGTGTGCCCGGGAAGGATCGTTCTGTTTGAAAAGGCCGTGCACCTGGGCAGACGTGTGTTGTTCCAGCGGGCACTGGAAGCGAGGAGTTGTGTTCCCGTTGCGGAGCCGCAATTGTTGACGTATTCGGAACTCGGTGAGGCGATTGAAGATGGGCCTTTGTACGTCGTGCAGCGAGGTCCTGCGTCTCTTGCGGCAGCGTTTCGGGAAGACGTGCCGCAGGATATGGAAGAGCCTATCAAGACTCGACTCACACGTATTTGGTCCAAGCAGGAGAGCAGTCCGCCGGACGAATCGCCTCTCTATGAGAACCATAGTCTCGTGGCCCAGGAAGTCTGGCGAAAACTTCCGGACCGGGTTGTCCTGCGAGAGCAGACCGACGAGGAAGCGGATGGGCGACAACGCCACATTGAATACGGGCGCTGCGCGGGTGAGTTCTTCTACCTGTATTGGGCGAATACCTTTGATCAACGGCAAATCGTAATCATGGAGCAGGAGCGAAGCGCGCTTTTGGAAAGCTATTACTCCGAAGCGATCGGTGAGCGATAGCGAACGGTTCGGCAAGAGAAGCGGGATTGTTCAGGTTTCGGATGGAAAAATGGTGGCGGTGAAGGGTTTCGAACCCCTGGCCCGCGGCTTATGAGTCCGCTGCTCTACCAACTGAGCTACACCGCCACGCCACGTTCGAGGATGGATATATCACAAGGCATGAGGTTTCGACAATTCCACTCTTCGAAAATTAGAGCAAGGCGAGGGTCCAACGAGGAAACAACGTCACCATGCGCCTGATAGAGCAATAAATCTAAGTGGTGCGTTTGTCGTCAATTTCACCGGCCAAGGCATTCAGAACGCCGAGTGCCTGCTCACTGAGTTCCGCCGGCTGCTCATCGGCCTGTTGGGCGGGGAGGGCGTCGTCTTTGGATTTTGGTCTCGTGGCTTTGAGGAGATCTTCCTCGAGTTCGTCCAGCGTGGGTTCGGAATCAGCTTGAATGGCGAACAACCGTTGCAGGGCGAAGATGGCCCGGGCGTGGCTGTGCCAGGGTCCGCTGTGTTCACTGTCATGGACTCGCGTGATCAATTGCCAAAAGCCTGATTCGGCGGCTTCCGGCATAGTGCCGTCCGCAAAGGTCTTGAGTTTTTCAATCAACGCCTCTTCCGTTCGCTCAATGCCCGGGATGAAGGTGACAATCGACCGTTGGGAGGGTTTTCTGGACAGGACGCGGAACGTTTCTCTCCAGAGATCCGATTGCGCCTGCTCGGTCCCGGACGTTTCTGCCTCTTGTTCAAGTCTGGCCTGGAGAGCGGACAAGTAGTGGGTCAAGGCCTTGACCTTTCTTGCGGAGAGGCTGCCCAGCGGGATGCCCCAAATATGCGCGACTTCGTGATCCTGCAGGGGAGCGAGGCCCGAGAGTTCGTACTCCTGCTCCGCGTTTTTTAATCGCCGCCTTTGTCGTTCCCGTCGCCGGACCAGGGTCTGATATTCAATAAGCATCCGGTCGCGATGATAGTCGTCTTCGGCGATTTCTTCCTGTTCCAATGCGCGTTCCAACCGGCGGATTTCCGGTCGCGGAAGCGCGGACACGGCAGATTGTTTGCGGTCCTTCAACTCCGCCCGGTCAACGTGAAATTTTGACGTGAGCAATCCTTCAGCCGCCCGAATGGTCAGATCGGTCAGGGTCATCTGCTTCTTCAGGCATTCGACTTGCAACCAGGGCCGTTCGCGTTTTTGGCGAAGAAATCCGTTGTATTGGTTGATGCGTTCGGTCACTTCGTGCGTTGCGGCCACAAGCGATTTTTTTTCCTGAGGTTGGTCACCGGCCATGAAACGGGAGTCCGGCTGATCCTCCACAATGAATTGAACGTCATCTTCAGACGGCTCCAGGTACTGCAGCAGGAGCAGGCGGATCATAATCCGGCTTTGGACGGGCAGGGTCTCGATGACGGATTCGATAAGTTCAGACGTGAGCGGTGAATGGGTCAGGGTCGTGGTCGTCATGGTCTTCAGGCTTCGTCTTTCGCTTCCAGGTATTGGGCCACGTATTCACGGACGTCTTGAATTGTTCCCTCGGAGTACAATTTCCGCGGAATTTCCACGACGTGGAGGTCTTCCAGTTTCATGCCACGTTCAATCGCCCATTCTTCATCCGAATACAAGGTGACGGCGCCATCCGGATGACGGTACACGAAGAGGATATCTTTTTCTTGATCCTGGATCTCTTCCATGAGCCTCACGAAGTGTGACGCGTTTCGGATAACACACCGGAATAAAGTCTGTCAAAAGAATCCTTTATGCAGCTTGCCGTCTGCACCCAGGAGATGAAAAGGGGGCGCGTTAGACTCCCGCCTTTTTCCTCCCCTTTGTAAGGGGAGGATAGGTGGGGTAGAGTTGAACGCCCATAGAGTACGGGGGGCATCCTAGCTGCAGGGTCTACCTCCCCTCACCCCTCCTTACAAAGGAGGGGAACTCAAGGCTCATGTCATTTTGCCGTGACGGGTTGAAAACAGGAGCGACGCCAGAAAACATAGACGGTAAACGCTATCAGTGAAAGAAAAAATACCGTCCGAATGCGCCCGTATCCGAAACAGGCAAAGTTGGCCATGGCGTTGCACAAACCGAACGCGGCATAGGCCATGTACACCAACAGTGCCCAGGGACGGAGTTTCAGGAACCCATAGCCGATGGCGAGATGCAGGGTGGGGGATTGGGCCTTGGCCAGGAGCCCCGGCAAGCCCTCGGGTTTGGAACAGAACAGGGTAAGGCTGTATTCGGGATTCGCCAGAATGATGTAGAGGTCCGTGAACGCGGTAAAGAGAAACAAGCCGCCCAGGTACCGAACGTCGTGGGCTCGCAGCCAAGCTGTTTTCAGGGCTTCCAGTTGGCCAGGCGGGATGGGGAGGGAGGCTTCATAAGCCTGCAAACACCACCAGGGTACGATGATCATCAGAGCAAAAAAGAATCCCGCTCCGGTTCCACCGAGATGGCCGAGTCCCCACGTGATGGTGCCCAATAATCCACCCACGGCCAGGACCCGGGCCGCGTGGAGAGGATAGCCGCGGACCCATTGCCCCAGACCCGGCACCAGGCAAGACAAGGTGGCGCCTTTGATGGAGGATTCGGTAGCGGACGTTGCCGAAGAATCCGATGGCTCCATGGTTTTTATCGGGTTCCCGGGCACAAGGTCAGGTTCGGGAGGGCGAGAAGATGAATGGCCGGCTCGCCGCGAAAACCGGGGGGCGGGATCAGCCGCCGAGAGTATCGAGAGCCTCTTTAAGGCTCTTCATGATACAGGTGAAGATGGGAATGTCTCGCTTCGTGTAGCGACTCCCTTCGGCCTCGCGCAGGTGCATGACGAGATCGAGAAAGTCTTGCGGTTGGTCCGTTTCAAACGCCACCACGAATTCCTGGTCGTCCAAGCCGAAGGAATAGGTCGTGTTGAGTTTTACCGATGGGTATTTGTGGCCGATTTCAATGTGTTCATCCATCATCCCCTGCCGGGCGGCCTTGGTCAGGAGGTACCATTCACGGGTCTTCTCGAAAGGATAGATGAAAATGTATTTGCTGCGCCCTGGTGTGATCTTCAGCCGGCGGCTTTCCTGACCCTCATGCACGTGGTTGTCCACGTACACCGAACGTTTCGTCATCGAGAGGTAGGAATAAGGGATCGTCAGGTACTTGCCGAGCCCGGTGGCCAACGCCTTGGACATTTGCTCCTGAAAGAGCTCGAGATCGTAGGTAATGCGCCAGAGCAGGAAATCACAATCGCCGCGAATACCGACCGTGGAATAAGGGACGACAATGACCTTGCCGGTGAATTCCTCAATGGCCCGGGTGAATTCTTGCTTCCCGACCTGTCGCTCGTCATGCGGAAGTCTCCGCCAAGCCGGATCGACTTTGAAAAAGATGAAGTTGACGTATTGCCGTTTGGCTGGTTGTTCTGCGGCAGCCATACGAATTCCTCCCCAGACAGGCTGAATATGAAGCGACTGTAGATTGTATAAAGGTAACTATCTATCAATTTTTTGCCGGTATTGTCAACGAAGCGTGGATGCTGGTCATGGTTCATTCCTGGTAGGGGCAGGCCTGCCCTTCCCGCTTGAATCCACGGCAAAAGCCATATACGGTGTGTGCCGGTGAAAAAGGAGCTACCATTGACGAAATCCGGGTTTTATGCAGTACGTGTTGCAGGAGCCGTCCCTTGGTGGCGAACCGGGATGCCACTTGTGGGTTTCGGTCTCTTGTGTATCGGGGGAGTACTGGGAATTCCGGCGTTGGAAAGCCTGGCGATCGAGGTATCTCCGACGAACGCGCAGGTGGAGCAGGCCGTGGAACACGGGCTCCGGGCGGCCAAGGACCGCGTGCTGCCGAATCGACTCTATACATGGTTCGGGTCTGACCGGGAATTACATCCCAGGGGGTTCTTGATGACCAAAATGAGCGGCCTGACCGTGATGGCGAGCCATTTCGGGCTGCGAGGGGAAACTCCCTCTGAAATGGAAATCCAACGCATTCTTGCCGAGGACACCATGCTCGTGAGCGTAACGATCTTTGGCAAAACCCAGACGTTTGCCGACAACAGTTACATTGTGTTGAAACAAGGCGAGAAACTGGTGAAACCTCTCAGGGTGCGATTCGACGGGGTGGCCCAGCGGACAAAAACGTGGCCTAAGGCTCCCCGCTACCAGGCCAAGGTTATCGGCTCCTTTCGGTATGACGCGTTTGATCCGAAAGCAAAGACCACGATCATGGTGTTCCCGAGTCAAGGGGACGAGGTCTCGTTCGACGTGGAGTTTTCAGGCATTCCATAGAGGGATGCAGAGTGTTTTCCGGTTACGTGAGATTTTATTCTTTCTTTATTAATATTATTTAATAAAATTTATTGCACTATTGACATGCCGCAATGAAAAAGACTATAAATCCTGTAATTCAGTGAGTGCTTTTGTAAACTTTATAACCAGTTAAAAAAAAAGGAGAAACCAATGAAAAAAAATATTTCTTCACTATTGATGCTCGTCATTGTCATCTTTGTGATGGCTCCAGGCTGGGCCAAGGCACACTCGGAGGGGTTTTACATCAGTAGTGACATTGGCCTCAACGTCGCTTCGGGAATTGATACCACCGGACGCAGCAACGATCGCGCTAGCGTGTGCGATGAGTACATTAATCCAATGTACGATCAGGTCGAAAGGAGTACGGCAAGTGATGCTTCAGGAAATGCGTACAGCGATTATAACTGCACCGGTTCTAATCGTGGCGCAACGGGCGACTGGAAGAACAGTTTCGACAGTGCGACGGGCATTCTGGCCGGAGCGGCGGTGGGCTACAGCTTTGCAAAGCAAAATCCGAACAGCCCATTGGGCGGTCTTCGCGTGGAATTGGAATACTTCTATCGGCAATCGAAATATGATCAGACGTCCGACGTTGGTAGTGCATCAGGTGAGAGCGAGGACAAACTCGCGCAGGAACTTGTGCAGACGTACGATCGGATAGGCAGCATGGATTCGCACAATATCTTCGCGAACGTGTATTACGACTTCGCCAACACCAGCAGGTTCACGCCGTATATCGGGATTGGCGGTGGTCTCGGGGTTACCAACATGGAGTATGGAAGCCTCTGGGCGAGGAACAGCCAGGCGAGCAGGATCACGACTGGTGCGGGGTTACCCAATGCCAGCCAAATCCAGAATAATCTCGCCAGTACGGCCAGTGTTGAGGACACCATGCTCAGCGACACGCTCTGGGGGTTCCAGTTCCTGTTCGGGGTGGATTACGCGATGACGGAAAACATGTCGCTGGGACTCAAGGGGCGCTACGTCATGTTTGACTCCTTCGATAGTGGTGACGGGAGTCTCGTTTGGGATCCGCTACGGGGTCACCGACCGAATCTACGGCTGGACGGAAGCGAACCCGTATCGGGCGCAGTCAGCACCAACAACATCCAATTTTTCGGCATCAGCCTGAACATGAAGTATCATTTCTAGTGAATCTCTGCTTTTTCGCCGGCCCGGATACAACAACGACCGGGCCGGCTGAGTGCGTTCCCTCCCACCGTACGCGCCTTCCATTGTTTCTTGTTCTTATTCCCGGTATGACGATAGCCTTCGACGCCCCCAATATGGCATTCTCGCGAAAGCGGGAATCCAGGATCGTTGCTTTCGGTGTTTGTAGTCGCGTTATCCCGGCTCGGGAGCAGGGACATGCCTCATGACACGGGTTTTTCTCAATGATCACGGCTGAAATCATTGCGGTGGGCTCGGAACTGCTGCTTGGCGGGCGGGTCGATACCAATTCGCTTTTTCTCAGCGAGTCGCTGGCGGAGCAGGGGATCGAAGTCCGGTTCAAGTCCGTGGTCGGGGACGACGTGGAGGATATAGGCGCGGCCGTCACGAATGCGGTCAGGCGGGTGGAGCTTGTGCTGATCACCGGCGGTCTTGGTCCGACCGTGGACGACGTCACCCGCGAAGCCGTGGCCCGGGTGACCGGAAAGCCGTTACGCCTTCGTCCCCGGGCACTCGAATCCATAACGGCGCGTTTGCAATCAGCGGGAAGGCCGGTCAGTGAAAACCAGCGCCGGCAGGCGTTCCTGCCCACCGGCGCAATCTTGCTTCGTAATCCTTCGGGGATCGCGCCCGGCTTTACGGTACAGTGGAAGCGCCGTCGAATCGTTTGCCTGCCCGGTGTCAGCCACGAAGTCCACAGAATATGGCAGGAATCGCTTCTGCCGGGGCTCCGGCGGGACGGGCTTCTTTCTTCGGCTATCGAGACCCGGACCATCCATACCTTTGGTCTTCTCGAGAGCGAGATCGATAGCCGGCTGCGAGAGTTCATCCCATCCGCCAGTGCGTTCCACCTCGGCCTTCTGGCCTCTCCGCTTGGGGTTTCGGTGTCCCTCACGCGATCGGAGACGACTGAAAGAAGGCAAGCGAGAGAGAAAAACTCAAGGCAACCTACCATGTCCTTTGATGACTTGATGAACGACGTGATCATCAGGTTGGGGCAAAATGTTTTCTCCAGCGATGGACAGACCATGGAAGAAGTGGTAGGCCAAAGTCTCCGTGCTCGAAAATTCACCATCGCCCTGGCTGAAAGCTGCACGGGCGGGCTGATTGCGCATCGCCTGACGCAAGTGCCTGGAAGTTCGACATACGTGGACCGGACAGTGGTGTGTTACAGCAATCGTGCGAAGATCGAACTGCTCGGGGTGTCCGAATCGTTGCTGAAAAAAAATGGGGCGGTGAGCGCGCAGGTCGCCAAGGCCATGGCCCAGGGTATTCGAACGAGAAGCAAGGTGGACGTGGGCCTGAGCGTGACGGGCATTGCCGGGCCAGGAGGAGGGACTGCACACAAGCCTGTCGGCTTGGTCTACGTCGGGCTGGCTACGTCCAAGGAATCTCATACGAAAGCATTCCAGTTCCATGGAGAACGGGAAGCGATCAAACTCCGGGCATCCCAGGCAGCGCTTGACGTGTTGCGGCGCTGGTTGCGTCCCCGGTCCCCGAGCGGGTCGGGGATCGGCCCTGATAGCGGACTTAAGTATTTGTAGGGAATTTTGAATCGGGTCGTCGTGAGACATCTCCCTTCAACGGGAGAAGAAGGAAGGGAAAATAACATGGGGTTTTTACTCTTGATTTTCGTCACGGTCACCTGTCTTTTTTTGCCAACCCCGGTGCAAGCGGGGTCGGGGTTTTATATCAGTAGCGAGATCGGAACCAATTTTGCTTCCGGAATGAATCACTTCGGACGCGACGACGACCGTGCCAGCAAGTGCGACGAGTACATCAACCCGTTTTTTGCGATGGTGCCCGGATGTACTGACCCCGACCGCGGTGGGGACGCCTCGAAGGCTGTCTATGATAGTGCCAAGGGCGTCCTGGCCGGAGCAGCCGTGGGCTATCGACTGAAAGACGCGTACCCGGGCGGCTTCTGGGGTGGGTTTCGGATTGAGATGGAATATTTCTTCCGGGAATCGGAATACGATCAGTCTGCATCGAGTGTCGCGACGCGGGCACAGACTATCGCCAAACACAGGGGAGAAACTGCGCTGTCGGCGAAACGTGTTGGAAGCATCACTTCCCACAACCTGTTCGCAAACCTGTTTTACGATTTGAGCAACACCAGCCGGTTCACGCCTTACGTCGGGTTCGGTGTCGGCGTCGGGTTTACGGACATGGACTGGAGCAGCATTAATGCCAGGAATTCCGATTCGACGGCAATCACGTCGATAGGCGATGATCTCTGCGATGGAATTCCCGGATGCGACGTAAACGAGATACGCAAGAACCTCGCCGGGATGACTACCAGCGAACAGACCGTGCTCAAAGACGCGCTCTTTGGCTATCAGGTGCTTTTCGGCCTGGACTATGCACTTACGGAGTCGATGTCTCTGGGCGTGAAGGGACGCTGGGTCAATTTCAATACCTTTCGAGACGGCGGCAGTTGGGATCGGCTACGGAGTCACGAGTCCAACCTGAGGCTCGACGGAAGTGAGCCGGTGATCTACCGATTGGTCACGGACGACATCGAATTTTTCGGTGTCAGCCTAAACCTGAAATATCACTTTTAGTGTTCTGCTGTATGACAATGGGACTACGGACGTTTTTGGCGATTGATCTGCCTTCTTCTCTGCAATCGGCCATAGGGCAGCACATCCGAACGGTCGAACGGGAATTGCCGGGCCTCTCATGGAGTAAAAATGAAAATCTCCACGTAAATTTGAAATTTTTTGGTGACACGACAGAGAGACAGGTTGATCAAATTCGCCAAGCGGTGGAACCGGCGATTTCCCACGTTTCTCCCTTTGTTGTTGAACTCAAAGGGTTCGGGGTGTTTCCTGGTAGACAGTCGCCCCGCGTGCTGTGGATCGGTCTTGATGGAGCCCTGGATCGTCTGATCGCGTTGGCCGGGTGCGTGGGGCAGGCCGTCGTCCCGTTGGGATTTCTGGAAGAGAACAGGCCATTTCGACCTCATCTGACCGTGGCTCGCGTGAAAAAGGACCATCGCGCAGTCAGCCGGGCATTGCACGACTTGGGCGTATTCACGGATCCTTTTCTCTGCGGGCCGTTATCCGTTGAACGGGTCACCCTGTTCAAAAGCGAACTTCGACCG
Organism: Nitrospira sp.; assembly: GCA_028819435.1. Lineage (GTDB taxonomy): Bacteria > Nitrospirota > Nitrospiria > Nitrospirales > UBA8639 > Bin75. Next base: position 46,069 of record JAPPLK010000003.1, read on the forward strand.
AGTGGGGCTGTCTATACCAAATTATGGGACGTCCCCTTGAATGCGTGAGGAGTTGTGATTTTACTTTGCGAACGGTGGTTGGCCTCCTTACGGGTTTTCAGTATGATAGAGACGTAATGACTTGAATCGAGGAGGCGCTATGAGCGATCGAAATACAGATAGTCAAGGGAAAACGAAGGCATTGGAACTGGCCGTGACCCAAATTGAAAAGCAGTTTGGGAAAGGCTCGATCATGAAACTGGGAACGGGTGACGTGTCGGCTGACGTGCAGGCCACGTCTACCGGGTCGTTGGCCCTGGATCTGGCCTTGGGCGTCGGCGGGTTGCCGCGAGGCCGGGTGGTGGAAATTTTTGGCCCGGAGTCCTCGGGGAAAACTACCCTGTGTTTGCATGCCATTGCGGAAACGCAGAAATCCGGTGGGTCCGCGGCGTTCATCGACGCGGAACACGCGCTGGACGTTTCCTATGCGAAAAAACTGGGTGTTCAAACCGATGATCTGCTGGTGGCTCAACCCGACACCGGTGAACAAGCTTTGGAGATTGCCGAAACGTTGGTGAGAAGCGGGGCGATCGACCTGGTGGTTGTGGACTCCGTCGCTGCCCTGGTGCCCCGCGCCGAAATCGAAGGTGAAATGGGTGATTCGCACATGGGGCTTCAGGCTCGCCTGATGTCCCAGGCCCTTCGCAAATTGACCGGAGCCATTTCCAAATCGCTGACCACGGTGATTTTCATCAACCAGATCCGGATGAAGATCGGGGTGATGTTCGGCAATCCCGAAACCACGACCGGCGGGAACGCCCTGAAGTTTTATTCCTCGGTGCGGCTGGATATCCGTCGGATCGAGTCCATCAAGGAAGGTCAGGAGGTGATCGGAAGCCGGGTCCGCGTCAAGGTGGTCAAAAACAAGACGGCGCCTCCTTTCAGGCAGGCCGAGTTCGACATCATGTTTGCCGAGGGCGTATCCAAAGTCGGGGAACTCATCGACTTGGGCGTTGAAAAGAAAATCATCGATAAGGCCGGAGCGTGGTATTCGTTTCACGAGGAGCGATTGGGGCAGGGCCGCGAAGCCGCGAAAGTGTTTCTGAAAGAGAACCCTGAAGCTGCCGCAGAAATTGAAACGAAAATTCGTGAAAAAGCTGGATTGGTTGCGACGGACGCGGGTTCGACCGATGCAGAACCGGAAAAAAGACTGGCCCCCACGCGAGGTAAAGCCTAGAAAAATGCCCCCTCACCCCAGCCCTCTCCCGCAGTGGGGAGAGGGGGATTCCCCTCCTTTGTAAGGAGGGGTGAGGGGAGGTAGATGATTATCGTAACCCTCAAAGAATTTCCTTTTTTATGCCGCTGACCGCCAATGAGCTTCGCCGGTCGTTTCTGGACTTTTTCCGGGCTGTCGATCACGCTGTCGTTCCCAGCGCGTCGCTCCTTCCTCAGGCCGATCCTACGCTCCTGTTCACCAATGCGGGGATGAATCAGTTCAAGCGCGTGTTCCTGGGCGAAGAACAACGTTCTTATTCCCGGGCCGTGTCCGTTCAACGGTGCATGCGAGCCGGAGGTAAGCATAATGATCTGGAAAACGTGGGGTATACCCGTCGTCATCATACGTTCTTTGAAATGCTCGGCAATTTCTCGTTCGGCGACTATTTCAAAAAGGACGCGGTCCATTTTGGCTGGGATTATTTGACGAAGACGCTGGGTCTGCCCGCTGACCAATTGTGGGTCACGATCTTTCAGGACGATGATGAGGCGTTTGCATTGTGGGAGAACAGCGTGGGCGTGCCCGCGGCGCGGATCGTGCGACTCGGGTACAAGGACAATTTTTGGCAAATGGGGGAGACCGGGCCCTGCGGGCCCTGCTCTGAAATCCACATTGACCAGGGTGAGGTTCTCGGGTGCGGACGGGACCCGTGTGTGGTGGGGTGCGACTGCGACCGGTACCTGGAAATCTGGAACCTCGTGTTCATGCAGTTCGACCGCGATGCCGAAGGCAACCTGCATCCGTTACCCAAACCCAGTATCGATACCGGCATGGGCCTTGAGCGGCTCGCGGCCGTGGTCCAAGGCGTGGACAGCAATTATGCGACCGACCTGTTCATGCCGTTACTTTCGACGATTGCCGACCGAACGGATTGCGCATATGGTAAGGCCGAGGCTTCCGATCGTTCCATGCGCGTGATTGCGGATCATTTGCGGGCCGTCACGTTCATGATCACGGACGGGATACTCCCATCGAACGAAGGCCGGGGATACGTGTTGCGACGGATTTTACGCAGGGCTTCCCGACATGGACGGCTCCTGGGTGTCACCGAACCGTTTCTGCATGAATTGACCGGCGCGGTGACGACTCAGATGCAAGGGGCCTATCCCGAACTGGCCAGTGCGGCTGAGACGTGTCGCACCATCGTCGAAGGTGAAGAGGAACGGTTTATCGGTACCTTGGATCAAGGTTTACCCATCCTGAACCGTATGGTCGGTGAGGCCAAGGCCGGAGCTCTGGACGGCGAGAACGTCTTTAAATTGTATGATACGTATGGTTTTCCCTTGGATTTGATCGAAGAGGCTGCCCGTGAACAGGGTTTGGCCACTGATCTCGAAGGCTTTCAACGTGCGTTGGAAGCGCAGCGTGATCGGGCACGTAAATCGGCTGTTTTCGTCGCGGAACAGGAGAAATCATTCATCACCGAATTGGCGCAACAACTTCCTCCTACGGAGTTCCTCGGGTACCAGGCGCTTCACTCCGAGAGCGTGTTGCAGGTTATGCTCAAAGGAGAGATTCCGGCGGAAGAAGTCGTGGAAGGGGATGACGTGGAACTGATCCTGAATGCCACACCCTTCTATCCTGAAGGAGGGGGGCAGGTTGGCGATCAGGGTACGTTGACGGGCTCGGAAGGCCGAATTCAGGTCAGGGAAACCACGAAAGTTGGCGGAAAACTCCTGCTTCACAAGGGAACGGTCGTGGCCGGACGCATCCGTAAGGGCGAGCCTCTGGCTGCGATGGTGGACTCGACGACCAGGCATGGCGCAGCCCGGAATCATACCGCCACCCATCTCCTCCACGCGGCGCTTCGAGAAGTGTTGGGCTCTCAGGTGAAACAATATGGTTCGCTGGTTGCCCCGAACCGGTTGCGTTTTGATTTTTCCTATTTCAAACCGCTCCGCACCCGGGACCTTGAAGAAATTGAAGCCATGGTCAATTTTCACGTGTTGGGCAATACGCTTGTCCAAACCGACGTCATGGGTATCCAGGAAGCCATTCACGCCGGCGCCCTGGCGTTTTTCGGCGACAAGTACGGGGAACGGGTGCGAGTGGTGGGGATCGGGGAGTTCAGCAAGGAACTGTGCGGGGGCACGCATTGCCACCATACGGGCGAGATCGGTTCGTTCCGTATTACCTCCGAAGGCGGGGTTGCGTCCGGGGTGCGACGTATCGAAGCGTTGACCGGGACAGGGGCATTGGAGCACGGGAAAAAACTGGAATCCGACATCAGGGCATTGGCCGAATTGCTGAAAAGCAGCCCATCGGAAATCGTGCCGAAAACCCGGAAACTCGTTGCCCTGTTAAAGGAAAAAGAGCGGGAACTCGAACAACTCAAGTTGAAGTTGATGGACCGGAGCGCAGGCGGTGACGAGGCCCAAACTCGGGAGATTCGTGGCATTCCTGTCCACGTTCAGGAAATTCAAGGTTTATCCATGCAGGAACTTCGGCTGTTTTCCGACAAGGTGCGGAACAAGGTGTCCAAGGGCGTCATCGCATTGGGCTCGGTTGCGGATAGTAAGGTCTCATTATTGGTGATCGTGTCCCCGGATCTGACCCATACGTTGCAGGCCGGGAAATTGATTAAGGAAGTGGCGCGCGACGTTGGCGGATCAGGCGGAGGGCGACCCGAAATGGCTCAAGCCGGCGGGAAGCATCCCGAAAAATTGAGCCAAGCTCTCGAAAAAGTGTTTCACCTGGTCGAAGCACAGGTCTCGGAACAGTCGTGAGCCCGGTTCTACCTCCCAACTTTTCCCTCTTCGGAAAAAGTCTCCTCATTATCTTTGGCGTTCTCATCCTCGTGGCCGGCTGCGGATTCGCAGTGCTGAGTCAACTCCAACCTGTCGGCAATGCCTCGCAGGTCGTAGTTTTGGATATCACCGAAGGCTCCTCCTTGTCTGACGTAGCGAAACAACTGCACCGGCAGGAGCTGATCAAGAGCGATTGGGCGTTTGTCTGGATGGGGCGACTCTCAGGCTCGGACCGGAAAATCATTCCGGGAGAGTATGAGTTTCACGGAGGTATGACTCCCTCAACCATTCTGGAGAAGATCATCAGGGGCGAGGTGCTTCAGTATACGGTCACGATTCCCGAAGGTTTTGCAATGAGCCAGATTGCCGACTTGTTGCACGAACGACGTTTGGCCGATCGTGATGCGTTTCTGCGGTGTGCCAATGATCCGGCCTTCATTCGTACCTTGTTGCTGTCCGTTGATACCTTGGAGGGCTACCTGTTCCCCGATACCTATCGGTTTGCCCGTCATATGAAGCCAGAACAATTAATCGAGACCATGGTGTCCAAATTGAAGCAAACCCTGAGCAAGGAAGACCGGGGCCGGGCCGCGGAATTGGATTTGTCTTTACACGAGGTCATGACATTGGCGTCGATGATCGAAAAAGAAACGGCCAAGCCTGATGAACGCACGTTGATTTCCGGCGTGTTTCACAACCGACTGCAAAAAGATATTCCGTTGCAAAGCGACCCGACCGTTATCTACGCCGTGCATGAGTTTGACGGCAACCTCCGCAAAAAAGATTTGTCGATTGACAGTCCTTACAATACCTACCTGGTTGTTGGGTTGCCACCGGGACCGATTGCCAACCCGGGTCGTGCTGCTATCCATGCGGCTCTCTATCCTGAACCGACTGAATACCTCTATTTCGTCTCTCGTAATGACGGGAGCCACGAGTTCTCGGCCACGCTTGCCCAACACAACCGGGCCGTAAGGAAATATCAGTTGCGTCAACGCCGCCGTTCCTCGTAAGCTTCTTCCGTCATGTCTTTTGAACAACGCGTCACCTCCTTGGGACTGACCCTGCCGGCGCCTCCCCAACCGGTTGCCACCTACGTGCCCTCCGTTCAAGTCGGCGACCTGCTTTTCATCAGTGGCGTGGTGCCCAGCCGTGACGGGCAGGTTGTCTTTCAGGGAAAGGTAGGACGCGATCTTTCCAGGGAAGAAGGCTATGAAGCGGCCAAGGTATCGTTGCTCAATGCCCTGGCCAATATCCGTCAGGCCGCAGGTTCTCTCGACCGGGTACAACGGATTGTCAAGATGACGGGATACGTGGCCTCTCACGAAGGATTCAGGGAACAGCCCTACGTGATCAACGGCGCATCCGATTTCCTGGTGGCAATCTTCGGGGAGGCCGGACGGCATGCCCGCGCAGCCGTGGGAGTGGCCGAATTGCCCCTGGGAGTTCCGGTCGAGCTCGAATTGACCGTCCAACTACTGCCCCGGTAACCTGAGCGCCCCGCCGGTTTTCAGGATGAGGATAAACGCGTACATGCAATGGGTGCTCCCTGTCGTCATGGCGGTCCGTGTGCTTGTCTGTGACCAGGTCGCGGCGCAGGTACGGTATTTGACCGACCGGAACGTCTTTCCTTCCATCAGCACGGCCAACACGATTTACGTGGACGTGCAGGCTTCGAGTTGGAAGCCGCGTGGCAGATTGCTGTGGGACCCCCCGGCGGACATTCGAGCCAAATTGATTGCGGTGGGTTTCGAGATTGTGCGGGAGAAGACTCAACCACACGCGTTGACCTTGACGGGTTCGTATGAAGAAACCAGGGGCAGACAGTTTGGCATCAATCGATACGGCACGGTGCTGACGGGCACGTTCAGGATCGAACATCACGAGAAAGGGCCGTTGTTTGAAATGACGATTCAAGAAAGAGCCGCGCTTACACCATCGGGAACCTTACCCTACCTCGACTCCCTGCATAATTTTTTGACCAATCCTTACTATCATTTTCTCGGGGAAATCGTAGACGGACAGGTTCATCGCAACCAGGACGCCCATGCCGTGTTCCTGAAAGAGTTGCACGCCAATGTTGCCCGCTATGCCGTTCCAGAAGTATCCGACAACCCTGAATGGATTCCCGAAGGCATCCATAGCATGCAACAAGCTCATACGCTGTATGAGCCGGTGGCCACCAGACGCACGATCGGGGAGTTCGTACAGGCGGACGATGATAGAATCGTTGACATCCTGCCGGATTTGTTGAACCATCCTGACGTGTACGTGAAGGTCCGTAGTGTCGAGGTCTTCGGCGATTTTCGCGTCATGGAGGCCCTTCCGTTGTTGCGAGACCTTGAAAAAAATGCGAAAGAAATCGAAGTCAGAAACGCGTCGTCCGCAACGATTTCCCGCTTGACCGGAACCTCGCCGTAACCATTCGCCATCGAGTGTTCTCTTTTTCTCCTTCTGTCATTCCCGCAATTCTTTAGCGGGAATCCAGTGTCACTATCTTTTGTTATTCCATTCATCAAGACCCACTTGAGACAAAGATTGAACCTCTGCTAGAACCTGCGAGGATGACCATCGGAAACGGAAACGACCACCGTGCTATCCGGGAGTTTGATAGATCGGTCTCATATGTACTTAACAAGCGCCGTTTATTGACTTCAAAAATGCCTTACTATAAAATCCATTGCACTGTAAAATATTTAAGACCAAATCATACAGTGATATTTTATTTATGAAAGGAGAGATGGCAACATGAAAAAAACCTTATTCATGCTGTTGGTGACGGCATTCGTGGTCTTTTCAGGCCAGGTATTGGCCAAGGATGGGTTATACATGGGGATGGACTTGGGCGTGGCCGTTGCCCCTGACATGGACATCAAGACCGGGGGCTTGGATGATTGGTCAACTGACGGGAATGGCACTCGATGCGACGCCACTATTAACCCGGATCGATTGCAGGGGGGGCCTGTACCAATGATCCAGTCGCCTGGGGTCCAGCGACTGAGTCGTTTGATGGCGGCTCAGGGATTCTGGCGGGACTGGCCGTGGGGTATCGCTTGGGCAGCTTCAGGGTCGAGGGTGAATATTTCTATCGCGGTACCCGGTATGGCAGCACGGCTGAACCCAACTTTGATGGCTGGGTACCCAGTAGTAGTCGGGAATATGGGGGCGGCGGGGCTATGCAGGAATATGGGGGCGGTGCCGAGGATGCCGTCGATAATCTGATGTCGCACAATTTCTTTGCCAACTTGTACTACGATTATCGCACGGACTCGAAGTTCACTCCGTATGCGGGCTTTGGCATCGGATTCGCCCAAGTGTCAGTCCAATATCGAACGCGGTGGCAGCGCTCCAGGAACGCCGACCATATCAGCGTTTTCGACAGAAACGAACCGGGAGGCGAGTTGAATCAACGATTAGCAGGTGCGTTAACGCATGACGAGGCTACCATGTCGGATACGATGTTCGGATATCAGGCGTTGGCTGGCGTGGATTATCAGGTCAGCGAGCCCCTCACGATTGGGCTCAAGTTCCGGTACGCGATGTTCGGGGACTTCGAGGACGAGTCGGTATATAAGCGGCTCCGTGGGCATGACCCTGTAGTTGGGAATCCCCCAACAATGCCCGCGACGTATTATATCAAAACGGATGACATTCAATTCTGGGGCGTGAGCCTCAACATGAAGTATCAGTTCTAACCTGTAGCAAGATAACGGTCAAAAACGCTGTTCCGTAGCGGTTCTCGCAAAATCGGACCCTGCTTTTAATCGTTGCCGTTGGTTGACGGCGAAAAGTACGTCGTTATACAGTACAGAGTGGCCGCGTCATTTATACTGTGGCGCGGCCACTTTGCGTTTGAGACTTCGGGACGTGTAGGAGTTCCCCTCACCCCAGCCCTCTCCCTCAAGGGGAGAGGGAGGTCAATCTCAATATGAAGTATCGGTTCTGACAGGTAACAACAGAAAGGTATGTTTGATATGAGATACGTGTTTATTGCTTTACTGGTTGTTTGTGCAACGGTTTCGTTTGCCCAGGCTGAACTGTTTCCGGCCTCAGGGCCTCCGGGGGTGACGGTGACGATCGGTGGGTCCGCGTTCGGGGAGTTTGTGTCGACGGCGGAGAATCGGGTGAATTTCAACGGCGTGCCCGCGTTGATTCAACTCTGGGAATCGGACCTGGTGATGGTCAAGGTGCCGCTCGGCGCCAAGAGCGGTGACGTCACCGTGTCGGGACCGAAAGGCACCGTGGTGGCAGGCCGGTTTGCCATTCAGCAGGTGAAGATCACCAAGTTGGCGCCGCCGGAAGCGGAACCCGGCTCGGTGCTTACGATCGAGGGTGATCATTTCGGCAATACCGCAGGATCACGCGACCCCAATACCATGTTCGGCGTGAATCGGGTGTTAGTCAACGGCATCCTGTCGGAAATCCTGAAATGGCGGCCCGGGAAGATTGACGTCAAGATCCCGGCCAACGCCAAGTCCGGTGACGTGGTCGTGCAACTGGCTTCCTCCGATCCGCTACCGGATGGGTCCTGTTGCGCACCGGTCAAATATGCCGAGAGTAATCGCATGCCGGTTTCCTTGATCCCCAGTATTTCGTTTGCGCCGAATCGAGGGCCCGTTGGAACCAAGGTCGTGCTGAGCGGTCAACAGTTCGGTGACGCCAAAGGGCCGAATGATGCGATTACGATCGGCGGCAAGCCCGTGACGATTGCCAAATGGGCTCCGCGGACCATCGTGGTCCACGTGCCGCTCAACGCCGTGAGCGGGCCCGTGACGTTTCAACAGGACGGGCGTGCGAGGACCTTGGGCCAATTCGAGTTGGTCGAACCCGGATCCGATGGGCTGTTCCCGACTCAGGGACCGATCGGCACCTTGGTGTATATCAAGGGGAAAAATTTCGGTGTATTTTCCGAAGCAGGGAGCACGGCCTATGCGTTCGATTTCGATCCCGGTCAGAACCGTGTGGAAATTGGCGGGGTTCCGGCCATTATTCACCGATGGCAGGATAACGAAATCAACGTGTGGGTGCCCTATAGCGCCAAGTCCGGTCCCGTTGTCGTGAAGCGGGGCGGTACAATTCCCAACCCCGATGGGACCTGTTGTGCCAAGCAGGACGTCGTCGACTTGGAAGTGGGCTCATTTACCGTGCAGATGCCGAAGGTCACGTCCTACTCTCCAAAGGAAGCCGGTATCGATGAGATCGTGACGTTGAAAGGCAAAGGGTTTGGCGAATTTCTGAAAATCGCGGAGGCGACGCGCCTGGAATTGAATACTGATGCCCATGATTGGAAGAACTATCGACTGGGGCCCGACGTCTCACGCACGGAAGTGCTGGTGAACGGGGTCGCAGCCGTCGTGGTCTCCTGGAAGGATACCGAAATCAAGGTTCAGGTGCCCAGGCGGCACGTGTTCGGGTTCGGGCATCCCGAAGGGTTTTACGTTGATCCCACTGAAGGGGAAATCGTCGTGCGTCGCGGGTCATGGGATTTACTCAAGAATGGCCGGTGCTGTTCCCGGAAGCAGTGGCAGAGCGCCGTGGCAGGCGAATTCAAGATTCTGCCGCGTGGATTGCCCCACAAGGAATTTTTCTACGATTACACGCAAGAACCTTGGAGAACCGACCAGGCACCGTGAAAGCCGTTTCATCCTCTTTTTATGCTCTCCTTCGGTTAATGGTCGTGGGATTGATCTGTCTCCCGGGCGTAGCGGGACAGGTCCAAGCCGAAGAGAACGTGGTTTCGACCATCCAGAAGAGCGGCACGAAATCCACGCTCCTTGGGACGTTTTTTGTGAGCGCGCAACACGGCTGGGCCGTAGGCGCGCGGGGAACCGTCTTGAAAACGGAGGATGCAGGTGGGACGTGGCAGGCAGTCACGCGCCGCACCGCGGCCCTGTTAACCAGCGTCTATTTTACGGATTCTCAACACGGGTGGATCGTCGGGCAGAATGGGACCATCCTGCATACGAACGATAGCGGAAAACAGTGGCGCCGGCAGGTTGCCGGGGTTGGCGCCACACTCTATGACGTGTATTTCCTGAATCCCTCGCAGGGCTGGATCGTCGGAGGCCGTGGCACCATTTTACGGACTGCGGATGGTGGCGTGACGTGGGAGGATCAAAGCAGTTCGACCGCGGTGGATTTGTTCGGCGTCCAGTTCATCGATGCGCAAAACGGGTGGGCGGTCGGTGCAATCGGAACAATCCTCGTCACGCGGGACGGCGGGCAAAACTGGATTCAACAGGCCACCGACAGTGCCACGACGTTCTTCGATCTGTACTTTACCGATCCCGAGGGTGGCTGGGTCGTGGGCTCCCAGGGTGCCATCTTTCAAACGATCACCAGTGGAGAAAAATGGGTTGATCGTACCCTGCCGTGCGGGTCTCCCTGTATCAGGCCGCCGGACTTTTTAAAAGTCCGGTTTACCGGGTTCCGGGCCGGGTGGATCATCGGCGAGCGAGGCGCGTTTCTGACCACCACGGACGCCGGTTTCACGTGGACCGAACCGGAACTCTCCGAGCCCTTCAGCCTCTATGGGTTATCCTTTCCGGACACCAAGATCGGCTGGGCCGTGGGCGACGGCGGAATCATCCTGAAGATCGCCCCTTCGTCTTAAGACACCCCTGATCTCCTCGATTATTCCTCCCCTTTGTAAGGGGAGGCTAGGTGGGGTAGAGGACGTGAACATACCTTTCTACCTCCCCTTCCCCTCCTTACAAAGGAGGGGAAGGAAAAATCTGCCTTCGACGCTCGTCTCCGATTTGATCGGGACCTAGTTGTGGGTTCCACGAAATCCGGGCTCAGAGGTTCCCCAGACGATATTGCAGGATGCTGAGCGCCACCAATGGAGCGGTTTCGCTCCGAAGGATGCTTTTGCCCAGCGTAATGGGTTGAAAGCGTTGGTCGAGAATTTCCTGAATCTCTTCCTGTGTCCATCCTCCTTCGGGGCCGACGACGAGTGCGATCGTGCCTTGGAACGTGTGATCGATGGGAAGGGAACCGAGACGTTGTTCCGCACTGCGTTCAAGCAACGCACACCGGAGTGTCGCGTGAGGAACGTGTTGACAGACATCGGACAACGTTATGGGTTGAATGATCTTGGGGTACGTCCATTGCTCCGATTGCTGTGCGGCATCGACGGCGATCCGTTGCCACCGTTCTTGTGTGGTTCGGACGCGACCTGCCGGTGGACGGACGATGACCCTCGACGTGAGCAATGGAATAATCCCGGCGACGCCAAGTTCCGTGGCTTTTTGAATCATCCAGTTCATGCGATCACCTTTCAGAATGGCCTGAACCAGGACAATCGGAGCCCGGGGCGCGGGTGGACCTTCGATTGTTTCAAGGATGGAGGCCTCCAGCGATTTCGACTCCAAGTGATCGATCCGAACCCGGTACCGAACCCGGCGCTCATCTCCGACACAAATGGTCTCGCCTTCACGGATGCGGAGGCTTTTTGACAGGTGAGCGAAGAGGGGACCGTCAATCGTGACGGTGTGGGTGGTAATCCGGTTTGATTGAATGAAAAAGACCGGCATATGGCAAAGGGAAGGGAGGGATAGGACGAGACCGTCGCCTATTCGAACATGTTCTTGACCTTGCCGAACAAGCCGTCTTCTTCGTTTTTCGATGCGGTTCCGCTTTCTTCGGCAAAGGCGGTCAGCAGTTCCCGTTGTTTGGCCGACAGTTTGGTCGGAACGGTGACGTTGATCCGAACAAGTTGATCGCCGGTGGTGCGACCTTTCAACGCAGGCGCTCCCAGTCCTTTGAGTCGAAGAACCTGATCGTGTTGGGTGCCTTCGGGAATTTTGACGCTGGTTTTGCCTTTGAGCGTCGGCACGTCGACTTTGCCGCCCAAGGCAGCCGTGACCATGTCCAGCGACAACTCGACGAGAACGTCATTGCCTTTTCGGGTAAAGACCGGGTGTGGTTTGACTGCGACTGCCACGTAGAGATCGCCGGGCGGCCCGCCATTGATACCGTGTTCGCCTTCGCGAGCCAAGCGAAAGCGCATGCCGGTATCGATTCCCGCGGGAATGGTGACGGATAAGGTTCGTTCCCGGTACACCCGTTTTTGCCCGCGACAAGTGGGGCAGGGATCCGTAATGATTTGTCCGGTGCCCTGACATTGCCCGCAAGCCCGGTTAATCGAGAAGAAGCCTTGTTGCAGTCGAATCTGCCCGGTGCCCTGGCAGCCGCGACATTGTTGGATGGCATCGTTTGATTTGGCTCCCGTACCTTTACAGGAGTCACAGCCTTCCCATCGCGGAATTTTGAGTTTAGCCTCTTTTCCCTCGATGGCTTCTTCAAAGGACAGTTCCAGGTTATATTGCAGGTCATTGCCCTGTTCGGGCCGGCTTCGACCTCCTCTCCCTCCGCCGAAGAAATCTTCAAAAATGTCTCCGAACACGTCGCCGAAGCCTTGCCGGACGTCAAACCCTTCGGCTCCGCCGAAACCTTGCTGGCCCGCCGAATGTCCGAACATATCGTACCGTTTCCGCGATTCCTCATTGCCCAGGACTTCATACGCCTCATTGGCTTCCTTAAACTTTTCTTCGGCTTTTTTCTTGAGTTGCGGGTCGCTCTGCAAATCGGGATGGTGCTGGCGGGCCAGCTTCCGGAAAGCCTTCTTGATCTCGTCATCCGAGGCGACCCGATCAACTCCGAGCACTTCATAATAATCCCGTTTGGTCACGCTAGCCATCTTTTCCGGTCGATGTTTTTGTCATTGATGCGAAAATAGTTAATGCAGCCTGAATTGTCATTCCCGATATCTCTAATCGGGAATCCAGAGTCTTTCTCGTCGTTTTCATCCCTTCGTGCGCAGGCGGCGAGTTTGCTGTGCCAGTCCCTGCTCTTGCTTCCACTCCTTTGCCTTGCCCGTCCTGAGCGAAGCCGAAGGAACCATAGCAAAGGGTAAGGAGGAGGGGAGGCAGAAAAGAAGAAGCTCTGACTTTTTAGACAGGTTCAGTTCCTACTTCTGCCGTACCGGCTTGCCTTGTTTGGCCTGTTCTTCCTCCCATTGCAGTGCGGCTTCGTGAGTCGTACGGAGACCTATCTGTTTTATATGTCCTTTACTCCATCCCGGCTCGCTCCGGTGCTCTGCCTCACGGCGGTCTATGTCGTTGGTAATACCCGTGTGGACAATCTTATTGCCCTTCTTGAAGTGGTATTTATAGGTGTCTCTATCCGTCGGCATAATTGTCCTCCTCTAAAAGAGTTGATAACTGGTATGCTATCCGCACAAACCTGATAATATCAATCTGTGCGCGAGTTGTTTTACCCTTGTTTGTGCCCCTTATAGTAATTCTGTCAGTATAAACTCGCTCGACCTTTTTCTTCGAGTCCTGTTTTGGTGCCCGGTAAGGCAAGATTTCTTTGGCATGAATGACAGAATTGCAGGCCTGTCTGAATGTTAGCGGATACTCGCTGTTTTTTGAAAAATCAGACCAGTATTCTCCGCAATTCTGCTTGCTGAAATTGTCTTTTCTTTCTTCCAGCAAGTCCAGTAGGCCACGTACCGCCGTTGCGACCCATAGCATCAATTTTCTTACTTCGTGTTCGTGGAAGACCTTTGTCCAAACAACCACGTTTTGGACTTTGGCCACTTCTCTATCGGCCAGAAGCAGACTCATCACAAGGTATAAATCTTTGCGTAGAGTCAACATGTCAACGATGGGGTTGTCCGTATTACGCACTGCCAAATCCCATTCTATATTTGATAGTGTCGAAAGGTTCGCTTGATTTGAGACTTATGCATTTAACTTGACAACTATTTTGTGGAGTAGGAAGTTGATATGTACCTTTGCCGAATACGATACCATCCAGGATGACGTGATCCATTTGCACGGACAGCTTTCGGCTTCCCTCTTTAACGCCCTCTTTCAATTTCGTCAGTATGCCTAAAGGCATCACGGCCTTTTTCATCAATGGCTTGTTGACAGGCGTTGAAGGTGGTGAACTTAATGTAGATATGCACGAAAGTGGCGGCATCTGTAAAGGGGGTCACTGCGAGTTCAATCGATTGGACACTGCCTCCAGGCTTCCAATAAAACTTCTGTTCTTTTGCGTCGAGCTTCGCTATGTACGCCTCTATATCGTCCCTGTCGTAGCCCTCAACCCTCGGACTGCCCCTCGGACTGAAAGAGCGAAGGTGATGGTCGTCTTGCCCTTCTTTATGAAAAGCACTTTCCATGTCTTCGTTGTTATCTTTATTGGATCCAATCGGCTGTCCATACGTATAAATGAGTTGTTGTTTTAACAGTTCAACCAGCGTAGTCCTCAACGCTGCAAATTGTGTATATCGTCCAGAAGCTGCTATGCGGCATAATCCAATGCCCTTCACAAATTGCAGAGCGTATGTATCAAGATCTGGATGGGGCCGTGGGGCTGATTCGCATGTATAGCCATGACTTCTAAAGATCCAGGCTTTGTTTTTTTTACAGTACCCATATCCAAGTGGGTCACGATCTGTCTCAAACCCAAACGGATTAGCACTTTCTGCCACAGCAATCGAGCAGAGAGCTGGTAGGCTGAGACAGATTGCCACGATCAGGAAGCAGAATTTATTCATGATCTGGCAAAAACTAAATGCGATAGCGCATAGTGGCTGATTTGCAATGTTTTTTTGTCCATGGAGAGAAAGGATTGACTCCATCGACATCCTTTTGGGCCTGCTCTTTCAACTCGGCAAAGATATTGTGAAGAAAGCACTCACTTCAATGGGGATTCTCTTCAGCATTGAATCTTTTCTCTGATCTACTTCCCTAAGAAATCACTCCGTAGAGAACCTGTCAAAAGCGTCATCGACCCATTGATCCAGTCTACCGTACTGGACGGTTCGATCTCTTAATAACGCCTTGAAGTGTTGTATATCTCTGATAATACTCCCTTGAGGGGGCTCGTGAGATGGGGGAGGAAGGTGTCTCGTAGTATGGTTGGGCATTGCTCATGCCTCCATATTAGGTGTGTGCATCTGACGTTGTAGGCAACAGTTCACTTCTTGTCCTGCTCGGGCCTCCACTCGATAGACCTGTTCCTGTTCTTCTGGTGTCGGCTCGTAGTCGTCTAGTGGTTGGTCCTCAATATAGAACACTAACAGAAAACCTCATGAGGTGAGACCATTATTTTTCCTTATCCACCTCTTCAAATTCGGCATCGACGACTGTTTCGTCTTGTTGCGTTCCATTGGTCGTTTCACCGTTGGGGCTTGCGCCGTCTCCGGTGTTACTTCCGTCTCCGGTCTCGGCAGACGTCTTTTTGTACATTTCTTCCGCGAGTTTGTGTGAGGCAGTCGTGAGGGTCTGCATGGCCGTTTTGATGGCTTCCACGTCGTCTCCCTCCATGGCTTTCTTCATGCCGTCGATCGCTTCCTGAATTTTGGTTTTCTCCTCCTCGGGGATCTTGTCTCCGTGTTCCTGGAGATTCTTTTCCGTTCCATAGACCAGGGAATCGGCTTGATTTCGGATCTCTACGGTTTCGCGGCGCTTTTTATCCTCTTCGGAATGCGCCTCGGCGTCCTTCACCAATTGATCGACTTCTTCCTTGCTCAGGCCGCTCGAAGCCGTGATCTTGATGGACTGTTCTTTTTGCGTGGCCATGTCTTTGGCCGAAACGTGGACGATCCCGTTCGCGTCGATGTCGAACGTGACTTCGATTTGCGGCATACCTCGTGGGGCCGGGGGGATTCCTACCAGGTCGAATTGACCGAGCAGTTTGTTGTCGTTGGCCATTTCCCGTTCGCCCTGAAAGACCCGAATGGTCACGGCGGTCTGACTGTCCGCGGCGGTGGAGAAAATCTGGCTCTTCTTGGTTGGAATCGTGGTGTTGCGGTCGATCAAGCGCGTGAATACGCCGCCTAACGTTTCAATGCCGAGCGACAGGGGAGTCACGTCCAGGAGCAGTACGTCCTTGACGTCGCCCTTGAGGACGCCGCCCTGGATGGCGGCTCCAATCGCCACGACTTCGTCGGGATTCACGCCTTTATGAGGTTCCTTGCCGAAGAAGGCCTTCACCCGTTCGATGACTTTGGGCATCCGTGTCATCCCGCCGACGAGTACCACTTCATTGATCTCGCCGGCGGAAATGCCGGCATCGGCCAAGGCTTTTTTACAGGGTTCGATGGAGCGGGTGATCAGGTCGTCGACGAGTTGTTCCAGTTTGGACCGGGAGAGTTTGAGCACCAGGTGTTTAGGCCCGCTGGCATCGGCGGTGATAAAGGGCAAATTGATTTCCGTTTCCTGGGCCGATGACAGTTCGATCTTGGCGCGTTCTGCGGCTTCTTTCAAGCGTTGCAGCGCCATGCGGTCGTTCTTCAAATCAATGCCCTGATCCTTCTTGAATTCGTCCACCAGCCAATCGATGATGCGAAGGTCGAAGTCGTCACCGCCCAGGAAGGTGTCGCCGTTGGTGGCCTTCACTTCGAACACGCCGTCCCCGATTTCGAGGATCGAAATATCGAAGGTGCCGCCGCCGAGGTCGTAGACGGCGATGCGCTCTTCTTTCTTTTTCTCCAGGCCGTAGGCCAATGAGGCCGCCGTAGGTTCGTTGATGATCCGAAGGACGTTGAGCCCCGCGATCTGACCTGCGTCCTTGGTGGCTTGGCGCTGGCTGTCGTCAAAGTACGCGGGGACGGTAATCACCGCCTCCATGACTTTCTCCCCTAAAAAGTCTTCGGCCGTTTGTTTGATCTTTTGAAGGATCATCGCCGACACCTCGGGTGGACTGTATTGTTTGCCTTGGATTTCTACGTGCGTGTCTCCGTTCGAGGCGGCGAGAATCTTGTAAGGCAACCGCTCGGTCGCTGTTTTGACTTCCTTGGTATTGAACTTTCTTCCCATCAGGCGTTTGACCGAAAAAATGGTGTTCTCGGCGTTTGTAATAGCCTGACGTTTGGCAATCTGGCCGACGAGCCGCTCTTCCTTGTCCGTCACCGCCACCACGGACGGCGTGGTGCGTCCGCCTTCCGAGTTGGCAATCACCTCCGGGTCGGCCCCGCTCATGACGGCGATACACGAGTTTGTCGTTCCCAAGTCAATTCCAATAATCTTGCTCATGTTTCGGCTCCTTCATTATCCGGTTCTTTTGCTTTAGCGACGGTCACCATGGCTGGTCGTAATATCCGGTCATGGACAAAATACCCTTTCTGATATTCATCGACGATGACGTTCTCGGGGATGGTCGTTGATTCGACTTGCCCGACGGCTTGATGTTTGGCCGGGTCGAAGACTTCCCCCACGCTCGAAACTTGTTTGATACCCATTTTTTGGAGAGTGTCGAGAAAATGTTTGTACGTGAGGTCAACTCCTTCCAGGAGTCCCTCAATCCGGTCTTGCTCGCGCCCGGATTGTAGCGCGCGTTCCAGGTTGTCTAACGTAGGCAGCAAGTCCTTGAATAATTTTTCGTTTGCAAACCGGATTGTATCCCGTTGGTCGCGTTGAACCCGGCGCTTGTAGTTGTCGAATTCCGCGGCCAGGCGCAAATATTTGTCATTCAGGGCGTGCAGTTCCTCGT
This sequence comes from Nitrospira sp., assembly GCA_028819435.1. Lineage (GTDB taxonomy): Bacteria > Nitrospirota > Nitrospiria > Nitrospirales > UBA8639 > Bin75. The sequence continues at coordinate 63,580 of JAPPLK010000003.1, forward strand.
CTTTTTCGAGAAGTTGGTCTGTTAGACTTGGAACTTCTGCATTTTCCTGATGATTTTCAGGTGGTCTTTCTGCATCCGTGTCGGCTGACTCGGTATCCGGATGATCGGAAAGTGCTTTGGATACTGTGTCTTCACCACGTACTTCATCTGATTGTTGAAGATTGTCGCTCATATCATGGCTCGGGTGTCTTGCTCAGATAGTCATCAAGACTTGGTAAGTCAACTGAAAAAAGTGAAAAAAATGGTGAAAAATACGAAAGAAAGGCGGGGCTCCGGTTTATGCCGGAACGTCCATCGGACGGGCGCCTATTGGCTGGTTATGCGGCGGTAGAGCAATTCCAGGCCCTCAAGCGTGAGCGATGGCCTTATTTCCTGGATAGTCCTCGATATTGGCGCAAGAATCGGGGCAAGGCCGCCAGTGGCGACGACCTTGGTTGAACGACCGATTTCCTGTTCGATCCTGGTCACCATTGCATCGACCAGTCCGGCATAACCGAAGATCAAACCGGATTGGATGCTGCTTGTCGTATCGGTTCCGATCACGCTTTTCGGACGGGTCAGCTCGACGTTGGGCAATTTGGCGGTGTGGTGATGCAGGGCATCGGCGGCGCTTTTGATCCCGGGGGCAATCGCCCCACCCAAATATCGTCCGTCTTCGGTGACGGTGCAAAACGTTGTGGCGGTTCCGAAGTCCACGATAATGAGATGGGTTCGATAGCTTGCGAACGCCGCAGCCGCGTTGACCAAACGGTCGGTTCCGATTTCCTGGGGGTTGGCATATTCGAGTGTCAACCCAAAGGGAAAGTCAGGGGAGACGATGAGCGGGGAATGCTGGAAAAAGGTTTCGATCATGGATTCAATCGTCGGGGTCAGGGGAGGGACTACGCTTGAAATGATGTTCCCGTGGATATCCTGGGCCTGAATGCCGGATTCCCGTATGAGCGACGCGAAGACGATACCGTATTCGTCAGCCGTCTTCGTGTGGTCGGTGGCTAGGCGCCAGGAACTTCGCAGGGTTTGCCCGTCGAATACGCCGGAGACGATTTGGGTATTGCCTATGTCAATTGTCAGAAGCATGGATTATCGTAGATGGTGAACGTCGCCCGCTCGAATTTCCAGGGTGTGGCTCTTGCCTTCTCGCGTGGTGGACACCAGTAATGCGCCATCTTGCCCGATGTTGGTAGCCGTTCCGCGAATCGTTTGGCCTGTCAGGCAGGCAATCTCCACTTCCCGGCCGAGCGTGACGCATGACGCCTCATAGGATTTTCGCACGTGTTCGAGTTGTTCCGACATGACGCAATCATACCAGTTTTCCAATTGGTTGAATATATCGGCGATCAGGCCGTTGCGATCATGGAATTGGCTGGTGGCCTGGTGACACGACGTGGCAAGCGAGCGCAACTCTTCGGGGAAATCCGTCTCCCGGCCATTGACGTTCAGGCCGAATCCCACGACACATGTCTCGATTCGAGAGCCTTGACTCGTGCTTTCGCATAAAATGCCCCCGATTTTTTTCTCGATATACAACAAATCATTAGGCCATTTTAACGAGATCTCAATGCCGCAGGCACGGCGGGTGGCTTCAGCCAGGGCGAGTCCCGTCACAAGCGGGATCCAGGACCCGTGACGCGAAAGTTTCGGATTGGTCAGTATCAGGGAACAATAGATATTGAGATGGGGCGGCGAGGTCCACTGCCGTCCCAGTCGTCCCTTCCCGGCTGTTTGAGTTTCCGCGAGAACCGCTGTGCCATGAGGCGCTCCGGAGTCGGCCAGCGTAAAGGCCGTGGTATTGGTGGAAGCGAGTTCCGCAAAGAGATGAAGCGAGCGTCCCAGGCTGCGCGTGGTCAACCGCTGTTCAATGCTTGCGGCTTCCAACGGTGTGAATTGCACTGAACTCGCCATACGTAAGCCAGGTTACTGAGCGGACGTGGGAAGCACGTCCAGGCTGATATCGACCGCGGGTGCGGAATGGGTGAGGGCCCCGATGGAAATGGAATCTACGCCCGTGGCGGCATACTCGCGCACGTTCTCGAGCGTAATGCCTCCCGAGACCTCGACGTGGGCTTTGCCTTTGACGAGATCGACGGCTTCCTGGACAAGAGCAGGGGGCATATTGTCCAGGAGCAGCACGTCAGCGCCGCCGTCCAAGGCCTCGATAACGTGCTTGAGGTTTTCGACTTCCACGCAGATGCGGAACTGACGGGAGACTCGCCCTCTGGCCTTGCGGCAGGCTTCGCGGATGGTTGTGCCTTGGGCTTCCAATAACACCAGGTGGTTGTCCTTGATGAGGACTCCATCGCTCAGCGTCATGCGATGGTTGGTTCCACCCCCGAGAGCGACCGCCCATTTTTCGAGCCGGCGAAGGCCGGGAATGGTTTTTCTGGTATCGAGGAGGACGGTGGGATACTGCCGGATTTCGGCTTTGAATCGTGCGGTCAAGGTGGCAATGCCGGAAAGACGTTGCAAAAAATTCAGCGCTATCCGTTCCCCGCCCAGGATTGAATGCGCCGGTCCTTGAACGATAGCGAACGTCTGTCCCTCTTCCAGAGTTGCGCCGTCGTCGAACGTGGACGTGACCACCACGGCTGGATCCAGGACCCGATACACGGTGTGAAGAACCGCGACACCGGCAAGGGTCAGGTTCTGCTTGGCCACGACGTGGGCTTGAGCCTGAAGGGATGGTTCAAGGAGCACGCGCGTGGTGACGTCGCCGTGTGGCGCATCTTCTTTCAAAGCCGCTGCGACCAGCGATTCAAGTTCAAATGGGGGCAGGGGAGCGGATGACATGGGATTTCACGACACCATTTTCCGGAGTTGTTGTTCGCTGCCGGCAAAAAGCGAGAGTTCGGCGGTCAGCAGGGCCAGACGATCCTTGGATTCCTGCACGACCTCGGGGGAGGCTTTGGCTGCAAAATCCGGAGAACCGAGGCGTCCCTGGAGCCGCGTGACTTCCTTTTGTTTGGCTTGCGCTTGTTTGTTGATGCGCGTCAAGGCTTTGTTGAGGTCCACCTCACCCTCGATCGTCAGGCCGACCATGAAACTTTCCACCGCCAGATGCAGGATGCGACCGCCCGGCCACGTGTCCTGATCGGCTATGGTGACCGTTCCGCGACAGAGATGTGCGACGTGGTCCCGGGCTTCGTTCAATCGCGCAAGCTCGTCCGGATCTTTGGACGTGACCAGGATCGTCAAGGATTTAGATGGCGCGTAATCCAGGAGGGCGCGCCCGGTCCGAATGGTGGTGACGACGTGTTCGATGACGGCGAACGTCTGCTCCGCCTCGGCATTCTCCCATTCTTGGATTGCCGCCGGAAAGGGTTGGCGGACGAGGCTCTCGCCCTGGTGCGGCATCGTTTGCCAGATTTCTTCGGTCAAAAATGGCATGAAAGGGTGCAGCAGGCGTTGGAGGTGCTCAAACGTGTGTAGCATCGTGGCGCGCGTCGACCGGGCGGTGGGCGAGTCCCCGTTTTGTAGTGCGGGTTTGATGAGTTCCAGATACCAATCGCAGTATTCGTGCCAGAGGTGCTGGTAGAGTTGCCCCGCGGCCTGATCGAACCGGTATTCTTCAAGCCGGGCCGTCACGGTGGCTGTGACGTGGTTAAGTCGGCTCAGAATCCATTGATCCACGAACGGCCTGTCGGCAATGGGGCGTGCTTCGGACGGCCCATCCGCGTGCATCAGGATGAACCGGGCGGCATTCCAGATCTTGTTGGCAAAGTTGCGATAACCTTCGATCCGGTTTTCCGAGAGTTTGATGTCACGCCCGGGTGACGCCATCGAGGCCAAGGTAAAGCGTAGAGCGTCGGTCCCGTATTCCGACATCTTGGTCAGGGGATCGATGACGTTGCCCTTGGATTTGCTCATCTTTTCGCCCTCGGCATCGCGCACCAGGGCGTGAATGTAGACGTCACGGAATGGTGGTTTGCCGGTAAATTTGAGGCCCATCATAATCATGCGCGCCACCCAGAAGAACAGGATATCCAGCCCCGTGACCAACGTGGAAGTCGGGTAATAGGTCTCGAGATCTTTGGTGTTCGCAGGCCAACCCAGGGTGGAAAAGGGCCAGAGGGCCGATGAAAACCACGTGTCGAGCACGTCGGGGTCCTGGATGAATTGATCCTGCCCGCAGGTGCCGCAGGCGGCCGGAGCCGTCTCGGCGACCACGGGAGCGGCATTCGTGGGGATCAGATGGCTGCCCCCGCCTTCGAGAATCAGCCGGGCTTCTGGATGGCACGCGGCGCAATACCAGGCCGGGATGCGATGGCCCCACCAGATCTGCCGCGAAATGCACCAGTCTTTGATCCCTCGCATCCAGCCCAGATAATTGTTCGACCATTCTTCCGGGATAATGCGGATGTGTCCCTGTTCGACAGCGGCAATTGCCGGGTCGGCCAGCGGTTGAATTTTGACGAACCATTGAGGGGAGAGGAATGGCTCCACCACGGTTTTGCAGCGGTAACATTTCCCCAAGGCCATTTGATGGTCTTCGGTTTTAACCAGGAGGTCCCGGTCTTTCAGGGCATCAACCACAATTGGGCGGGCCTTGATGGCCGAAAGGTTGGCAATGTCGTCCCGGACGCCCGGCTCGACCTCTGCTTCCCGGAGTGCATCAGGATTCAAGAGGCCCTGATGGTTCAGCAGGGCGATGCGGGGGAGTTGGTGCCGTTCACCTGCCTCGAAATCATTGAAGTCGTGAGCCGGGGTGATTTTGACGGCGCCGGTCCCAAATTCCCGATCCACCAGGATCTCATCGCCCACGATCGGAATGGTCCGGTTGGTGAGCGGCAGTTTGATACATTTTCCGATATGCCTATTGTATCGGGAGTCCTCCGGATGCACAGCCACAGCGGTATCCCCGAGTAACGTCTCCGGTCTTGTGGTGGCGATAATGAGGGACGTACCCGCGTCGTCGGCCAAGGGATACGAAATGTGGTACATGGTGCCGTGAACCGGCTCGTGCTCGACCTCAACGTCGGAAAGGGCGGTGAGACAGCGGGGGCACCAATTGATCAAGCGGTGACCGCGATAGATGAGACCTTCCCGGTGCAGGCGAATAAAAACGGCTCGAACGGCTTCGGATAATCCCTCATCCATGGTAAAGCGCAGGCGCGACCAATCGCAGGAAGCTCCGAGTCGTTTCAATTGATCGAGAATCGTATTGCCGGATTGCTGTTTCCAGGACCAGACCCGTTCGATAAACGCATCGCGTCCGAGTTCCTCTCGCTTGGTGCCTTCCTCCAAAAGCTGCCGTTCGACCACGTTTTGTGTGGCAATGCCGGCATGGTCGGTTCCCGGAAGCCACAAGGTGTTCCGTCCTTGCATGCGGCGCCAGCGTATCAGAATGTCCTGAAGCGTATTGTTCAGCGCGTGGCCGATGTGCAGCGAGCCCGTGACGTTGGGGGGCGGGATGACGATTGTATAGGGCTGTCCCGTGGAGTCGGGAGTGGCGCCGAAGTAACCCTGATCGATCCAATATGGGCCCCACTTGGCTTCAACGGCTTGCGGTTCGTAGGTTTTACTGAGTTGTTGGGACGCCATAGGGATGAAACTCACGCTGACAGAGCCAAAAATCTTAGCATGGGGGATAGACCCTCGCAAGCAAAGCCCCGGTTGTGTTCATGAGAATGAATGTGATAGAAACTCACCACGTTTTTACCTGGGGTTTTACTGAGCTATCGGCAATTACGCCCATCAGGATCAGGGAGAATTTGATGCCCAGAGGACGAGAAAAAGATCGAGAGCTTCGTCGCAAACACCGAAAAAATCAACGACGCATGAAGGCTCTTGAGCAAGCCCAACGCAAAGCCGGTACCAAGAAATAAGCACCTGCCGTTCTCTTGCTCATCACAACCCATTTTTGACTCGGGTCATGGATGAGGATTAGTAGCGCCCGGTCCACAATCACCGCATGTGCCATGTTTTTTTCTTTCCCCCTCACCCCGGCCCCTTCGACAAGCTTAGGGCAGGCTCTCTCCCTCCAAGGGAGAGGGAGTAGATGAACATAGCGCCTCGACATGTCGGGACCCCGCATTAAGGTCGTGTTTTTCGATGCGGCCGGCACCTTGTTTCGCGTCAAGGGATCCGTCGGGGACGTGTATCTGCACTATGCCGCAAAGTATGGCGTGCCTCGTTCGCCTGACATGGTGACCAAGGTGAATCAGGCGTTCAAGGATGCCTTTCGTCAAGCGCCTCCACCGATTTTTGCCGTGGAGCAACCTGAAAAATTGAAACAATGCGAAAGGCTCTGGTGGTTTGACATCGTGCACGCGGTGTTCTATCGCGTCGGCATGTTCGAAGGGTTCGATGACTATTTCGAGGAGGTCTACGAGGCCTTTGGCAGGGCAGAAGCATGGGATCTCTATCCTGAAGTGCCGGAGGTTCTGGAGCAATTGCGTTCGCAGGGCTATGAACTGGGAGTCATCTCCAATTTCGATACACGGTTTTTTGACATTATCCGGGCGTTACGGTTGGAGCATTTTTTTGATTCCATCACGATTTCCAGCCTCGCCGGGTCGGCCAAACCGTCGCCTCAGATTTTCCAACGTGCCTTGGATCAACATGTGGTCGAACCGGAAGAGGCCATGCACGTGGGAGATGATCCCAAGGAAGATTTTGCAGGAGCCACCGATGCCGGCTTATCAGGGGTACTCCTGGACCGAGACGGGAAGGGAGTCGATGACACGATACCTTGTGTTGCCGATCTGCGAGGCTTGCACCATTTTCTTCAATAAACACAATGTCCTGACCCTTCCTTGACTTCGGAAAGAATAGCTTGCTAGACTTTTTCCCAACTTCTTGGTTTTATTTGGAAAATTCTCAACGCATGGTAATAGAATTACGTAAATTCAATTGGGTGCGAAACAAGTTTTTAGGAACCGCTACTTTGGTATGACTTGAATATTGTGAGGAGCGTTATGAAGGATTTTTTTGAGTTGGATTGTGATCTGATTTTGCAACGGCTGGTTTTGAGGGCCGAAGGCTTTGAAGAGGACTGGGGGGCGGGCGAAGAAGGTGATGAGGAAAAGCTTCCTGATCCGCCAAGCAGCGTTAGGGCCGTCGCGGGCAACGGGTTCATTACGCTGAGTTGGGATGCCGTGCCTGATGCAATGTATTACAACGTCTATTATCAGACCTCTCAAGGGGTCAGCATCAAGCCCAATGAACTGACTCGTCCGATTGCGAGCCAGGAAGATTTCAACCCCGTGATCGGAGTCACCAAGGAAAAAGGGAATTGTATCGAAGGCCCTTCCTGTCCCTACACGCATAACGATCTTGCCAACGGGTTGTGTTACCACTACGTGGTCACCGTCGTGACCGCGGATGGAGAGAGCCGGGAATCGGAAGAAGTCATGTCGATCCCTTCACCGTACTTGCCCGTGTTGCAGTTTGGGCAGGAAGGCGTCGATGACGGGGAGTTTCGTTCGCCGACCGGTATTGCCCTCGACAGCGACGGGACCATCTACGTGGCGGATACCGACAATCATGCCATTCAACGGTTCGATAAGGACGGCAACTGTTTGGCTCGTTGGGGTGGGGAAGCCGATTCGGAAGACGGCACCTTCTATTATCCCCGCGGGTTGGCAACCGCTCCGGAAGGCCACGTGTACGTAGCGGACAGTGGAAATAACCGCGTCCAGAAGTTTGATCCCGACGGGAACTTTTTGAATGCCTGGGGCAAGTTCGGCTTTGCCTGGCGCGGGGCCGAGGCCGGGAAGTTCGACGTGCCCTGGGGGGTGGCTACGGATCAGCAGGGCAATCTCTACGTGTCGGACACGAGTAATTCTCGCATCCAGAAGTTTCAGTCGGACGGTGCCCCCTTGATCAAATGGGGAAAAGACGGGAGTTTCGACGGCGCTTTCTACTTCCCTCGGGGTCTGACGGTCGACTTTGCGGGCCATATTTACGTGGCCGATGAAGGCAATCATCGCATTCAGAAATTCGATTCCCGTGGCAATTTCCTGGCGAAGTGGGGAAGAGAGGGGACGGGGCTCGGACAATTTAAATCTCCCTGGGGCGTGGCGTGCGATGCCTTGGGTAACGTGTACGTCGTAGACAGCGGGAATCACCGCATTCAAAAGTTTGATTCGAACGGGACGTATCTGTGTTCTTGGGGCAATCGTGGACTCACGGAAGCTCAGGTGAATTTCCCCTCCGGTATTGCGGTAGACAAGGAAGGCTACGTCTACGTGGTGGACAGCGGAAACTACCGGGTGCTGAAGTTCGCGCCCACCGAAGAGGAACTCGCCAGGGGCCGGGAAAAAGCCGACAAGGCCGCAGAAGCCGAAGGCGCCCCGCTTGCCGTGCCGTTGGTGGGGAAACCCGGTGATACGGAAGCGATGCTGAGTTGGATGGAGGTGCCCGGTGCCGTGTCCTACAACCTCTACTTCAGCACCGATCCCGGCGTGTCTAAAGAAACGGCGACGCTCATCGAGGGAGTGACGAGTCCCTACACCCATACCGGCTTGACGAACAATACGGCCTATTACTATGCGCTCACGAGCGTTGATGAGCATGACGTCGAGAGCCCCCTGTCGGAAGAACAGGAAGTCATGCCCGTGCTGATCGACGTGGCCGCCCCGCAGAATCCGGATATCGTCCTGAATCATGGGGCGTATATGACGAATTCGTTGGACGTGGTGGCGACGATTTCAGCCAGGGACGTGGATACCGGCGTAGCGGGTTATTTCATCTCTGAAAATCCCATGACTCCCGGTGCGACCTTGCCGGGGTGGATCGAAGTCGAACCGGAGCATCGTTTCGGGGCGACGATTCCTCTAACCTTATCGCCCGGTGACGGGCCGAAAACGGTCTACGCGTGGTTTAAAGACGTCGGCAATAACATCTCGATCCCGGCCAGTGCGAACATTTTGCTGAATACCTCGGGGTACGTGTGTACGGGGAAATGGGGGAAACCCGGTCGTGGCGCCTCGTTGCTGCACGGCGGTGAGTTTATGGCGCCGCTCTACGGGCTGGCTATCGACAATCAGGGCTCCCTGTTCGTCATCGACAACGGCAACACCCGCGTTCAAAAATTCGATCGCAATGGGAACTTCATCCTGCTGTGGGGAAATTTCGGCACGGCCAATGGGAATTTCAACAGTCCCACGGGTATCGCGTGCGATGGAAAAGGTGACGTGTACGTCTGCGATACCAGCAACCATCGCGTGCAGAAGTTTGACGGAAAACTGGGCCAATACCTCATGAAAATCGGTGGGCGCGGGAACGGAGAAGGTCAGTTCAATGCGCCTTGGTCCATTGCCGTCGACCGGGTCCGCGGCTACCTGTACGTTGTCGATAGTGCCAATTTCCGCGTCCAGAAATTCGATGAGGACGGTGAGTTTGTGATGCAGTGGGGCAGTTTCGGGAATAACGACGGGCAATTCTATTTTGCCCGTGGCATTGCCGTCGATCAGAATGACGGGATGGTTTACGTCGTGGATATGGGGAATCACCGTATCCAGAAGTTCGATACCAGCACGAACGTCCTTCCGCAACTCGTGGCCAAATGGGGTGGAGGGATCGGTCCGGGGCACGCGAGCAGCGCGCAGGCCCAGGAGCCGGGCCAATTTCGTTCACCTTGGGGAATTGCTGTAGACGGCGCGGGTGACGTCTACGTCTCGGACACCGGAAATCAGCGGCTGCAAAAATTTGATCGGGACGGAAACTTCATCACCCAATGGGGCGGATTCGGTAACGCCGAAGGGCAATTCAACTTTCCCTATGGGCTCGTAGTCGATCATCGAGGCCACGTCTTCGTGGTCGATAGCGGCAACATGCGCGTCCAACACTTCATGCCGGCCGAAGACGCCGAAGAATTCCTCCAGGAAGAAGCGGAAACGGTGGCGGCCCTTCCCGAAGGCGAAGTGCAATAGTGCCCGCACCCGATGCTGGGCAAGGCAAGGCCCCCGGACGTCTATGCCGTCAGGGGGCCTTATTTTTTCCGAATCCTGACAGAGAGTGAAACAGTCTTTATTTTATAGGTTTTTTTAAGCAAGCATTTGGGTAAGATCCAAAATCGACTGCCGGATTCAACCATCCACTAGAACAGGGTATCTTCAGTAGGCATGTCCGGATAGAGGATTCTCATGGCAAAAGTTGAAGCTACCGTTGAAGAGTTAGTGTGTATGATTGAGCGCGGTGAGTTGCGCCTACCTGAGATGCAGCGCCGCTACGTCTGGCGCTCGACTCGCGTGCGGGACCTGCTCGATTCGCTTTACCGTGGCTACCCCTCGGGCGCTATCCTGTTATGGGAAACAGATGAGAAGGAAGTACCGCTTCAGGATATGGCTGTCAAGCAGAGCGACAATCCTTATGCGAGTACTAGATTACTGCTTGACGGCCAGCAGCGTCTTACTTCGTTGGCTGCGGTCATTCGCGGCAAATTGGTCACCGTAGGTGGTCGCAAACGGCCTATTGAGTTACTTTTCAATCTGGAACACCCAGATGAATTGTCAGTTGTTACTGAAGTTTACGAAGGTGGCTCTGACGACGAGAACGGGGACGAAGGGATTGAAGACGAGGCCGATTCTACCGAAGACGAACTACAGGAGCGTTTCAACCGCATGACCTTCGTGGTGGCGACGAAGAAACTTGCTCGATTGCCGCACTGGGTTAATGTAAGCGAAGTCTTCAAAGAAGATAACGATGCGCTATTCCTCAAACAGGCTGGTGTGGAGACCCTAGAGGACCCCAACTACAAGCGTTACGCTGATAGGCTGGCTCGCCTGCGCGCCATCCGCAAATATTCCTACCGCATGGATGTGCTGGAACGCTCGCTCTCCTACGACGAAGTCACCGAAATTTTTGTACGGGTGAATTCACTTGGCGCGAAACTGCGAAGTTCAGACTTGGCCTTGGCACAAATCACCGCCAAATGGCGGAACTCCTTGAAAGACTTTCAGACATTTCAACAGGATTGCAATCGGACGGGCTTTGCTCTCGATTTGGGAAGCGTTCATCTACGAAGCTTGGTGGCCTTCGCCACTGGGCAGTCTCGCTTTCTCACTGTCGGTGGCTTAAGCCTTGATGCTCTGCAAGTTGGCTGGAAAGAGAGTCGCCGCGGTATGGAATTTGCTTTGAACTTCATGCGCAGCAACGCGAAGATCGAGAGTCCAGCGTTACTTGCTTCTCCCTTCATCCTAATCACAGTGGCCTACTATGGGCACAAACGCGACTATTCCCTATCGCCTGACGAGTCGGAGCAACTCCGCCGTTGGGTACTTTTGGTCAATGCCAAAGGCCGATATTCTCGAGGGTCCAGTGAGACCATCTTGGATCAGGATCTTGCCATTCTACGTGAGGGCAAAGGCACAAACGAACTCACGGAACGTCTGCGCCAACAGGTGGGCAACCTACAGGTCACACCACAGGAGTTGGAGGGTCGCAACCAACGTAGCGCACTCTTTAAGACAATGTTTCTTGCTTTTCGTGCCGCTGGAGCGAAAGACTGGCGCTCTAACTTGGCTATCGCAATTAATCACAAGGGCACCCAACACAAACTTCAATTCCACCACATTTTTCCCAAAGCGGTGCTTAAGGGAATTTATTCTGTTCGTGAGGCGGATGACATTGCCAACCTCTGCTTCATATCTGGTAAAACCAATCAACAGATTAAAGACAAGTCACCGCAGACCTACTTCCCCGACCTGATCAAGAAGGTAGGGACCGAACCGTTCATGGCACAGTGCATTCCAACGGATACAAATCTTCTCGATCCGGAAGCATATAAGGCATTCCTGGTCGAGCGTCGGAAACAGATAGCAATACGACTAAATGAGTTTTTGCAGGATGCGCATTGATGATTTATGGCGAGTCGGGCGATGGTCTCGATAGAATCTAGCACGACGTGGGGCGTATCGGTGAGGAAGGCAATTCTATAACAGCTTGATCAGAGCGACAATTAGCCCGCCCTGAGCAATCAGGGCACCAAACATCCATTTCAGCAGGTCGGCCCTGAGGGCTTCAATATCGGCTTTGGTGGCTTGTCGCAGGGCTTCAACATCGGTTTTGGTGGCCAGATTGCTATTGAGCAGATTGATCTGCTCGACGGCAAGGGCCTCGGCCTGCTCTTCGGTAAAGCCCTTCTCTGTCAGGTGTTTGACGAATCTATGGGTGTCGAACGCAATGGCGTCACTCATGAGGGGATTCTAAGTGGATCATGTCACCTTATGCAACTTGCCGGTAGTGTCTCAGTTTGAAATTCCCTTTTCGACGTCATGTCCTTTTTTGTCATCCTTGTATGTGTTCAGTCATTCGTTGACAGAATAGTCAGCCTGAACAGGGAGATCAGGTTCTTTTCCTCCCCTTTGTAAGGGGAGGTGAAGGTGGGGTAGAGGCATAGCCCCAATGAGCGCGAACACTAACGATCACACGCATTCCGCCTACTCCGGATCTAGCGCTACCTCCCCTCACCCCTCCTTACAAAGGAGGGGAAGGAAAAAGCAGAAACTGTCAACGAATTAGTGATCACATCCAGGGATGACAGAAAAGAGGTCCCGTCTCGGAGGGAAAGAGCAGAATTCAAACCGAGACAGTACCCAAAGCAAGACCACCTGCTTCCGGATCCGAATCATAGGGACCGGCAGGCCGTATCGAGCAAATTTTTCTATAAAATTTTACTTTGCAGGTAACAAATTGTATGAAAAATGGAGTTATATGGGACATTTCCGGATCATTATTTACCGTCGATTTTTTTGGAAAATCTTGGTAAGCTGGTTGTGCATTTTTTCTCACCGGTTTTTGTTCATCGACAATTTTGTGGTTTCTCCCATAATGACTCGGTCGTAGGGGTGTATATTTTCTAAGGAACACGAAGGATGACGCTCTGGGACAAAACGCGAATCGGCTTGACGTTTGATGACGTGGTGTTAGTGCCCGCCAAATCTGAGGTTATGCCCAGCGACGTGGATTGTTCCACGCACGTCTCACGGCATATCACGATCAATATTCCGATTTTAAGCGCTGCCATGGATACCGTGACGGAAGGCCGTTTGGCCATTGCGTTGGCGCGGGAGGGCGGCATTGGGGTGCTCCATCGGGCCATGCCTCCGGAGAAACAAGCCATTGAAGTGGACAAGGTTAAAAAATCCGAAAGCGGCATGATTCTGGATCCTATTACCATCGCACCCGATCAAACCATTCGCGATGCCCATGAAATCATGGCGACGTATCGGATCTCCGGTATTCCGGTCACGAGAGAAAAAAAGTTGGTGGGGATTCTGACCAATCGGGATCTGCGTTTCGAGTCCCGGTTGGATCTGCCGGTGTCCCAGGTGATGACGCAGGAACGGTTGGTGACGGTGCCGGAAGGGACGAATCTCACCAAAGCCCGTGAAATTCTGCACGAGCACCGCATTGAAAAATTGCCGGTGGTCAATGACGAATTCGAGCTCAAGGGGCTCATTACGATCAAGGACATTCAAAAGCAGATCAAATACCCGAACGCCTGCAAGGATGCCCACGGCCGGTTGCGGGTGGCCGCGGCCGTCGGTGTGGGAGAAGACGTGCCGGAACGCGTCGAGCGACTGGTCAAAGCGGGCGTGGACATGCTCGTGGTCGATACGGCGCACGGGCATTCCCAGAGCGTTATCGATACCGTGAAAATGATCAAGCAACGCCATGCGTCCATGGACGTGGTGGCCGGAAACATCGCGACGGCGGAAGGCGCCAAGGAACTTGTGAGCGTGGGGGCTGACGCGGTGAAGGTGGGCGTGGGACCCGGTTCGATTTGTACGACGCGGATCGTTTCGGGATCCGGGGTTCCCCAACTGACCGCCATTGCGGATTGTGCCGAGGCGCTCAGCGGAACCGGCGTTCCGGTGCTAGCCGATGGCGGCATTAAATATTCGGGTGACATTTCCAAAGCCCTGGCTGCGGGAGCTTCTGCCGTGATGATTGGGTCCCTGTTTGCCGGTACCGAGGAATCGCCAGGGGAAACCGTCCTGTATCAGGGTCGTACCTATAAGGAATATCGGGGCATGGGATCGCTTGGAGCCTTGGAACGAGGGGGGCGTGACCGTTACCGGCAGGAAGGGCAGGTTGCGGCAAAGCTGGTGCCGGAAGGCATTGAAGCCCGTGTGCCCTATAAAGGTCTGCTGTCCAATATGGTGTATCAACTGGTCGGCGGCTTGAAAGCCGGAATGGGGTATTGCGGTTGCCGGTCGATTCCGGAGTTGCAACAAAACGCCCGGTTCATTCGTCTCACCAACGCAGGATTGCGCGAAGGCCACGTGCATGACGTGGTCATAACCAAGGAGGCGCCCAACTATAGGGCTGACGTCGAATAAGTGAGACAGGACCCAATTTCGACAACCTCATCTATGGCGTCCTGTCACGATACCATCATCGTTCTTGATTTCGGGTCACAATACACCCAACTGATTGCTCGCCGGATTCGAGAGTCCCACGTTCACTCTGTTATCCTTCCCTCTTCCGCTTCCCTGGAAACGATTCAAGCCAATCGCCCCAAGGGCATCATTCTGTCCGGAGGACCCGCCAGCGTGACGAACGTCGGCCGGCCGGAATGGTCAACAGCGATTATGAAGGAAGGAGTGCCGATTCTCGGCATTTGCTACGGTATGCAATTGATGGCGCAATCCATGGGCGGGCGAGTCGGCCGGGCGAAACACAGGGAATTCGGTCGCGCCGGGTTGCTGGTTCAGGATGGCTCAGATTTGTTTAAAGGGCTGGCCGTCAAAAGTCCCTTTTCGGTCTGGATGTCGCACGGAGACCGGATTGAAACGTTGCCCCTTGGGTTCAAGGCCATTGCGAGGACGGCGAATTCTCCCATTGCCGCGATGAAGTTGGTCAACAGGCAACGTCGTTTCTACGGTCTGCAATTTCACCCCGAAGTCGCCCATACGACGCATGGCTCACGCATCCTCAAAAACTTCGTCCGTCATATTTGCGGGGCGAGACCGACCTGGACCATGGGGTCGTTTTTGCACGATTCCATTGATCAAATCCGTGAACAAGTGGGTAAGGGAAAGGTGCTCTGTGCCCTGAGCGGAGGCGTCGATAGCACCGTGGCGGCGGCCATGACTCATCGGGCGGTCGGGAAGCAGTTGACCTGTGTATTTATCGATAATGGCGTGATGCGGAAACAGGAAGCCAAGCAGCTCAAGCAGGTGTTCAGGGCATTTCATTTCAATTGCCGCATGGTCGATGCCTCCGAAGAATTTTTGCGAGCGTTGGGCGGAACGACTGATCCCGAAAAGAAACGCAAGATCATCGGGCGTCAATTCATCAAGGCGTTCGAGCGCGAAGCGCGAAACATCGGCAACGTGCGTTACCTGGTTCAGGGCACACTCTATCCCGACGTGATTGAAAGTGTCAGCCACAAGGGGCCATCCGCGACGATCAAGTCGCATCATAACGTCGGGGGGCTTCCCGCGCGGATGAAACTCCGCTTGGCCGAACCGCTCCGGGAACTGTTCAAGGATGAAGTCCGACTGCTGGGCAAGGAGCTGGGCCTGCCGAATGATGTCGTTTACCGGCATCCTTTTCCAGGTCCGGGTTTGGCCATTCGTATTCTTGGCGCCGTGACGCCGGCTCGCTTGGCCATGCTCCGTGAAGCGGACGCCGTGTTTATCTACGAATTAAAGGCGCAGGGCCTGTACGGGAAGACGTGGCAGGCGTTTGCCGTGTTGCTGCCCGTTCGCACCGTGGGGGTGATGGGAGATCAACGGACGTACGAACACGTCATCGGGTTGCGAGCCGTGACCAGCGTGGACGGCATGACCGCGGATTGGGCCCCGTTGCCGCAGTCCTTTCTGGCGCACGTGGCGAACCGGATCATTAACGAAGTGCCGGGAGTGAACCGCGTCGTGTACGATATCAGTTCCAAACCTCCGAGTACGATTGAATGGGAATAGCCGACGACACCCCGAATTGGTCATTGGTATGAATAGCCTGAAGCCGTCATTCCTGCGGAAGCAGGAATCCAGTGTTTTTCTCTTCACGAACGAAGGAAAAGCAAAGACCCTGGATTCCCGATTACAAACGTCGGGAATGACGGATTGGAGAGAGACGTCTATTTTTCATCTCTTGGGGTGCAGGCGGCCAACCTGCATGAGAGATTGAAATCCATGATGGTTCGATTGCAAAAAATCATTGCCGCCAGTGGAGTGGCTTCCCGGCGCGCGGCTGAAACCATGATCCGGGAGGGGCACGTTACAGTGAACGGTCAAGTCGTGCGCGTGCTTGGCACGTGTATCGATCCATCGAAAGACCACGTGAAGATCGATGGTCGTCACGTGCAACCGGCCGAGCCTGAAGTGTTCGTTCTCTTGCATAAGCCGACCGGGTACGTCACCACGATGGATGACCCGCAAGGCCGGCCCACGGTTGCGGATCTGGTGCCGAAGGTGAAGGTGCGGGTGTTTCCGGTCGGCCGGCTGGACTATGACACCGAAGGATTGTTGCTATTGACGAATAACGGAAAGGTGGCGCAGGCCTGCGTTCATCCCCGTTATCACGTGCCGAAGACGTATCTGGTTAAAGTGTCGGGCGTGTGTACGGATGAGGAAATCCGAAACATCGAGGACGGTGTGGCTTTGGATGACGGGATAACCGCTCCGGCCACCGTCAGAAAAGCCGGAAAAGCCAAGGTCAATTCATGGCTGGAACTCACGATTTACGAAGGCAGAAAACATCAGATCAAGCGCATGCTCGAAGCCTTGGGGCATCGCGTTGTGCGTATCAAGCGTATTCGTTTCGGCCCGATCGAGTTGGGAGATCTGCCCGTGGGTGCTTCCCGGTTTGCTACCGATGCCGAAGCCAATGCCCTGCGGGCAGTGGTGCATCGAACGGCCGGGGGCCGAAGCATGCGTGGATCGGTGAAGTCGTCAGACTTGCAAAGTTCGAGACCTGCTAGAGATACTGTGCCGCCGCGCGTGCGTCAGACGAATGTTCCGGAAAAAAGGAATTCGAGCGGCGCTGGCCGCAACGTGCGTCCGGCTTCGGGCAATGCCCGGTCACAAGGGCGCGTGGTGAAAAGCAGAGGTCGCACGCGGACTCGAAAAGGGTGAGCAACACTGTGAAGCGTACACACCATTGTGGAGAACTGAAGCGTGACCATGATGGCCAAACCGTCACGTTGATGGGATGGGTGCATGGCCGGCGTGATCATGGGGGCGTGTTGTTTATCGACGTGCGTGACCGGTTCGGTGTGACGCAACTCGTGTTTGACGTGGAGGCCGATCAGTCTATTCATGAGCGGGCCAATGAACTCCGCAACGAATTTGTGATTGCCGCTACGGGACAGGTGCGGCTGAGGCCCGAGGAGTCGGTGAACCCGCAGATCACGACCGGGGAAATCGAAATTCGCGTTGACGCATTGGATGTGTTGAATCGCGCCAATACCCCACCCTTTTTAATCGAAGATGACAGCCAGGCCACGGAAGCCCTGCGGTTGAAACATCGCTATCTGGATTTACGCCGGCCGCCCATGCAGCGCTTGCTCACCTTGCGTCATGACGTGACCTACCTGACGAGGCAGTTTCTCCATGAACGCCGGTTTCTGGAAATCGAAACCCCGATCCTCACGAAGAGTACCCCCGAAGGGGCCAGGGACTACCTAGTGCCGAGCCGCGTCAATCAGGGGTCATTTTTTGCCTTGCCGCAATCACCGCAATTATTCAAACAGATCCTGATGGTCGGCGGTGCCGACCGGTACTTTCAGATCGCCCGTTGCTTCCGCGACGAAGATCTGCGGCTTGACCGGCAACCTGAGTTCACGCAGATCGACCTTGAGATGTCGTTCGTGGAACGCGACGACGTCATGAACCTGACGGAAGAGATGCTGCGACTCGTGTGCAAGGACGCGGCGGGTGTTTCGTTGCCGTCTCCGTTCTCGCGTTTGACCTATCAGGAAGCCCTGTCGCGGTATGGGACTGACAAACCCGATCTCCGGTTCGGGTTGGAACTTCACGATCTGAATGAGGTTGCCAAACAGGTCGAGTTCAAAGTGTTCAGAGAAACGGTGGAACAAGGCGGGCAGGTTTCCGGGCTCGTGGTCAAAGGCGGCGCGGACATCGCGCGCAACCAGATCGACAAGCTCATCGACGTCGCCAAGGGGTTTGGGGCCAAGGGTTTGGCCTGGGTCAAAATCATTGAAGGGTGGCAGTTTGAGTCGGCCATTGCCAAATTTCTCGATGCGGGATTGTTTCAGTCTGCGCTGCCGGATGCCGGTCCCGGCGACCTCCTGCTTTTTGTCGCAGACAAGCCCAGCGTTACGTATGACGTGTTGGGCCGGCTTCGCGTCTACCTTGGCGTTGAATTGGAATTGATCGATCACGACAAATGGGAGCCGGTCTGGGTGACGGATTTTCCCATGTTCGAATACGATCCAGCGGAACAACGGTACGTGGCGCTGCATCACCCCTTCACGTCGCCTCGTATGGATGATCTTCCCAACTTGGATTCCGACCCGTTGCACGTTCACGCCCAAGCCTATGATGTGGTCCTCAACGGGTTCGAAATCGGCGGGGGCAGCATTCGTATCCACCGGAGTGAGTTGCAGCAAAACGTGTTCAACCTGTTGGGAATTTCCAAGGAAGCCGCTCAGGAGAAGTTCGGGTTTTTGCTGGACGCGCTGGAGTATGGCGCCCCGCCCCACGGTGGAATTGCCTTGGGCCTGGACCGTCTGGTCATGCTGCTCGGCAAGGCCGAGTCCATTCGAGAAGTCATTCCCTTCCCCAAGACGCAAAAAGTCCAATGCCTGATGACCGAAGCCCCCTCAGACGTCGGGCAACCCCAACTCAAAGAACTCGGCATCAAACTCGACCTTGAGATCTAAAGAAGAGCTAGAGAGGGATCTCCTTGCTGTCATCCCCGACCAGATCGGGGATCCAGGGGGGGCTGTTTTCCTTTGTGAAGAGAAGGACACTGGATTCCCGATTAAAAATGTCGGGAATGACGAAAGGAGGCAGTGAATGTGTCAACGAATGAGTGAACACATACGGGAATGACCGATTGGAAATGCGAAGGGCAGGCACCCTTCGACAAGCTCAGGGCAGGCTCCGGCCCGCCTCTACCAGAAGAAATCAGGATCCTGTAGGGGACGGCCCCCGTGCCGTCCTGCTGATACTGCACAAAGTTGGAAATTTGTGTCTGGGCCGTCAGGTATTGCCATCGGCCGGGACGCAAGTGTCTTATAGCTGTGAATGCGTCTTTTATAAACTCGCAGGTCAGCTTTTCGAACAGGTTGCCTGCCGTTTGTCCCTTAATGGTTGCGTTTTTCTTAATGCGGAATTTCAGTGCTGTTGCGATACCATTTGCGATAAGAACGCTGGACTGGCTGCTTCCGTCAGCGAAATTCGGAAATGCTCGCCCATCTTTTTTGGAAAATCGAACGATTTGTGAGCCGATTTTGTCGTGATAACTTCGCCGTAATTCCGCGAGTGTTTTCATGTCACAAATCAAGAAACAAGTAGCGATGACTAGATGGGAAGGGCTTGTTGTGCGACGGCATCGAATCGTGTTTTGGAGTGCGTCACGTATTTTTCGTTCAGTTCGATAAGGACGGCTCTGCGGTTCAATTCGGCGGCCACCAAGCCAGTCGTTCCGGAACCGGAAAACGGGTCAAGAACCAAATTTCCGGGGCGAGTAGCCAGGAGGATGCAGCGCCGTGCCAATTCTTTTGGAAAAACGGCAGGATGAGGCGTGCCGCTGGAATCGGGTCCCAATAGCCAATAATTCTTGAGATTAGCGCCGGTTTCCTCGCGGACGGCTTGATTGTCGTAGTAATACTGTTGAGTTTTTGAGAACAGGAAAATATCTTCGGTTGCGTTTGAGGGACGATTTTTGACACTCTCCGGCATAGGGGCTTTCTTTACCCAAGTAATCTTCGACCGCAGCAACCACCCATCCGCTTGCAGTGCAAATGCCACTCGCCATGGCAACCCCATCAAATCGCGGTCTTTCAGTCCCCAACAATCAGGCACCGTACAGTTACGTCTTTGAATCAACTTCTTCGTGTTGCCAACTTGTGCATTGGGGCCACAATTTCCGGTTCCGCCGTTGCGAGCGTATCCGTCACCGACGTTCAGCCAAAACGTTCCATCATCAGTCAGCACCCTTCGAACTTCGCGGAAAATCCCTACGAGGTTTTCCACGTATTCTTCGGGAGAGGATTCAGCACCTATTTGCGCCGAATGATCGTAATCTCGCAACCCCCAATATGGCGGAGAAGTGACGCAACATTGAATCGATCGGGCTTCAAGTTGAGAGAGGATATCCCGATTGTCGCCCAGCGGTATTTCCACGCCATCGCATTCGGGTTTCTTGTGTGTCATACGACGTTCCGTCAGCAAATATATTTTCAATCAAATCCAGATTCGCCACACGATTGGCGAACAATACGGGCTCAGGCGTTCTGTACGTTGACCACGATGCTGTGCAGGCCCGTGGCGCCGTTGGGTTGGGGGCGGGTGATGGTTGAAGTTTGCACGGTGCCGGTCGTATCGACGGCGCGCACGGAGACCATGCTTTTGCCGTCCGGCATGTCGGGTCGCTGATAGTTCCAGATCACCCAGGACCATGGGGATTGGGGCGGTTCGATGGTGGCATCGAGCCACGTTTTCTCCTGGTCGAAACTCAGTTGTACCAGGGCAATGGAATTGGGCCCGCCGAAGGCGATACCGCGGAATTGCACGTTGGGGCCGCGGATATCCTGGTAATGTCCCGGACTGTCGATTCGGGAAAAAATATGGATCGTGCCCTCGTCGGTCCACCCTTTGCGCTGCCAGTAGCCCTGATAGTCCCCGTTGTACACCTCAATTTCCGTAATCCACTTGACGTTCTTGATGCCGTATAACCCGGGGACAATCAAACGTACTGGAAACCCATGGGCCTTTGGAAGCTTTTCCCCGTTCATGAGATAGGCCAACATCACTTCATCGTGCATGGCCCGTTCAAAGGGGATGCTGTCATGATAGGCGTCGGCTCCGCGAAAAATGACGTCTCTTGCGGTCTCAGCGTCGGCCCCGGCTTCAATCAGTAACTCTTTCAGGGAAATTCCCCGCCAGATGGCATTGCCGAGACTCGTTCCCCCCGGCAGGGTATCGATGCACATGAGGGTGGAGACCTGATCGAACGGTCTGCGATTCAGGAGATCCCGCCATTTGAGTACCATGGGGTTGCTGACGGCGCCCTTGATTACCATTTGCCATTGCTCCTGGTCGAGATCGCGCGAGAGGTTGTACGGAGAGTCCATATAATTGACGGTATAAAATTTTTCATTGGGCGTGAAATAGTGTGTTTCACGTGGAGGAACGGCAAACATGCTGCCGAGGTCGCACCCGCCGGTAAGACTGCCGAGTCCCACCAAGGTACCCAAGCTGCCAAGTTGAAACAATTTGCGACGGGTAATATCCATGGGCGAGAAGGGGAGATGTCTTTGAGGATCTTCAGTTCTTTGCCAGTACTATAGTACAGTGCCAGACCCTCTGCAAGAAGAAGAGCGTTATGGGACAGCTTGTTGAGCCAAGACCAACGGAAGAGGTTCCCACGTCCTGCCTCCGTTATGTGAC
>JAPPLK010000010.1 GCA_028819435.1 Nitrospira sp.
TCGGGGTTGACCCGGGAGGTGACCATCGACCCCAAGGAGTATCCCATTGTCGAATGGCGCTGGAAGATCGAGAACGTGTTGCAAAAGGGCGACGTCACCACCAAGGCGGGAGACGACTATCCTGCCCGGTTGTATATCACCTTCGCCTATGACGAGAGCAAGATTGACTTTCTGAACCAGGCCCAGTATGAATTGGCCAAGCTGCTCCACGGCAAGTATCCCCCGACCGGAGCGATCACGTACATTTGGGAGAGTCGAAGTCCGGTCGGAACCATGGTTCCCAATCCGTACACGGATCGCGTGCAAATGATCGTCCTTGAAAGCGGAGCGGACAAAGCCGGACAGTGGGTGACCGAGTCACGGAACGTGTACGAGGATTACCAAAAGGCCTTCGGGGACGATCCGCCTGCGATTTCCGGGGTGGCCGTGATGACGGACACCGACAACACCCAGGAATCCGCGGTGGCCTATTATGGGGATATTACGTTTAAGAAAGAATAGGAGAAATGCCTCTACCTCCCCTTGCCCCTCCTTACAAAGGAGGGGAATAGGCCCCTTACAGCTCATCACATTTTCGCTGCAGGAAACAACCATCGTTGCTCCCTACTATGCAAAAAAGGGGGGGAGCCGGTCCGGCTCCCCCCTTCCCATTGAACCACCGCCCGTTACTTGAAAGACGCCGGTGTGGCTTTGAGAGTTTCGGGGGAATCAACCTCCACTTGCCGCAGGCTGGACGAGCCGCCTCCGAGGGGCAGGACTCGCTGATCGTTGGCCGGGAGCACCCTGAGGTACCCCCATTGACCCGATTGCGAATAGGGAAGCCGCCCGTTGCTCCACACGTAATCTCCAGGCAACGCCCACTTCCCCCCGGCTGACGGCAGGAACACGTCCAAGCCTTCCGAACCGGCAAATTCCACGGTGCTGATCATATCGGCCCCGGGAAGGAACGGTTCAATGGGCCATTCGTGTTTTTCCACCGTGAACATGCCGTTCTGTTCGCTGCTGGCACCGAACACGTGGATGCGGACTTGATCTCCCGCGTGCGCCTCAATAATCGGCGTGACGGGATCTTGCGGACTTTCAACTTCACAGGGTTGGAACATACGACCGAGTGAGCACCCGGCTTCTTCACGATACAGGTACGGCTCCGCCCGGTAGTTCACCCCCGTCAACCCTGCCACGTTCTGCACGTAGGGCATAAAGCTGGTCCCGATTATGTTGTCTTCATCCTGGAAATACAACGCCACGTCACGATAGTTTGCGCGACCTTCATTGCCGGGGATGGTGCGATCCACGATGACGTCCGCCCTCCAGCTATTTTTCAGGGAAACGTCTTCCCCGGTTTGAGGATCACGATACGTCGATCCTTTGGGACCGACAATGACCCCGCCGAACAATCCGTTCCGGGGATTCATGGTCACGTTCCCCCAATCCCACACCAACGTTTGCCCTTCGCCGTTAAAGGGATCGGCATAGTAGGTATAGGTGCGGGATTTCCCGGGAGCCACGGTTTGGTCTCCGGGGTTGTTGCCGAGGTTGACCCCCTGGGAATCCTTCGGATCGAACGCCAACCCGAAGGCCGAGAACGACGCCCGCCCTTCCTTGAGCTTGTTCGTGAGGTTGACTTTGAGGCAGTCCCCCACGTTGGCCCGAAGGGTTAACGGCATGGGTTGCGTATCCCCGGATACCTTCTTGACGTCATCCTCGAGCACGTAAATCTTGGCTTCCGGATTGCGCAGTTTGATCTTTCTCTCAAAGTCGACTTCAATGACCTCCGGCGCATTGGAATTGAAACTCATGCCCGGATGATCCATCGCCACGACGTTAAACTGCTTGACCGGAGCATCCGGCGGACACACAGGTAGCGGTTCCGGGATGCCTTCCCTGCCGTATGCCTTGTTGGGCAACGGTTGAAGATCGGCGACCGGGGCATCCAACACCCTGATGAGCCCCCACGCCCCTTCCGAGAACTTGGAATTCCGCCCGTTGAAGAACATGTAATCGCCCGGTCGATGGCGCGGCCCGCCGGCTTCGGGAATCACGAGGTCGTACCGCTCGGCGATGCCGACGTGCAGGGCATTCTTTCGATTGGCTTCCTCCGCGTATCGTTCCGACCAGAACGTATGCCCGGAGATCGTGAACACGTTGCTTTCGTTCATCGTGACATCCAGCAACCGGAACACGAGGGCGTCACCCAGATACGCGCGCAGCATCGCCGTACTCGGATCGCCATGCACTCGGCTGCTGAAGATCTTTGACGGATCCGGGTCATTGGCCAAACGCTGGGCAAACGGCTCGGCCCGGAAATTCAGCGCCCCTCCCGTGGTATGGGTCCCTCCGTTGAGGAAGGGCATGGGCGTCATTTTGATCATATCGTTGGGCGGCATCTGGAACGACACCGTCCGTCCCGCTTCCAGCGCGACTTCCACCGGTTGCCCCGGAGGATTCCCGGCCGTCACCACGTTCACCGTATGCGGGACGGTGTCCATGATGTGTACCATCAACTCACGGAAACTGCCCGCAACGTCATGGCCCACCCGTTCCGTCGCATGGATATCCGCGACCGGGCCGGTCCTGATCCGTTTGCCTGTTTTGGGATCATGCCACGTGGAGTTGAACGGTTCGGCGATCATCGTGCCCACGGCCCCGTGCGGCCACGTCGTTCCGCCAAAGGCGTGATCATGCCAGAAGACGCTGCCCACGTCCGCATCCACCCAGAACCGTTGCCGGACGTACTCCACCGTGACGATGTCTCCGGCCGGGTGCGCATGTTCCAGCGGCGCGTCAAACGTGAGGGTCTTGTCGCCGATCGCGACGATGCGCAACACTTCCTTCCCTTCAACGTTATCCGCTCCCACCAGAATGGGAATGCCCACGTGATATTGCCTGGCATTCGTCACGTGAATGGTCTTGTCTCCCATTTTCGCCGCCTTGCTGATTTTGGCGTTCATCGGCACCGGCAACCCCTTCTCGGTATCTTTCGTAAACTGCGTAAAGGGCCGCATCGACTGCTCGTACGACATGCCGGAAATCACGCCGTCTGAGGCTTGATTGTCAAACTGGAAAAAATGGAAATGCGTGTTGATCTTGGATGACTGGAAATTGGTAATGTCGTCATCCAACCACTCGCTGGTCAGGGTCCAATCGATACAATCGTACACGTTCGCTCGAACGACCAGCGGGAACTTCTTGTCGTTGTCGGCTCGAACGTCCGCCTCTTCTTCATGGACCACGTAGAGCAGCCCGTTGGGGTCAACGATGGCCGGCTCCTTGCCCTGAGCCGCGGACAATTCAATCGGCAGTTTGATGAAATGAATATTGTAATCCTGGGAACCCGCCCGGTCCGGGCACAGGCTCCAGTTCCCGTTTTCTCCCGGCTCGGCCGGTCCCACCGACCGGGTTCCGTCGTCGTTGAGTCGAATCATCTCCAGCCACGGAGCCGGATTATGATCGTTGGAAAACGGCGCGCGTTTGCCGAAATGCGGCGTCAACCACGGCCACGCCACTTTCCCGGTGGCCGGCTCGAACCAGATGGCACGCCGTTTTCCGGGTTCATAGCCTTGCCATTCGGGTTGATATTTCGGATTGTCGCCGATGGAGGGTTCCTTTTCACTCATCGCGCGATTTTTGTCCCATACCCAATCGACCACCGTGGCATCATAGGCCTTGAGCTGACCGAGTTCGTCGTCCTTGTGACCCGGTTTGCCTTGATTGCTGAGCTGCATGGATACCCAGTCTTTCAGCGTGACCACCGGAGGATCGGCCTTCCAATCGGTCTTGCCGCCATCCACGATCTTGAATTGACTGCCGAACCAATTCACGGTCGTTCCGACCAATTGATCCGACGTCACGGGCTTGTTGATCCGTCCGATCCGGTCCGGCAATTCCCGCAACGGCGCCATCACGTCGTTCTGGATGCCGGGAACCTGCAACGTGTTGTAGACTCTCCAATACCCCCACATGCCCGCGACGTAGTGATGGGCCACGTGGCAGTGGAACAGGAAATCCCCGGCCAGCCATTGACACAACCCGGACCCGCATTCCGTTTCCAGATCCAGGGCTTCTGACGGGCCGATCACTTCCACGTCCACGCGATCCGACTTGGTGCGAACGACCGGATACTTTACGGGCCCGTTCTGACCGGTATTCCACACGGGCATTTGTGTCGCCCGCGGGCTGCGCTGCCAGCGAATGGCTCCACCATGCGGATGGTGGGAATGGAAGACTTCCGATCCGCCGTGCACGACGCGGAATTTCGCGGGATCCCCCAAATAACTGCGCGGAATCGTCGGAGCCGCGTCACCGAACGTATAGGAACTGTACGCCATGGATTCATCTTCGAACCCGAAATATTCATGTTGCACGTGCATGTTGTTGATGCCGAACGGTTCGCTGCGATAGTTCAACGCACGCGCTCCCGGACGATAGGCGTCCGTCAGCGGATCGCGTTGAGGCAGGAAGTCGCCGTGCTTGTTCACCGGACGAAACGCTTCATCGCCCACCTCATGATAAATCAACACGAACTCGCGAAAATCCGGGCCCGTGCCGTTCTTGATCATCGTCTGCCACCCGCTGCTGTCTTTCGTAGCAGGCCCCGTTCCCAACGGATCATAGTATTCCGACCCGCGAGGCTCGACGACGAACACCCCGAACAACCCCATGACCGTCAGTTCCCGGTCATTGCTGTACGTGTGGAATTGCCGGCCGCCCTCCTGGGTGTCCGGATGGATGTACCATTCCATTTCGATGGCCTCTCCGACGCAATCCTTTTCACAATCTTCGGAAGGGCCGGCCGCCACCGAATCGGGATTCGTCGTGGTCGCGGGTTGCCCGGTTTGACTCATGACCATGTCGGACCCGTTGACGTGAAGGCTGACCTCTTCGCCGAATTCCAACGCGTTCCGAAGCGTGATCTTCACGCAGTCGCCCTGATTGCCGCGAATCACCAAGGGCTGAATCCATTGATCCTGGATGCCGTTTTTCACGCCACCGGGATCATGATGGCCTTCTTTCTCCCGAGCCTCGGCGTTCTTCGCTTCTTCTTCACGAATGTTGGGAATGTCTTCGGTCAGGGCGTACATATACCCGGGATAGAAATCCAGCCATTGGTTCAGGGTGATCTCCACGTTGACGGCGGAGACGTCATAGTGCCGCACCGGTGCGGTTTTGGGGCACAATCCTCCCTTCATCGAAACCGGCTCGACGTCGGAATTGGAGGCCAGTAACCCGTTGGCCGGCCCGGCCCCGTACTGGTGCATCATCGACATGGTATCGAAGGCGCCTGACGTGTCGCCCTTCTGCTGCGCGTCTTTTTGCATTTGCTGCATCAACCGCTGGTGTTGCAACTCAACCAGGGCCGCACGCTCAGCGCGTCCTTCCACTGCGTTTTCCATAATGGTCTGGCCTTTGAGCCGTTCAGCCCATCCCGGTGACTGGGACGACATGGATACCTGATGGACGGCAGGAGGCGCCTCCGCATCGGCTGACGCATTCCAGCCGAACAGCATGGCTCCTCCCCAAATCGTCAAAGCCGCGGTTACCGTGAATATAGACCGTGTTGCGTAACACATCGTTCGGCCTCCTAAAGCAAATAGTGAATAGAAACTGCATTTCTCACGGTTGGATACAGGTGTGATGGTTAGGGCGAACACCGCCCCTACACGGAAATAATGTGCAAGGATGGTGCCTCAAAATCTTGTTCGAGGCGCTTTATGCAACACGCTGAATGTAAAAGGAAATGGCTGAATGAACGGGAGCAGCCATGTAGCCAAAAGCATCAGCCACGGAACCCTGAGTGTGGCAGGAAAGGACAGTCTGGCTTGCCGCCTGCACAACAAGGCATGAAAAGATTGTCGGGTTACGCTATGCCCCCTCACCCTGCCCTCTCCCTATTTCCCACTTAATGCGGGAAATGGGGAGAGGGTTCTGGAAGGGTCCGATGCACGGGCAGATCGATATGAAACGTCGTGCCCTGGCCGGGTTCGCTGTCCACCGTGATGGAGCCCTGATGCTCCTCGATAATGCCGTGGACAACCGTGAGCCCCAACCCTGTCCCTTCCCCCACTTCTTTGGTGGAAAAAAATGGCGTGAAGAGTTTCGGAACGTGTTCAGGAGGAATACCGCATCCCGTATCGGCGACCGACAGACGCACGTGATCGTTGCGACAACGAAGGCTGAGCGACAGAATCCCTCCCTCGGACATCGACTGAATGGCATTGACGATTAGATTCAAGAGGACTTGTCCCACACGGTCCCGGTCGGCAAAAATTTTCGGACAGTTCGACTCTAGGTCCACCTCAAGCCGGATTCTTCGCTTTTCCAGTCGTTCCTGAATCACGTCCACGATTTCATGAACCACCAGCGAGAGGTCCAGAGGGTGGCGTTCTATGGGTCTTTGCCTGGCGAAACTCAACAATTGATTCATGATTTTCGTGATGCGCTCGACTTGGGCCACAATGGTGGTGAGTCCTTTCTTGGTCGATTCATCCGAAGTCTTTCGCATCAAGTACTCGGCCCTTCCCAGAATCACGTTCATGGGCGTTCCGATCTCGTGAGCCATGCCGGCGGCCAGGGTGCCCAATTCAGCCAATCGTTCAGTTTGCCGGAGTTGGCTTTCCAATTTCTTCCGTTCCGTGATATCCCGCAGGATCACGGTGAACAATCGTTGTCTGCCTTTCTTGAATTGAGAAATCGAAGCCTCAATGGGAAATTCTTCCCCATTGGACCGCAGCCCCGATACCGACCCCAAGGCACCCATGCGCCGATTGGTCACTTGGGTTTCCCCAAAATTCTTCACGTGTTGCCGATGCCCGGCCCGAAACCGCTCCGGAAGAAACCTGTCGATCGGGGTCCCCATGGCGTCCATGGCCGAACAGCCAAACATGGTTTCCGCGGCCGCGTTGAATTGCACAACGCGTTGTTCATCGTCAATGGTGATAATGGCATCCATGGCCGACTGAATGATGCCGGCCAGTTGCAGTTCAACGCCCTGCAAACCTGTTGACGTCCGCCGATGAACGCCTTTCTGGGATCGAAGTTCGGCGAGTTCGCGTCGAAGGATTTCGATTTCTTGGACAAGTTGGGCTTTGGACGGGGACGGCGCCATGCACGGGTTCCAATGGGTTCCTCAGGAGGCTGATCGCTTCATGTCTCCCAATTTCCGATAGAGGGTCTTGCGGTCGATGCCCAGGATCTGCGCCGCTTGCAGTTTGTTGCCTTGCGTCTTTTCCAAAATTCTTTTGATGTACACACGCTCGATTTCTTCCATCGGAAGCGACCGTTCACTTCCCTCCTCGATCAGCCGCCGTTCGCCGTTCGCCTCACGAATAGTGGCGGGCAATGCCTCCACGGTCACGATATCCCCGGGTGCCAAGGTGACGGCGCGTTCGATCACGTTTTCCAATTCCCGCACGTTGCCGGGCCAATGGTAATCGATCAACAACCCGAGTGCCGATTCGGCGATTCCCATAGCCAGTTTGCCCATTGCGTTCGCCATCTTGTGCAGCAGCACGTTGCACAACAGCGGAATATCCTCTTTGCGATCGCGTAAGGGAGGAAGCCGAATTTCAATGACGTTCAGACGGTAGTATAAATCTTCACGAAACCGTTTGGCGGTCACTTCCTCCGCCAACGTCAAATTCGTGGCCGCAAAAATCCGCACGTTGACGGGAATGGATTGCGTCGCGCCCACCCGGCGAATTTCCCGTTCCTGGACGGCCCGCAACAATTTCGCCTGCAGCAGCATCGGCATTTCACTGATCTCATCCAAAAACAACGTACCCCCCTGCGCCTCTTCGAACAATCCGCGCTTATCGGATCTGGCATCCGTAAAGGCTCCTTTCACGTATCCGAACAATTCGCTTTCCAGAAGCTGTTCGGGAATCGCCGCACAATTCACCGGAATAAACGGCGCCTCCTTGCGGCTACTATTAAAATGAATGGCCTTGGCCACCAACTCTTTGCCCGTCCCGCTTTCGCCGGTAATGAGAATATTCGCCTGGGAGTCGGCCACACGACGAATGAGATCAAACACCTCTCGCATGGGTTTACTTTTCCCGAGAATTTGATCGAAGGCATATTCCCGATTGACCTGTTTCCGCAGGTGTGCCAGTTCCCGGCGGAGGGACGCCTCACGGAGAGCTTTCTCAACCGTCACCAGCAGTTCATCCGTTTTGATGGGTTTCGTCAGATAATCAAAGGCTCCCCGTTTCATCGCATCGACGGCCGACTCAACGGTGCCGAACGCCGTCATCATGATGGTGTTACAGGCGGGATGGCGTTGGACCAACTCGTGCAGGAGTTCGGTTCCATCCATTCCCTTCATCCGGAGGTCCGTCAGGACGACGAGATATTCGTCACGCTCCAGATGATCAAGGGCTTCCCGCCCTTCTCGCACAACGGCGACCGGATAGCCGTGATCTTCCAATATATCTTTGAGAAGATCCCGCATTTCCTGGTCGTCATCAACGATTAGAATGGAATTGGTGTGAGCTGCCATAAGGCTACCTATATAGATTTATGACGTGACAATTCTACACATTGTGTAGATATTTGGGACAGAAATTCAATATGCGACAAATTTCTACATGGATGGAGAATCTTTTGGTCGCGGACCATCACGATGGCCGTCCGTGCCGGCGGACGAGAAGTGGAACCCATATGTCCGGTACGTTTGTAAGGAACCTCTGATTTAGTGTGATAGCGGGATGCAGGGCAAGGCGTCCCGGAGCGAAACCCGAAGCTTATCATAGAGATAGGTGAGGGTTGAGCGAGGACACAACGCAGCCATGCGCCCGATAGTGCACTAAATCAGAGGTTCCGTAACATTTGACACCAGACTGAACACCTGGGAAGGGGACAACCCCTTACAGCAAGTTCGGGGAGAGCCAGCGTTCCACGTCGGTCACGTCCATTTGTTTGCGCGTGGCGTAGTCCTTGACTTGGTCGTGGTCGATCTTTCCCACGGAAAAGTATTTGGCTTGGGGATGGGCAAAGTACAGGCCGCTGACCGACGCGGCCGGCACCATGGCGAACGTTTCGGTCAGGTGAATCCCGGTGCGCGCTTCAACCTCCAGCAGGTCGAACAGGATCCGTTTTTCAGTGTGATCCGGGCATGCGGGATAGCCCGGAGCCGGACGGATTCCGCGATAACGCTCCCGGATGAGATCCTCAGCGGACAGGTGTTCTTCTCTGCCGTACCCCCAGGCTTTGCGGATTTCCCGATGCAGCCATTCGGCAAATGCTTCCGCCAGCCTGTCGGCCAAGGCTTTGGCCATGATGGCGTTGTAATCGTCATGGTCTTGTTCGAATCGCCCGCACAGGACGTCGAGCCCGATTCCCGTGGTCACCGCGAACCCGCCCAGGTAATCCGCAAGACCCGTTGACTTGGGCGCGATGAAGTCCGCCAGGGCATAGTTGGCATCGCCTTCGGGTTTTTCGAGTTGCTGGCGAAGCGTATGGAAGGTCGCCACCACCTCCAAGCGCGATTCATCTTTGTAGACTTCAATATCGTCGCCCACGCTGTTGGCCGGGAACAGTCCATACACCGCCTTGGCCGTGAGTAACCGGTGGTCGAGCACGTCCTTGAGCAACTTCTGAGCGTCATCGAACAACTCTTTGGCCTTACTCCCGACAACCGGATCTTCGAAAATGGCGGGGTATTTTCCTTTCAACTCCCACGTATGGAAAAAGGGCGACCAGTCGATCACCGGCACCAGGTCGCTTAACGGCTGCTCGTCGATCACCCGTGTTCCCAGGAAACCCGGCGTTGCCCGTTCCGACGTGTGCCAATCAATCGAGGTCCGCCGATTCCGCGCTTCTTCCAGCGGCAACAATTTCTTCAGGGTTTTCTTACCTTCATACGCCTCACGCGACTGTTCCTGTTGCTGCCGAACCTCCTCCACGAACCCCGGCTTTTCGTCCTTGCTCAATAATTTCCGGACGACGTTCACGGCCAACGACGCATCCGTCACGTGTACGACGGGCTCGGGATAGCCCGGCGCGATCTTGACGGCCGTGTGGGCTTTGCTCGTGGTGGCGCCGCCGATGAGGAGGGGAACGTCGAACCCTTGACGGGCCATTTCTTTGGCGTTGTACGCCATCTCCTCCAGCGACGGGGTGATCAGGCCGCTCAGGCCGATCATATCGACCCGTTCCTCCCTGGCCTTCGTCAAAATCTTGTCGCAGGGCACCATCACCCCAAGATCGATCACCTCGTAGTTGTTACACCCCAACACCACCCCGACGATGTTTTTCCCGATGTCATGCACGTCGCCCTTGACCGTGGCGAGCAGCACCTTGCCCTGGGACGTACTCCCCGAGGCTTCCTTTTCCTGCTCCATGAAGGGCAGCAAGTAC
This sequence comes from Nitrospira sp., assembly GCA_028819435.1. Classification (GTDB taxonomy): domain Bacteria; phylum Nitrospirota; class Nitrospiria; order Nitrospirales; family UBA8639; genus Bin75. The sequence continues at coordinate 10,357 of JAPPLK010000010.1, forward strand.
GCCACGGCTTTTTTCATGACCCGCGCGCTCTTGACGACTTGCGGCAGGAACATTTTCCCGGCCCCGAAGAGTTCTCCCACGACGTTCATGCCGTCCATCAACGGCCCTTCGATGATCTTGAGCGGTTTGTCGTATTTCCGCCGGGCCTCTTCCACGTCTTCGTCGATGAACTCCACGATCCCCTTGACCAGCGCATGCGAGAGTCGCGCTTCGACCGTGCCTTCCCGCCAGGCATCGGCCTTGACGACTGCCTTGCCTTCCTGTTTCACGGTTTCGGCGAAGTCAACCAGCCGCTCGGTCGCGTCCGGCCGCCGGTTCAGCAGGACGTCCTCGACCAGTTCCAAGAGATCCTTGGAGATCTCTTCATAGACGCCCAACTGACCGGCGTTGACGATCGCCATGTCCAGCCCCGCCTTAATCGCGTAATACAGAAACGCCGCGTGCATGGCCTCACGCACGACGTTGTTCCCGCGGAACGAGAAGGAAATGTTGCTCACGCCGCCGCTGGTTTTGCAGTGCGGCAACGTGGCCTTGATTTGCCGGACCGCCTCGATGAAATTGACCGCGTAGTCGTTGTGCTCTTCGATCCCCGTGGCGACCGTCAGGATATTCGGATCGAAAATAATGTCCTGCGGCGGGAACGCAACGTCTTCCGTCAGGATCCTGTACGCCCTCGTGCAAATCTCGACTTTCCGGTCGATGGTATCGGCCTGCCCTGTTTCATCGAACGCCATCACCACCACGGCTGCGCCGTACCGCTTGACCAGCCTGGCCTGTTCCTTGAATTTCTCCTCGCCTTCCTTGAGGCTGATGGAATTGACCACGCCCTTGCCCTGCACGCATCGCAGGCCGGCCTCGATCACCGACCATTTCGAGCTGTCGATCATGACCGGGACGCGGCAGATGTCGGGCTCCGACGCGATGAGGTGCAGAAACCGCGCCATGGCGTTTTCGGAATCCAGCAGGGCTTCGTCCATGTTGACGTCGATCAGTTGTGCGCCTCCTTCCACCTGCTGCCGGGCCACGGCCAAGGCTTCCTCGAACTGATCTTCGCGAATCAACCGGGCGAATTTGGGCGAGCCCGTGACGTTGGTCCGCTCCCCGACGTTCACGAAATTCAACTCGGGCCGGATCGTCAGCGGTTCCAACCCGCTCAACCGCGTGGCGTGATCGGATTCAATCACTGTATGGGGAGGCAAGTCGCGCACGGCCCCGGCAATCACGGCAATGTGCTCCGGCGTGCTGCCACAGCATCCGCCCACGATGTTCAACCACCCGTTCCCGGCAAACTCCCGCAAGTCCTCGGCCATCAGCTCCGGTGTTTCGTCAAACCCTCCGAAGGCGTTCGGCAGGCCCGCATTGGGATGGCAACTGATGTATACCGGGGCCAATTTCGAGAGTTCCTCGATATAGGGACGCATTTGCTTGGCCCCCAAGGCACAGTTGATCCCTACGCTGAATGGGTCCGTATCGGCGATGGAATGCCAAAAGGCTTCAATCGTCTGTCCGGAAAGTGTTCGTCCGCTTTGATCGGTAATGGTCACGGATACCATGACCGGAATGGACAGTCCTTGCTCCTGGCGATATTGGTCAATGGCAAAAAACGCGGCCTTCGCATTGAGCGTATCGAAGATCGTTTCCACGAGCAGCAGGTCGCTTCCGCCCTCCACCAAGCCCCGCACCTGTTCGGCGTATGCTTGCCGCAACTGTTCAAACGTCACTGCGCGAAACGCCGGGTTGTTCACGTCCGGCGACATGGACGCCGTCCGGTTCGTTGGCCCCATTACTCCGGCCACGAACCTGGAGCGTGAGGGATCTTTTTGCATCACCGCATCTGCCGCCTTCCGCGCCACCGAGGCTCCGGCGACGTTCAACTCATAAGCCAAGTGTTCCATTTGATAGTCGGCCATGGAGATGGCATTGGAGTTGAACGTATTCGTTTCGATCACGTCCGCGCCGGCTTCCAGGTATTCCCGGTGGAGCGAGCCGATCAGTTCCGGTTGGGTCAGCACCAGCAGGTCGTTGTTACCTTTGAGGTCACAGGAATGCGCAGCAAACCGTTCCCCGCGAAAGTCCGCTTCCATCAGGTTCTGCTTCTGGATCATCGTGCCCATGGCGCCATCCAACACGATGATTCGCCGGTGAAGCCGGTCTTTCAGTTCCTCGATGCGGGCTGTCGGATTCATTGCGTACTTCTCATCATCAAATTCTTGTCGCGGGACTTTGTCTGTGCCCCCTCACCCCGGCCCTCTCCCTGTGAAAGCGGGAGATCGACGGCGTTCCGAACGAAAGGGGTGACTATACTGAACCCCGTCCGGCTCGGTCAAAATCCTCTACGGCCTATGAGGTGGTCCCTTCAAATGCCTCTACCTCCCCTCGCCCCTCCTTAC
>JAPPLK010000057.1 GCA_028819435.1 Nitrospira sp.
CGGCGATCCGGCGATCCGGCGATCCGGCGATCCGGCGATCCGGCGATCCGGCGATTATATTGAGATCAGAATCCGGCCTGTTTGTCAAGCCCCCATTGCCGAGCTTCTCCCCAGCCGCCGCTCCCATTCCCTGCATGCTCTCGATCATCATCGGATCTCCCTTCCCCATGGTGTGCCCCCAATCGGTGCCCCTCAACGGTCGCCACGCTCCGGTGAATCGTTTCGGCGAACTCCTTACCATGAATCACATACGAAAAACAAGTACATGTCTGGGTCCACCACCTTTGGCACTCGGGTTGGCGTTGAAGCAGGAATTGTACCGGAGATTGGCGGTCGAGGCTATGGTGAGGCAAGGCGGTATTGTACGCCAGCGGCCAGTCGGCCAGTTGCCGGTTAAAGGCCGCGAGGTCATCAAACAGCAAATCCTCGTGGTCATCCACAAAGGTCTCTTGGAGAAGGTGCAGGCCCAAGGCGCCCTCTCTTATCATGGGCGGGTCTTTCGCATCGGCAAAGCCTTCCGGGGCTACCCGGTCGCCCTCCGCCCCACTCCACACGATGGGCATTGGCGAGTCTATTTTTGTCATCAATATGTGGCCGATCTCGATTTACATCACCCCGACCCATAAGGCACAATGTGTCAACCCTGTCCCCGAACACCCGTTAACCATGTCTCCGGTCTATACACTCCCGGTGGGAGAGGGTGAACGGAGTGCCTGATGAGGGGGGCTCTATGACTCAAGAGCACAGGCAGGACCTGACCAGGTTGTGGGATATCCATCGGGCGGCGGAATGGCCGGTCGGGGTGGGCTCCCGTGAAGGCGAACTCATGACCCTGGATACGGTCGTCAGCGGGTGCGCCGCCTATTATTTTGAAGAACACGAACTCGATCCACAACGCGTGGCGATCCTTGAAGATTGCCTGTCCGATCTGGAGGCCGTACTGCCGGAATTGAGCGAAGATCTCTTGGACTATTTCGAGCGGGTCAAGCAATTGGGCGGGTTACTGCTGGAGGTGGGTCGCCGGTGATGACATGAAATGCCGGCTTGCAGCGGCATTCGTCATCGTGTGTCTCGCTTTCACGACCACGGCGACGGCCGCGGAGTTCACGTTCGTGGCCCTGGGCGACATGCCCTATGGCCCACGTGAACAAGCCTACCCTGCATTCAAGGCATTGATCGCGGAGGTCAACCGCCGGGCTCCCGTCTTCACCATCCACGTCGGCGATACCAAATCAGGCCTGGACGACTGCTCCGACGAACTGCTGCTGGAGCAGCGGGATTTCATGAATAGCTTCACGGCGGCCCTCGTCTACACCCCCGGAGACAACGAGTGGACCGACTGTCACCGTCTGCTGGCCGGTGCGTATGACCCGCTCGAACGGCTACGCTTCATCCGCGAACACTATTTCCCGACGGCCCTGAGTCTCGGCGGGCAGCCGATGCGCCTTGAGCGTCAGGCGGACGTCTTGAGCGGCTTCGAGTCGTTTGTGGAAAACAGCCGGTTCAAGTGGAAAGGCGTGTGGTTCGTGACAGCGCACGTGGTCGGCTCCAACAACAACTTCGACGACGACCCGGATTATGATGCGACTCGAGAATTCCTTCCACGTGACAAGGCAAACCGAGTGTGGCTGGCGGATTCGTTCGACAAGGCAATGGCTGCTGACGCTGGGGCCGTGGTCATCGCCATTCACTCCGACGTGTTCGGAGACGGATTTGATCCGCAACAGGAAACTTTTACCCGCGTTTCAGGTTTCAAGAATTTCGGAGAAACGCTTGTCGCAAAGGCCCGATCCTTCCGGAAACCGGTCCTGCTGCTGTTCGGGGACAGTCACGTGTTCCGAATCTTTCACCCTTTTCCCCGCTCGGCTGGCAACCTGATTGCCGTGGAGGTGTACGGCGGGGAACACATGCACGCCGTGGAGGTCACGGTGGACCCGGACACGGAAGTCGTGTTCACGGTCAAGCCCGTACGGAACCCCGCCATCCCCGTGTCCCTTGATTGACTGGTCATAACCCCTATGCTACGTTTTTCGTTTAGGCTGAAACATTGGTAGACGAACTCCATGGAAAAAGACCTGAAAAGCATTCTGGGTAAATTGCAATACACCGACGACGCCAAGGTCGTCCAGCAGATCACCCAGCAGACCCGGCAGGTGCAGGACCGCATGTTGGGGATCAAGCACAAGATCGTGGTAATGAGCGGCAAAGGCGGCGTCGGGAAAAGCATGACCACGGTTAATTTGGCTTTGGCTTTGGGACGGCAAGGCCACAGGGTCGGGATCATCGACGTGGATCTGAACGGACCCTGCGTGCCCCGCATGATGGGGATTCTGGGGAAGGGGCTTGAGGTCACGCCGGACGGGGCGCGGCCGCCGGAAGGGCCATACGGCATCAAAGTGGCGTCCATGGATTTCTTGCTCAATGAGACGGCTCCCGTGCGATGGAAAGGCCCGATGGATTTGAGTCCCGTGTGGCTCGGGCTCATGGAAATGAACGTGATCCGCGAGTTCCTGGCTGATATTCTCTGGGGCGACCTGGATTATCTGTTGGCCGACCTGCCTCCGGGCGCCGCAGCGGATAAGCCGCCGGTCATCGCCGGATTCCTACCGGACTTGGCCGGCGCGGTGGTGGTCACGACGCCGTCGGAAGTGGCCTCGAACGTGGTGCAGAAGTCGATCGGTTATGCCACGGAACTGGGGATCACGGTCTTGGGCGTGGTCGAAAACATGAGCCAATACCGGTGCCCGTCATGCGGCGCAGAGAATGAGCTGTTCGAAGGCAACACCGAGGGCATGTGCGAAGCCCTCAACCTGCCGTTGTTGGGCCGTATTCCCTTCGACCGGAACTTTGCGAAGACGTTCGATAAAGGGACCCCGTTGCTGGATGGGGAGTATCCCACGAACCGGCGCTATACGGATATTGTCGGCCGCATCCAGTCGATGTTGGATTACAAAAGAGTCCTGGCTAAGAATTTGTAGGGGCGGACCTGCGTGTCCGCCCCATTGAACGATGAGGTTTCCCTTTATTCCCTATCAACTTTCCCGCGTGAGGCCACTATGAAATTCGTCTGCTTGAACTGCGAAACCTATATGAGTTTTGAAAAAGTGGAGAAACCCGCCGAAGGGTCGCTCGGCGTGTTTTTCGCCTGCCCCTCCTGCGAAGCGAAGGTGTCCATGGTGACGAATCCTGGCGAAACCCAAATGGTCAGTTCCCTGGGCGTCCAGCTTGGCGGCCGGACGGTGGATCCTTCTCCCTTGGAAATGACGCGGGGGACCCTAAAAGAAGACTCCGTCGCTCCGGCGCCATCCGGGTCCATGGCGGCCTATCTGAACGAAAAAATCAGCGCCGGGCAAAACGCGAGCCCTGCACCCGGTGCCACCGCCAAAGAGGGTGAGTCCGGCGGGTGTCCGTTTTCCGCGATGGTTGCGCAGATGGGATTAACCAGCAGCGAGTCCTCCACCGGCACGCAACCGGCCGCGCTGCAATGGAGCCCCGATGCGCAGGAACGGTTGGACAAGTTGCCGTCGTTCGTGCAACCGATGGTCAAGGGCAGCGTGGAAACGTACGCGCGGAAGCACGGCTATTCGACCGTGACGTTGCAAGTCATGGATGATTCCAAGAATTCATCGAACGGCTTGAGTTGGTCGCCGGAAGCCGAGCAGCGTCTGCGCAACATCCCGGATTTCATTCAACCCATGGCCCGCAAGGAAATCGAACGGCTGGCCCAGGAACGCGGCGCGACCACGGTCTCCGCCGAACTCATGGACGAAGCCAAAGAAAAGTTCATGAAATTCATGTGACGTAGAGCATAGGCTAACTTCAAACTTCCCGGAGCGCGGCTGTGCCACAGAACCAACTTCAACTGTCGCGTTACGCGTTATCGTTCAAAGATGATCGGCCGTTTTAAGCATCGGGGCCTGAAGCGGTATTTTGAAGAAAACGATAGCCGAAAGCTTCCTGCTGATCTGGTAAGACGAATACGGGTTATCCTGGCGCGGCTGGCGGCGGCGGAGAGCATAGAGGATATGGATGTCCATGAATATAAACTGCATGAGCTTAAAGGCGACAGAAAAGGAGTGTGGAGCGTCACGGTACGGGCGAATTGGCGGATTACTTTCCGTTTTGAAGATGGGTATGCCCTTGATGTAAATCTGGAAGATTATCACTAGAAGGCGTGTTGCAGTGAAGGCGTTAAAAATGAAAAAACCACCCCATCCAGGCTTTCTGGTGAACGTGGATTGCTTGGAGCGGAGTGGTTTAACAGTGACCGAGGCGGCTAAACGTTTGAACGTGTCACGCTCTGCGTTGAGCAATCTCGTGAATGAAAAAGCGGATTTATCGTGGGAGATGGCCGTCCGGCTTTCGAAAACTTTCGGAGGAACCCCTGATGGGTGGATGCGGGTCCAGTTTCAATATGATGCTGCACAAGTTGAAAAATGGGCCAAAGAAATCAGAGTAGGGCCACCCCTCAAACAAACGGTTTGAGCAATTCAAAAATTCATCTCACCGAGTAAGCGACGGGGTTAGAGAGCCCCCAATCAATCGCGATATTCACGAACTCTTTACCTGAACGCCTTCCAATTCGCGTACGGCTTCCGGCGGTAAATCTCTTCCACGGGCGTTGGCAGCATGACGCCCCGTTGCTCCAGCAGGTTGGCGGTCTGCCGCAGGGGCAATCCGACAATCGTGGGATAATCTCCCTCGATCTTCTCGATGAACCGCGCCCCTTCCCCTTGAATGGAATAGGCCCCAGCCTTCCCCAAACTTTCCTCGGTCTCCAGGTAGCGCCGGAGTTCCTGGTCCGTGAATGCCGTCATCCGGACCAGGGCGGTTTCGACCCGGACCACGGTCACGTAGGCGGCCTCGTGAATGAGCGCGATGCCGGTGTGTACCTGGTGAGTGCGTCCCCGGAGCTGACGTAGCATGGTTTCGGCGTCGTTGAGGTCCTGCGGCTTGCCCACCAGTGTTCCGTCGATTTCGATCACCGTGTCGCTACCCAACACCAGATCATCAGGGTGCCGTCGTGCGATGGAGCGTGCTTTGTCGAGCGCGAATTGTTTCGCTTGCTCACGAGGCGAAAGGTCGGGCGAAGGAATTTCCTCGAACGTGGGAGGGACGATCTCGAACGCGATACCGAGCAGGGCCAGCAGTTCGCGGCGGCGCGGAGAGGTGGAAGCCAGGATGATGGACACGGTGCTGGCGGAGGATTACGCCGGTGCGGCGGTGAGGGCTTCGACGTCGGGTGCGACGTGCCGTGAGACGTATTCGTGCAGCAATCGTTCAACGTCCCCGGAGTTGTTGGTCTTGACCATACCGGCGCGCAAGGCGGCCGCATGCGAAAAGCCGCTGCAGTACCAGCCCAGATGTTTGCGCATGCGCGGGAAACGGCCCACGTCGTGAAACCGTTCAAACGTGTGGGCATGCTTCAGGATCATGTCGAACCGGTCTTCCCGGGAAACCGCGGGTTCGGGAACCGGACATTGGTGGTAGGGGCGGACCTGTGTTTCCGCCCTGGCCCTCGCGGCATCCCGGATCGCTTTCTTGCCGTGAAAGATCCATGGGTTTCCCAAGGCCGCCCGGCCGATGAGAATACCGTCCACCCCGCTGGCAAGAATGCGGGCGATGGCTTCGTTCAAGGAGCCGATGTCGCCGTTACCCAACACGAGAATGCCGTGTTCTCGGATTTGAGCCGTAGCCACGGCGATCGCGTCCCAATCCGCGTCGCCCCGGTACATTTGTTTCAACGTGCGCCCGTGAATGGATATGACCTGCGGCCGGCCTTGGACGAGGCACGCGCTCCATTCCTTGATAATGACGGAGTCATACCCCAGGCGTGTCTTCACTGAAAGCGGAAGGGCGGAACGCGGGGGGAACTGATGGTCCTGCGAGGCACGGGCCATGCGCACTTTTTCGACGATGCCGGGTTTGAGCCCGACTTCGGCCAGGGTCTGCCCGTCGGCCCAATCACGCAGCCCGCGTTCGGTCGCGGCCATGATATCCAGCGCCAGTTCGGGCGTTCTGATGAGCCCGGCACCGCACCCGGACGACGCCACGTTTTTCGACGGGCACCCCATGTTGATATCCAGTCCGTCGAACCCGAGTTCACTGACGACGTGGGCGGCTTGGTAAAATAACTGCGGCTCTTTGCCGTACAACTGGGCCACGATGGGGCGTTGCCCGTCCGTGTACCGCAACGGCTCCCAGCCCATGACCCGGCCCTGGCAAATGTCATGGACGTTGGTGAATTCGGTAAAGATCACGTCCGGCCGGCTCTCCGACTTCGCTGCCTTCGACGGGTCCTTCGCTTCGCTCAGGATAAACTCAGGACAAGCCCCGGTGGCGATAATGTGACGGAACGCAATATCGGTGACGCCGTCCATGGGAGCCAACCCGATGATGGGCTGTGGAAGGTGATGCCAGAAGCTCATGTATCCCTATTTCCCGGCTTGATCATGCCGGCTCGATATCGGTGCGGGCGAAATCCTTGCCTTTGAACAGGAGCGGTTCGCCCGTTGTTTTCGCGAGCGCGTAGGCAAAACAGTCACCTAAATTCAGCGACGCACGGTGATTCCCTTTGCCGAAACGCCGCCAAGCGTGGCGGGCTGCTTCAACGTGTTCGGGCATGACCGGCATCAACGTGATCCCGACCCTGTCCAGGAACGCATCAAGTTCGTGCCCGGCAGCCGCGCCACCGCGAGCTTCCACCACGATGGCGGCTTCCAGCATATTGATGACGGACATGCGGCAATTCGGGGCCGTGGCCACCGCGGTCTCGTAACGCCCTGCATCCGGCTCGCGGTTGAGAATGGCGACGACTGCCGAACTATCGACGATCACTTGGGCAATCCTTGCTCGTCGTACAGCATCTCGCCGATTTCCATGGCCGAGGGTCCCGGCTTCATGAGCTTGGCGCAACGCTCGGCTATGGCGCGCATCTCCAGAACCAGGGCTTCCGCGCTACGCTCACGCTTCTCGCGCTCCAAGCGTTCGCGCAACGCCACGGTAATCGCGCCGGTCATGGTCTCGCCGGTCAATTGAGCCAGCTCACCAGCGAGCCTGCAGGTTTCGTCGTTTTTGATGTTAAGGCTCATCCCCGTTCTCCGGGTAGAAAAAATATTTGCCTTCTACCCTACGCGATGCCGCGATCATTTGCAACGCCAGTGCCTCATCCTTCACCATCAGGTGGGCGGCCCAATAACTTTTTTTATCCATTCATACATGTATGTGCCGTGCCGTAACCAACATGCTGGAAGCACTACTCAAGGGAAAGCTCCCCGGAGAGATGAAGAACAGGGAGGACGTGTTGACCTCCATGATCTTCGGCGCATTCCGACGGGAGCCGACTAAAAGGCGGATCCTCGAATTTCTGAACAAAGCCGAACCCATTTCAGGCTCCAAACCCGACTTTGCGAAGTGCTGTCAGATCAAATACGAGGACTACGAGTTCTGGCCGCAATGGTCCAACCAAGACATCGGTTCATGCGAGCCGGATGTCTTCATCGGGATTGACCGGGCTAAGGAGAAGCCACTGTATGTCCTGATAGAAGCCAAATACGATTCCGGCATATCGAGCCCAGCGACAACAGATGGACCCATCAATCACCAACTCGCAAAAGAGTGGTGCCACCTGAAAAGAAAAGCGGACGAGAAAAATGCGGAACCTTGGATGATTTATTTGACAAAAGACTTCGGCCCTAGCGACCCTAAAAAAGACTTTCAAGAAGCCTTCCAGGAGGTCAAGAATAAGCGAGGCGAACAAGCTGCGAACGACATGCACATTTCCTGGCTGTCCTGGCGAAGCCTTTCTGATCTCTATAGCAACGACAGTGACGCCGCCTTGAAGGATATTTCCGATGCGGCCCGTTGTCTGGGGTTGGTCTGGTTTCAAACGGAATGGTGTTATGAAATCCTGCCTGAATCGAACTACAAATTCGGCAACCGGCAACGTGAGTTTTCATGGCCTCCCAACGTGTATCGAAACACATGGAGATTTTCAGCATGAGTGGAAATTCTGAGGCAATTGTCAAAACATTCAGGTAGATCCTGGATATCTATAAGCAAATTTACATGTTAATGGAGACATCCAAAGAATTGATGAAGGCTAGAATGTGGGAGCCATTAGATGGGCACGCTAAAGGAAATGTGGACTACTACATGGGAACTTCACACGGATTTCTCCAAACAATCGTCAAGATACCTTTTTATTTACAACTACCATTCGCTTCTGACAGTAAACGTACGCAAATCAAATATATTACGGTTATGATCGACGATGAAGAATTTTCTAAAGATTTCGAACCTGTTGTGGTTGGTACGACGCTAAAATTCGTGAAGGAAGAAAAACCCACCACGGATTGGGATGGATACTGGTGGTATCATTGGAAATGGAGTCAAGCGAAAGAGAGCAACTCGGAAAGACATGGCCCGTGGACTTTAGGAAATTTCGAGGTGAACGAGATTCAAGAACGGGAACAGGCTTGGATGAAAAATGAAGTTCGACCTGATCTGCAGTCGGTCGATACGTTCGGAATCCCGCTTGTTGAAGTCACAAATAAAGAAACTCTGGAAAAAGAAGTCATCGATCCGCTGCTCGACGTCTAAACTATTTATGGCAGCCCAAGATTGTTCTGCCTTAGGGCAATCGGCACCGGACCGCTGATCTTGTCACTGGTTGCTATTTCGTGTAGGCTCCTGAGTATGGTTCTGTGTTTCCCGCTCATTCCTACCCATGGTGATTCTCTATGCCATTGATTGATACTCTTCGCCTGAAAACTGATTTGGTAGGCGCAGGTCTGGATGAGAAGCCGGCTGCAGCGATTGCGGAAGCGTTAGGTCGGGCTGATACCGGACAACTTGCCACCAAAGAGGACCTGCAGGCGGTGAAGGCCGAACTCTACCGGGCGCTCCGGATACAGTGGGCAGCAACGATGACGGGCATAGGTGTGCTGCTGACGTATCTGAAATGACGTATCTGCGTTCTTCAACTGACTGATCCTTCCTTTTCTTTTCCTGCCGTCTTGCCCCTGTCGTTTTGTCGAGTGAGGCTACGGTGGCGGTGACGCCCTTCGACCACGCTTCCTTCGACTTCGCTCCGCTACGCTCAGGACGAGCGGGGGACTTCTCCGGTCACCCTGAGCGTAAGGCGCTACGCGCCTGGAGTCGAAGGGCGCTCAGGACAGGCAGAGCGTCATCCGACACTGGGGAGCGGTGGAAATTGTCAAACGCGTGCGTGAACGCATACAATGGTTTTTCGAGGAAGGAATGCGTCCATGGAAAAAGCGCTGTCCCAACAGAATCCCACGGTTGTGCTGTATCATGCTGATTGCCTCGACGGGTTTGGCGCGGCGTGGGCCTTGTGGAAGAAGTTTCCGGACGCGCGGTATCTGCCGGTTGAACACGGCCTGAGCCCGCCGTCGGGTTTGGACCGCGACCACGTAGTGATGGTGGACTTCAGTTATCCTCGCGAGGTCATCGAACGTCTCGCTGAATCCACGGCCAGCTTGCGAATCCTGGATCACCACGTCACGGCGCAGGCGGCGTTAGCCGGTCTCCCGTACGCGTATTTCGACATGAAAAAAAGCGGCGCGGTGTTGGCTTGGGAATGGGCGCACCCGGAACCTGTCCCCTGGTTGCTCCAATACATTCAGGACAAGGATCTGTGGGAATGGCGGTTGCCCATGAGCCGGGAAATCAACGCCGCGTTGGACTCGTATCCGTTCGATTTTCAGGTCTGGGACGGTCTGACCCAGGAGACGCTGGAAATCGAAGGGCGGGCGATTCTTCGACGGGAAGACGTCCTGATCACCAAAATCGTCAAGGAGCCGGTCCTGGTCGAGTTTGAGGGGGAAAACGTGCCTGCGGTCTACAGTCCGGTGATGACGAGTCAGATCGGAGAACGCCTGTGCCGGGACTATCCGTTCTGCATCATCTGGCACCAACGGAACGGCCGCCGGTATTTCAGTTTGCGCTCCAAACCGGGGACCACTGACGTCTCCGCTATTGCCGCTCGGCATGGAGGCGGGGGGCACGTCAATGCCGCGGGCTTTTCCATTCCTCTTGAAGACGCGGATATCCTGAATCCCATCAGAGGGTAGCCCGGCGTTGCATGGAAGTGTCCTGGCACAGCAAGACATCGCAACAATATAGCAAAACATCGCAATGGCATAGCAATATATAGCAAAATCATAGCAGAAACATAGCAGAAAGCAGCATTTTATAGCAGTGCATAGCAAATTATAGCACGGCATAACAGATCTTGGATGGCACGCCTGATGACGTGTAACAGCGTGGTTTCATGATTCCATTACGTGACGACAACCCCACGGAAATCAAACCCGTTGTGACCATCGCGTTTCTGGTTGCCTGCGTGGTCGTTTTCCTGAACCAGGCGATGCTGGGACAGCAGAGCGGGCAAGCGTTCGTATATCAGTATGGGGCCATCCCCGCGGTCGTGTTCGGGTATGCCGAACTCCCGGTTGAACTCGCGGTAGTGTCACCCTATGGCAGCTTGGTCACCAGCATGTTTCTGCACGGCGGCTGGATGCACCTGATCGGGAATATGCTGTATCTGTGGATCTTCGGGAACAACATTGAAGACGTGATGGGGCACGGCAAGTTCATCGTCTTTTATTTCCTGTGCGGGGTGATTGCGGCCTTGAGTCATGCCGCCATTGATCCGGCTTCCACGATTCCCATGGTGGGGGCCAGTGGCGCCATTTCGGGGATCCTAGGCGCCTATCTGTTGCTCTATCCCCGCGCCCAGGTGTTGGTGCTCATCCCGCTGGGATTCTTCAGCCAGATGCTCTATGTCCCGGCCTCGATCGTGTTGGGTCTGTGGTTCGTGATGCAGGTTCTGAGCGGCGGCATGAGCCTCGGCACCGAAGGCGGCGGGGTGGCGTTTTTTGCGCATATCGGCGGATTCCTGGCCGGTGTCCTGTTGATCGGGTTCTTCAAACACCCGCACGTGAAGTTTTTCAATCCGCCCCACACGCACGCGCGGCATTGGCGATAACGAAAGGGGAAAAGGGACAACCACGGGGGGTTGTCCCTACGCGTCGGCAGGATCATTGGCCTCGTAGGGGACGGCCCTGAGCCTGTCGAAGGGTCGAAGGATGCCGTCCCGAAAGCCTCCCGATACGAGAAAATACACATGGGCCGTCAATTTCTCGTAAATTTCCTTGACATTCCCCGTACGCTCCAGTATTTTCTCAAGTTCGCTGTTTAGTCGTTCTTTGACAATTGCATAGCCGAAATCAACGGCAAAGAAGAAGTGTGTTGAAGTGGTGGCCCTTGTAAAAAGAAGTATAATTTTTGAGAGTTTGATCCTGGCTCAGAACGAACGCTGGCGGCGCGCCTAACACATGCAAGTCGAACGAGAGACTCTTCGGAGTAGTAAAGTGGCGAACGGGTGAGTAATACATGGGTAATCTGCCTTTGAGCGGGGGATAACCAGCCGAAAGGCTGGCTAATACCCCATACGCTTCCGGTCCCTCGGGTAAGGAAGGAAAGCTGCATCGTGGATGTGGCACTCGAAGATGGGCTCATGGCCTATCAGCTTGTTGGTGGGGTAACGGCCTACCAAGGCAACGACGGGTAGCTGGTCTGAGAGGACGATCAGCCACACTGGCACTGAGATACGGGCCAGACTCCTACGGGAGGCAGCAGTGAGGAATATTGCGCAATGGGCGAAAGCCTGACGCAGCGACGCCGCGTGGGGGAAGAAGGTTTTCGGATTGTAAACCCCTTTTAGGAGGAAAGATGGGGTGGGTTTCCACCCGGACGGTACCTCCAGAAAAAGCCACGGCTAACTTCGTGCCAGCAGCCGCGGTAATACGAAGGTGGCGAGCGTTGTTCGGATTTACTGGGCGTAAAGAGCACGTAGGCGGTTTAGTAAGCCCCTTGGGAAAGCTATGGGCTTAACCCATAAAGGTCGAGGGGGACTGCTAAGCTAGAGGGCGGGAGAGGAGCGCGGAATTTCCGGTGTAGCGGTGAAATGCGTAGATATCGGGAAGAAGGCCGGTGGCGAAGGCGGCGCTCTGGAACGTCTCTGACGCTGAGGTGCGAAAGCGTGGGGAGCAAACAGGATTAGATACCCTGGTAG
>JAPPLK010000086.1 GCA_028819435.1 Nitrospira sp.
TCCGAGCGCATCTTCAATTTTGGTACGAGTAACGCAAGAACGAACACCAACGATCCCTTCCTCAAGCTTTCATTCATCAGAGATAGAGTCTCATGTCGAATTAATGAGTTTTCGTTTCAGCTTTGCATTTTTCTCTATCGAAGGTCACTGCCTGTTCACATCGTGCTTTTTCCAACCGGGTACGTGAGCCGTCATCAAGGCCTTGAAGAGTTTACCGTGGTTGGGTACGCGCAGGTGCAGCAATTCATGGGCGATGACGAAATTCTGGAAACTCAATTCCCGGTCGACCAAGTCGTATGCCAGGGTCACGATACCCGACGTGGAACACGAGCCCCACTTCCGGGTCATATGCCGGACGCGAACCAACCGTGGACGGACGTTCAGGCGTTGCGCCCAGTATGCAACGCGGTTGCGAACGGCCTCATGCCGTTTGTCATTCGTCCGCATCGACACCTCCGTCCAGAAGAATGGAGAGGATGAGCTTCACGACGCGGCTTCGTTCTTCCTTGTCCAGTCGCAGAAGCAGACGATAGAGCACCATGCGCAGGCGCCGTTGCTCGTCGGGGTTGACGGCGGCATTGGGGAAGCGCGCATGAAGGTCTTCTGCTTCCTTTGCCAAATCCATGGCCGCGATGCAGGCTGTTTCAAGACCCGGATCATGCTTCAACGTCCAGTAAACGCCGAACGCACGCGGCGAGAGACCACTTTCCTTCGCCGCCTTGGCAGCCGCTTCCTTTTCACTGGCAACGTCGGCGAGCAGGTCCATCGCCGCGAGCCCCGTCGTTTTGCGTTCCTCAAGATCTTTCAGAACTTGCTCCGCGCGATCCTTGAGTGGTCGGAGCACGGATGCCGAATCCCGATTGTCCTCGACCTCCCGGTGCAGGCCGCGTACAAGGTTGAAGACCTTGGCCTCGTCGGACCCTGATTCCCCTCGAAGCGCTTCGAGGGTGTTGACGTCGAACGTCACGGTTTTCGTCAGGTAGCCGAGGCCTTGCTGAACGGCGCCATCCTGAATCAGCGAGCGCGTCTTGTTGGCGAGATCAATCACGTAGTTGACCTTGCTTGTATAGGCGTTCCGAACGGCTGCGTAGAGTTGCGCAAGTTGCTTGTACGTCGTGATATGATCGCGAAGTTCCGGCGAAGGCGAGAGAATTTCCCAAAGCGCCTCGATTTCCTTGTAAGTCTCAAAGAACGCCTTGCGCGGCTCCGGGTCCAGAAACCGCCTGTAGATGAGATCTTCGAGGTGCTCGTCCGCGGCGTCACTCCCCTCTCCAACAAGGTAGTCCGTTCTCGCCTGCTCGATCCGGTCTAAAAAATCAGCCAGAAGCAGATCAAGGTCTTCGATCACGCCACTGACATCCGTGGAATCAAACCGGAGAGCCTTCCTCAACTCGCGTAACACGCCGACAAAATCGACCACGAGACCGATGCGTTTGCGGGTGCCGGTTGCATCCACGTAAGGGCGGTTCACGCGCGCAATCGCCTGCAAGAGCACGTGATCGCGCATCGGCTTGTCGAGATACATGCAATACAGAAGGGGCGCGTCATAGCCCGTCAGCAGCTTATCGGTGACAATGAGGATTTTCGGATTCTCACCTGCCCGCTTGAACAGGAGACGCACGTCCGCCTCGCGTTCAGGGGAAAGCTGAAGGTCGGCGACCAGCGGACGCTCCACCACGTCGTTGACGTTTTCCGTGTAGACCGGCGCGGTCCAATCGGGTGGCAACAGCCTGTCGAGCGCGCGCTTGTACTTGGCGCAGGCTTCCCGGTTCACGCCGACCAGGAACGCCTTATAGCCGAGCCGGTCCACGTTCTCCCTGAAGTGTTCGGCCACAAACGCCGCAACCTTCTCGATCCGATCATCAGCAGTGAGGAACGTGCGCAGGCCAACGGCTCGATCAAGGACTGTATTGAGTTCATCAACGTCCGTGACACCCTCGAATTCAGCCAGGGCGAAAAACTCCTTGTCGAGCCGGTCCGCCGGTACCGTCATCTCGCTCGGAGCCATCATGTGACGAATCGGCAGCGTTGTCTCGTCCTCGATCGACTCGGCGATGGTGTACTTGTCGAGATAGCCCGGTTCGTCGTCCGTACCGAAGATCTTGAACGTGCCTTCGCCCTGGGCCGTCTTGTCGATGGGCGTGCCGGTGAACCCGATGATCGTCGCGTTGGGCAAGGCCGCCATCAGGTACGTGCCCAGATCCTTGGCCACCGACCTGTGTGCCTCGTCGATGAACACGTAGACGTTGTCCCGGGTATTGGCATTCTTCTCGATGCCCTCGAACTTGTGAATCATCGAAAGGATCAGGCCGCGCTTGCCGGTTTCAAACAAATTCCGAAGTTCGGCTTTGGAACCGGCCCGCCAGACCGCGATGTCCTGTTGCTGCATCTCGCCGAGCAGCCTCTCGACCCAACCCTTGAGTTGTCCCTCAAGCTCGGTCCGGTCCACGACCACCACGACCGTCGGCGTATGAAACTGTTCATCGCGCTCAAGGATCAGTCGCGCGGCCGTGAGCAACGTAAAGGTCTTGCCGGAACCCTGCGTATGCCAGATGAGCCCGCGGCGCTTCGCCGGCTCGGAGCAGCGTTCCACAATACGGTCGATCGCACGACGCTGATGCTGCCGGAGCACCGACTTTCGCGTCTCACCGTCCTCGACGTAGAAGAGAATCCAGTCCCGTAACGTGCGCAGAAAATCGGTAGGCTCGAAGAACGACTGGACGGCGAACCGGTAGCTTTCCTCGGGCCGTTCCTTCCAGCGCGCCATGTGCCGGCGCGAAGCATTCCAGGTAACGCCGTACCAGTATTCGATCAGGTGCGTGACGTTGAAGAGTTGCGGTGAGGCGATCAACTCGGGGGTCTCGATCTCATAGCGCCGCAGTTGCATGACGGCCCGCTCGATGGCATCGGCATCCTTGGGGCTCTTGTGCTCAACAATGGCAACCGGCACACCGTTGATCACGAACATCACGTCCGCCCGGTTCCCCTTACGGGCCGAGGGCCTGAGTTTCCACTCCCAGGTGACGTGAAAGACGTTGGCATTCGACGTTTCAAAATCGACGAGTCGGACGCGCCGATGACGCTGTTCATCCTCGTCGTACCATTGCCGCTCGCCGTGCAACCAGGCCAGCATCTCCCGATTCCCCTCGATGGTCGGAGGGATCGCCTCAATCCTCTCGAACACTGAGCGGATGACGTCGTCCGTCATCCAGGGATTGAATCGTCCAAGCGCTCCTTCGAGTTCATCCCTGAACAGCATGCCGGCCTCGCCACCACGCTTATGCATCGCCGTTTCCGGCGGAAGCGGCGTCCAGCCAATCTCCGCCGCGTGACGAACCATGGGAAACTGAACCGAAGCAGCTTCGCTAATCTTGAGATCGCTCACGACGTGTCCTCCATGAACACCCGGAGATACCTTGACGCACCATTAAGGCAACAGTATGATGGTGCCATAATGATGGTTAGAACGCAGATATCACTCGATTCTGAGCTACACACACGAATCCGTGCGCGCGCTGCTGCGCTTGGCGTTTCATTCGCCGAATATATGCGCCGACTGATCGACCGGGATTTGGCTGAGTCCCCACGAAGCATTGACCGTTCCATCATCTTCGATCTTGGTACGTCGGGAAAATCTGATATCGCTTCGGAGAAAGATCGAATGATCGGGGAAGCCACGGTCGCCGGGAAACTCCGCCATTCCGCGGCATCATGAGTATCTTCGTGGACAGTTCGGCTTGGTATGCAGCAGTTCATCGCGGTGACCGACACAACAGCCGTGCGAAGCGGCTTCTAGCAACGGACGAACAGCTTGTCACGAGCGACCACGTGCTGGTCGAGACTTGGCGTCTCATCCACCATGTTATCTCCGCCCGTGCCGCGGAAGTTTTTTGGGATGGCCTGCGAAGTGGTGTCGCAACCATCGAACAAACAACCAGTGCAGACCTTGAAGCCGCATGGGCAATCGGCGAACGCTTTCCCGACCAAAGCTTTTCCCTCGTCGATCGCACCTCCTTCGCGCTCATGGAGCGACTCGGCATCTCGCGCGTCATTTCATTCGACAAAGACTTTGCCGTCTTCCGATACGGTCGCAATCGCCAGAACGCATTCGAAGTGCTGATGTGAGCCGCGCATCCCTTGACCTGACTAAACGCCGCCCTACAATCTCCACCGCGTGTCTCTTAGAGAGCCGCCGTTACCGTTCGAGCATGTGTGAGGTCAGCACCCGTCACAGGACGCACCTGTGCGGGCAACACAGTCGCGATAGCCACCGTGCCGCCATCCAGAGACATAAACTCCACCATAAAGGCTTCTTTATCTGGATGGGCGTGGATGATGGTGCCCACATCACCCGGTTTCAGTTCTTCCCCATCATCACCAAAAACTTCCGCTGTAAGCACGATCTGTTCATGTTCCTTGAACACTTCTCACCTCCTGCGCGGGTGTGCTCTCCGGCACTGCAGTAGTTAGCGAGGCATTTCCGTCCATATACAGCGACACGGTAGCGAGCTATTCCGTCACGCGATACACGCGTTTTTGCATATTCCCCGTAACAACATCGACCACTCGATGGACAAGCGGCTGCAGTTCCTGTATTCGGGTTCTGGAAGCGATCATCACGACGACCGGTATCGGTAGATCTTCAAGGTTCTGTTGGTATTCAATGCCTTGGTCGGCCGTGATCAATGCATTGAACCCATGGGAAGCAGCCAGTCGTAACAGATCACCATTCTTGCTGCCTGCCCAACCCATTTGTTGGGCCGTCTGTATTTCAAAACGATCGGAGAAGTGTGCACCCAGTTGCCTGGGGATGGACTCGTCAAACAGCAGCTTCATTTGAGTTCCTGGCAAGCACGGCTTTTGCTCGTTTGAGTACCTCGATTACCTGGTTACGAGATACCGTGGGGTAGTTTTCCAGGAAATCATCAAGCCGATCGCCGGCTTCCAAATACTCGATCAGGATACGTATGGGGACCCGGGTTCCAGAAAACACCGGAGTTCCGCCAAGGATTTCAGGGTCTTTGTTGATTAATTTGTCGGGCATTGATCACCTCCACCTTCATCGAGACCAAAGTCCTTATGAGCAGTAGTCAAGCGTACCATCCAGCAATATACCAAGTCATCCAAAGCATGATTTACGGCAGTCGACGCACAGCCATCTCCGCTGATTCATGAGTTGCGCCGTTTCATTACAGTCCAGAAGACCGTATTCGCCTCAGGACAGTGTTGACAGGAGGATCTGTCACTCCTTCAGGAACAATAGGCTCATCATCTTTGTCGAAGACGGCGATGTCAGGATCGTTCTCTCCAATCTGCCAAGCCTGACGGACGTAGAGTTTTCGTTTGAGGAGAGCGAGTTCACGTGCTGGCATCTGAAGAAGCTTACCATCTGTATTAATCTGAGCCGGCGCGAGAAAAAAGTACCCCGTCCTATTGTAGAATTGGAGAAAGTTTTCTAGATTTCTTGAGTTGTCTGGAGTCATTCGATGTATCCTCGATACATACAGAACGAGTTTCTTTTCGCCTTCCGGCACATATCGCAAATTCGGTCCCACAACAACCGCGTACTCAGCAGGGTTCCGCTTAGATAGGCCAGTGATGATTGCCACCCTGAGATCATCGTCTTCATCTATATCGCCCCATCGCTCCTTCCATATACCAAAGATGGCTTGACCAGCTTCGCCGTCTTCAAATCCGATGGCGAGGATTGGTGGTCCATCGGGGTTCCAGACAAAAAGAGTTCCTCGCCATTTCGCCCGATCCCACAAAGGAATGTCTATCGGTGACAAGATGCGACGGTCTGTATGTTTCAGTTTTTCTCTGTCGGGCAGTTCCTTGGGCGGCGGTTCAGTTGCAAACTTTGGAGGCTCCTTCGGCGCGCTGGCCTTTACTGTACGCCACGGCTTGTTACGGAGTAGTGGGTAGCTCTCATCATCCTGCTCCAGCCAGTCCGTCAAACGTATCCGAGATCTTTCTCCAAAGACGTTTCTGTTCAGTGTTAGGGCGTCACCAAGAGTCAAGGCCCGAGAGAAACCGCGTTCCCTATTGGCTACCTGCTCAAGCCAAGCATCCGCGTCTCGCATCATCAACATCCGACACATGACCTGCACTACACTCTCTTGAAGCCACTTCATAAAGTTCTGTCTATCAGAACCAGTTGGAAACCCAAGCTCCGCCGGATGCTGGATTTCGACGCGACTGCTGTCACTATCGGGGCACTGAGTCTGGGGAGTACCCTCTAGTTGAGCGGACTCGGTGATGACAATGGTCATCTGCTCACGATACGGAAACACACCCTGTTCATCACTCGTAGACAAAAATGCCTCCAACGCACCGAGAAGGGATTCGGCAACACCGAAAGAAGTCTCGTTATTGGGCGTCTCAACAACAATTTCCGATCCGAGGATAGTCGACTTCAGAACACTGGCCTTCCCGTCTACCAACACCGGCAGAGAGGAAATATCTTTGGCCGCTGGTTGTTCTTGCCACTGCATAAAAATGGTCTGCACGGCCTCCGCATCTTCTTCCACCGGGATATATCCTTCTTTACGCAGAACCTGTTCATGACCAAGGACGAACAGCATCGCCATCCGGGCGGATTCAAATCCTAGCCGTTGTAATATGCTAGGCAGACGCGTTGCACTGGAAAGTGCTGTCAACGGAAGATTTAGAAGGTGAATGCCAAGCACCAACTCCTGCATCTGTAGTTCTTCGGCATAGGCTTCCTGTTGATCCTCAGATACGTTCAGATTTGAGGCGACAGAACGTGCAAGATTTATCGCGTCTAGGATGTGAGGAATACGTCCTAGCCTCAGCTCTATCCATACCAGTCGATTGAGAGCAGTCATTGCTTGAGAAATTATCTTTCCCTCTTTGAAGAACGACTCCAAGGTTCGATCAGCCGCAGCCAACGCCTTATTACGGGCAGCCCACAGGAGTCCTACTTGTTCAAAGGCAGAACTAACTCCAATCAGCGCCACCACAAGCTTTCCGCGATACTCATCTTTAATTAATAGCTCCTCGGCTCGGCCGAACCATTGGATTGCTTCATAGGGCTTTTCTTGCCCAATCTTTTGCTTGGCCCGGTTGAGATAGGCCACGCCTGCTTCGCCGTCACTACGTCGCTTTTTCATGGCATTTGCCAACTTATCGTAGAGTGCGTCAAACGCAGAACCATCGACGTATTCACCAAGTTCTCTAACTAGGCCGAATAGACGCTCTAGAGAATACGCACCCAGGCCTTCAGACTGGTCAACGACTTCTGCCAAGTCACGCCAACCATCTTCTACTTCATCAAATCTGCGGGAATGGTAGGCTCGGACGGTTCGCATCAATATCAGGCTCGTACGTGCCTGTAGAGCGTTGTTAAATCGTGCGGTATCAGCCACCATAGCCTCTAACATCGTGGCCAAGCGTTGCGAGCGGGATTCGATTTTGGCATCTTGGGTTTCTATCCGACTCGCAGCCATCGAAGGCAGTAAGAGCATCCAAAGATTCAGAAGAAGCTCAACATCGGAAGCTTGAACTGACTTTTCGGCTCGCTGTTCAACGTTTTCATAGAATTGACCGAATTCGGTATAATCCCCGTACCACCAGAAAGCTGTCCAAGCACGATTGTAGGCAATACGTAATCGCTGCCGGTTAGAGTTTGCATCTAGGGCCAGTCGGTCTGCCTGTGCAAAACGACTCTCCACCTCACTGCGTGGGCGCTCCAGACTCCTGGCCAAAATCGCACTACGCAGACAGTCTTCAACCAACTGATAACGCGCACTGTGATAGCGTGATGGATCGGCGACCTGTTGGTCCAATTCCTCAAGCTCTTGGAGTCTCGCAGTGTCACGAGGGCCAGTTCGCGTTGTCCTCTCTCTCTGCACATTTTCGATACCCAACGCCGCAAAGTAAGTCTCTATATGTCGATGGTCGGCCTCGTAAACTTTCTCCACAATCCAAGCGCGATCTATGATGTGTACGGGGATTCCCGCATCCTTTAAGAGTTTATCTTCATGGGTTGACCGCGCCTTATCGCTCACAAATTGGTTTGTAAAAAAGTAGATTAGCTTGTAATCGCGTCCAGTGGATAGGATATTCTTTACATCGGCCTTGACCTTGGATTTCCAGTCCTTCTTGGCGCTAAAGGCAAAGGCCCACCGCTCGGCTCCAGCCGATGACGAACCGATCCACCACCGCTCAGCGATCTCCTCGGCGACCGGATAGGTTTCGGAATCAACCTTACTGTCACCGCCACCCGTGGGGCCCGTCTGAACCCGAAGATTTGGGCAGATTTCCTTTTCTGCGAGCTTTCGGCAAAAATGCTCGAACTGATATTCCTGTTTGCGACTGGTTAGCGTATCCAGATGATATTCAAACTCCGTCTTCGGGAGCCGGGGAATATCATCGATTCGCGTGTCAGAGAAAAGGTCCGGATGACGAAATCGCATCAGGTCTTGGGGACTAGGTAATTCTCGGCGCAATGAAGTTTGGTCGTTGCTCTCACTCGCAGCACCAAGTTTACCTTCAATTCTTGGAGTTCCATCCTTTCTATTCCTCATTTTTTGTCTTTCTTCTTATTGTGACAGCAAGCCATGCGTAAAGGCGCAAGAGGCAAAAGAAAGAGCGGCGACGCGGATAGCGCCGTTAACCAGTTTGCACAGCGCCATAAGTTCATCAAACGCGGTGAGTCTGCTACATGATTCGTTTATGCTTTTCATTGCCATCATGAATTCTCTCGTGGGCCGAAGATGTCGATCTTCAGTTCGTCGTACACGGCCATTCCAGGTTTGATGAGCGGCGCAAGTGTTTCTTGCATAAACTCCTCTGTTGTATTTCCACATTGGGTAAGGTCCAGGATTTTCTTACACGCCACGTAAATCTCTCCACTTGCGGGTTTCAGATCGTCTTTGGCATCGTCGGTCCTAGTGGAGCGGATGTGTCCCTTTTTCGCGAGAAGCTCTTCCATCTTATCTGTCTTATCGACTGACAAGGCAAGTGCTTTGAGAACTTCATCGTCGAACAGATACGATTCTAGATTACGCCTTGACAAAACCCTGATACCACCCCTTCCCAGTTCAGCGCTTTTTCCTTTGGTTAGATCGTCGCGGTCGATGAGACGCACGACCTCCAAACCATCAACTATCGAAAGAAGTGCCTCTGCTAGGCCCCGTTTGTCGCCAATAATTTCTCGATCATTACCCATAGACACAAAACGCGTTTCCGGGAATTCATCCTCGAATATGCGCTCGTAGCATTTCGCATCATGGGAGTGGTTCGCAACAGGCTGATTGATCATCGGCTGCCCTTCACAGATAACCACTCGCTCAGGCGCGACCAACGCAGCCAAGTCGTCGAGCGCGACACTGTAAGCTTTCTTCCAGAATTTTCGATCCAGCTTCGTCGGTTTGATAATTTGAGTCTTATCAAAATCATAATCCTCAAAATCTAAGAACAGTACGCTTCCGGAGTTCTCGGCTTCGATGTCCCGAGCCTGACGCATCATGCCAATAGAGTGAGTCGCCAGCATCAATTGGCAGTTTTTCGGAATGAGATCATAAAGCACTGATAGAAGCTCCGCCTGAAGGCGCGCGTTCATGTGTGACTCAGGCTCGTCGATGCAGAACACGGTATTGTCGTAACTGTGCCGTGCGACGACCAAATCGAGAACTAAGTCGAACACTGACTTCTCTCCGCCAGATAAGTTTTTGAATGAGAAGCGGGCACTGGTTCCTTTCGTGAAGCGGAAAGTGCCATCTGTCATAGGATTTCCCAGACTGTTAAATTCCACATCTGGGAACAGCTTACGGAAGGGGGTTCGAATCTCTTCTGTAACTTGGTCTCGAAACGCACCAAGCGTAGTTGAACTGTTCCCTCGCTCGAAGACGGCCTCAACCGCATTGCCCACTAATCTTTGATAATTTCTGCTGACCGCAGCATCGTTGTCAATCATCCGATGAATGCGGATCTCATCAAGTAGATCACCAGTTCTACGGAGCTGATTTATCTGGAATTCCGGATCATTTCTGTATGCAGATCTAATGTAGAAAATCTTCCTATTGTGTTGTGGATTCTCTGGAACATAATCGTAGAATTCTACCTGGACCTGTTCATTCCAGTTCGGATTCGCCATGTTCTGTGAATAGCCTTTCACATGGTAATCGGCATCCCAATTTAATCCACGACTTGACCTTGAATCGCGCCAAGTATGGAGCGCATCGAAAAAAGACGACTTGCCACACCCGTTTGGTCCGGCCAGCATGATGAGACGAGCCGTTTCGGGGATACCCCGAACGGTCAAATTTGTAAATCGCTTGAAGTCCTTGATCGTGGCACTCTTGAATTTCATGCGTTTACCTCGTTTACGTCTATATTTCCCTCGGTGCCATTGAGTGCCGAGAGGTCGAGATCGGCGACGCGGATTTCGCCTGTCATCAGTTTGTGCAGGAGCGTTTTGAAGAGCTGCTCCAACACGACACGCCTCCTGCGGTGCAGATCGATCTTGCGGTCGATGGCGTCAAGGATGGCCACAATTTCACGCTGCTCCTCAATATGTGGTAGCGGAACTCTGTGTTCATTGATAACACCTTGTGTTACCAGCGGTTGCCCCGCCATTCGCTTGAATCGGTTGAGATCGTAGTATTCGAGAAAAGCCGCGACAAACGCTACATCTGCCTTGTGGTTAAGCCACTCCTTCGTATAGAGCGCATTATCAGTCACCCAAACTTTACCGGATGCAATATGTACTGCCCCGCAGTACTCGCCGACGCGTCCAATGATAAGAGCCTGAGAAACATCCAGAAACCACTCGTCGGTGAACCCCATTACACCGTTTCCGCCAAGAACCGGAAAGGACGTTTCATCATTCAGGTGATCAGACAAGCTACTTGGCCGCTTCTTTCCACTGGTTAGTCTGAAAATCTGGTCGCAAGGGGCTAATACCCAACTCTCCGGCACCTGCCCAATCTCGGTTTCTTTCTGCGCTTCGCCTCGTAGACCGTGTGCAAACAGCGATCTCATCGTGGCGCGTTTGAGGCCTATGGCAGCATCTTCACATCTCTTTTGGACGAGAACAGCGGAACGCACAAGATTTAATGCAGTAGCTATCTCGTGCTGGTTTGAGAGAGGTGGTAGAGGGATTGCCTGATTCAGAACGTCGGTGTCTCGGACCGCTGGGTAACTTGCTCCCGTTTCCATAGAAGCAATGCCACCGGTCACGTCATCAAGCTGCATGGCGAAATAGAGGAAGTCTGGGTGAATTACAGAACGGTTTGGTCGAAGAACGCAGAAAGCGGTTGATACAATCTCCCCATCGAGCGATGGCGGTATTTGGGCAATCCGCCGCAGAGAGGGGCGGACAGTGGCGAAGATAGTATCGCCGGCCTTTACTATTTTGCGCGCGCGGCTTGGAGCATTGGCCGCTGAATGCTCCACGTCATTGACTATTCTGAGTTCGTCACGCGAAACAGCCGACACGTCAACGTAATGTATCAATGGGCGTGGATCAGCGCGAGGGCTCCAGACGGACCCTCGTATTGTGACTTCTCCCAAGGGACACCATGGCCACGCTCTATTCATTGCAGGCCCACCAGCCCTTTCAGCCGCACGGCTGGTAGCCGCTTTAACCGCTGGTTCAGAGGGTCTACCTCGATGCCGACGGACTCCAACGCCGTTACACCCAGTAGCGGCTCCGCGTTAGCCTCGCCGAAGATGACCGTCCCACCAACGAACTCGCCCATGAACTCTATTTTGGCAACGGCGACGTCCACGGAAA
>JAPPLK010000017.1 GCA_028819435.1 Nitrospira sp.
AGAGAACAGGATGGACCGCTGGTGGATGCTCACTACCGGTTCATGGGTCCACCTTCCAATTCTCCGGCCAGGATGATGGCTTCGGCAATCTCCCGCATGGATTTTCGCATGTTCATACTTTGACGTTGAAGCAACCTGAACGCATCGGCTTCCGATAGTTTGCGGGAATGCATGAGGTACCCCTTGGCTCGTTCGACAAGTTTCCTGACGGTCAGGGCTTCCTGCATTTCAAATGATTTTTCCACGAGGCGCGTATGCTCGATGGCCACCGCCGCCTGATTGGCAATGGCCTGCATGATTTTGATTTCCTTGTCGTCAAATGCATGCAACGTGGAGGTGTAGGCATTGAGCACGCCGATCACCTTTTCCTTGCTCATCATGGGCACCGACAAGAGCGAGCACAACGACTCCCGTTTGGCCAGGTCCCGGTAAAAGAACTCTTTCTCCTTCTTCACGTCGGACACGTAGATCGGCCGTTGTTCCTTGACCACGCGCCCGCTGATGCTCTGGCCGATCTTGAGCGGAGGTTTCCGGCGATACGCCTCGCTCAGGCTTTGGGTCGCCGCAATGTGCAACCGCTGGCTCTCTTCGTCAACCAACATGAGCGAACAGATCGTCGAATCCATCATCTGCGCCGTCGTCGTCACAATCAATTGCAGCATTTCTTCGATCACGCGATTGGAGGCCACGGTTTCCGATACCTGGGACAGGGTATCCAGTTGTCGCGTTTGCCGCTTCATCTCATCATACAAGCGGGCGTTTTCAATGGCGCCCCCGACCTGGTTGGCAATGGTCGACAGCAGCGCCAGTTCGGCGTCCTGATACCTCCTCGCCCGTTTGTGTTGCACGTTAATGACCCCGATGACGTTGCTTTTGGTGACGACCGGAAGCGACACAAACGCCTGGTACCGGTCTTCCGGCAGATTATGAAACAACTTAAACCGCGGATCATCGCTCGCGTGACGAGAAATGACCACCGGCACCCTTTCCTGGGCCACCCAGCCCGTAATCCCTTCTCCCAACCCCACGGAAATCCGGCCGATGAGTTTGGGATGGGGATTCTTGGATGATCGCAAGACGAGTTCATCCCGATTCTCCGAGACGAGGTACAATAAACAGGAGTCGGCTTTCGTCACTTCGACCACAACCTCGACGATCTGTTTGAGCACGGCTTCCAAGTCGAGCGTGCTGCTGATCGACTCACTAATTCGGTACAACATTTCGACTTCCCGCGTTCTTTCGCGAAGGACGGCCTTGACGTCCGGCTTGGACCGCCTGGGAGCTTTTTTTACCGAAGGTTTCTTTGTTGCAGTCATCTCAATAATCCCCAAGTCTCCCTCTTTTTCCTTCCCCTCCTTTGTAAGGAGGGGTGAGGGGAGGTAGAGATGGACCCGGAGTAGGTCGAACGCGTTTGCTCGTTCGGGATCGCGCCTAGTGGATCTATGGCTCTACCCCACCTGGCCTCCCCTTACAAAGGGGAGGGAAAGGACCTGCTCTCCCTAGTCAGGCTGACCATGTTGTCAACAAATTACTGAACACATACAAGAATGACTTGCTCACCTGAGTTGCGCATGCCACTGCCTCACGGCGCGTGGGTCCAGCGGTAGGACTTGAACGTTCCCGATCGACCGGGGCAGCACGCAATGGATGGTTCCACCCGCCACTTTTTTATCATGGCCCATGGCCCCCCAGAATTTCAAAAAACTGTGGGCCGGCATGCGCACGGGCAGGCCCGTTCTTTGTATCAGGGTCCGTTGCCTGTCTACCACGGACGATGAACACAATTTCAAATGATGGGCCAAGAGGGCTTCATGCACCATACCGATGCCCACGGCTTCGCCGTGGATATATTTTCTGTACCGGCTCAGGGACTCCAACGCGTGCCCGATCGTGTGGCCATAATTCAAAATGCGGCGCAGACCCGATTCCCGTTCATCCTTGCCCACCACCTTCGCCTTGATCTCACAACAACGCTTCACGACCGTTTGGACGTCCGTTTCCCGCATATCGAGAATGCGTTCCATTCGATCTTCCAAAAACGCGAAAAATTTTCTATCGGAAATGACCCCGTACTTAATCACTTCGGCCAACCCGGCTACCCATTCACGCCTGGGCAGGGTTCGTAACGTATTCGTATCGGACACCACGAGCGCCGGCTGGTAAAACGTGCCGATCAGGTTCTTCCCCGAGGGATGGTTGACCCCGGTTTTCCCGCCCACGCTGGAATCCACCTGGGCCACCAGCGTGGTCGCCACTTGAATGAAAGGGATGCCTCGAAGATACATCGACGCGGCAAAGCCCGTCATATCGCCAATGACACCTCCACCCAACGCCACGAGCGCTGACCGGCGTTCGAACCGATGCTTGACCAGTTCATCGACGATGTACGAGGCCCACCGAAGCGTTTTGGTCCGCTCACCTTCCGGAATGCTGATCAGGTGACAGGTGAAACCCGCTTTGACAAGCGCCTGTTTGAGCGATGCCCCATACAAACGCGCCAGCGCCGGATTGGTCACAACACCGACTTTCCCGGACAGTCCCAAGGCCTGCAAATACTTCCCCGTTCGGTGAAGGCTGCCGGGAGCGATCACGATGTCGTAGCTTCGCTTGCCGAGACCAACTTTGACGATTTCATGAGAGCGAGTCATGAGCAGCCCGGCACCCGGCTTTTCCGGTTGAACGATACCATTGGTTGAAGTTGGGTCAAGAGGCTAAAAATTCTTCACGTATTCCTGGTAGGCGTCGAAATTCCGTTTCATCTCATCCAAGCTGTCGCCGCTGAACTTTTCCAGCATGGCATTCGCCATTTCATAGGCAATGACGGCTTCCCCTACCACGCCAGCCGCGGGGACCGTACAGATGTCAGAACGTTCCACCGTGGCTTCAAAGGGTTCTTTCGTTTGAATATCCACACTATTCTTCGGTTGATACAGGGTGGCAATCGGTTTCATGGCAACCCGCACGACAATGGGTTGTCCGTTCGTCATGCCGCCTTCCAATCCACCGGCATGATTGGTCTTTCGAGCAAAGCCGGGCTTGATTTCACTGGGATAAATATCGTCATGCACTTCAGATCCCAAGCGACGCGCGGACTCGAACCCCATGCCGATTTCCACGCCTTTC
This sequence comes from Nitrospira sp., assembly GCA_028819435.1. Taxonomy (GTDB): domain Bacteria; phylum Nitrospirota; class Nitrospiria; order Nitrospirales; family UBA8639; genus Bin75. The sequence continues at coordinate 3,124 of JAPPLK010000017.1, forward strand.
ATGGCCTGGATACTCATGGCCGCCATGGCCAACCGTGCGCTGAGACGCCGGTCCCACTGCGCGTAACTGCCCAACCCGATCGGAGGATTGGTCACGACCACCTCGAAAATGCCACCCAATGAGTCACCGTTCCGTTTCGCCGATTGAATTTGCTCGATCATTTTTTCATTCGCTTCGGGATCGGGACACCGGACCTGAGACTGCTCAGCCCGTTCATACGCTGCCAGAGGATCGTCCACCGGCGAAATCGCCACGGAGCCGATGCGGGTCGTATAACTGACCACCCGCATGTCAAATTGCGACAAGAGGGCCTTGGCCACGCCGCCGAGAGCCACCCGGATAGCCGTTTCTCTCGCACTGGCCTTTTCGAGCACGTTGCGAATGTCCCGATGGCCGTATTTGATAGCCCCCACCAAATCGGCATGCCCTGGTCGCGGGCGGGTGACGACGCGTTCTTCCGATGGGGGTCCCGGTTCAGCGGCCATGATCTCCTGCCAATTTTCCCAATCCCGGTTGCGCACCAGGAGGCCCAACGGATTGCCCAACGTTTTCCCTTTTCGGACGCCGCAATAAAACTCCACCTGATCCTTCTCAATTCGCATCCGGCCTCCGCGACCATACCCGCCCTGCCTCCTTGCCAGATCCTGATTGATCATTTCCGCGGTGAGCGGAAGCCCGGCCGGGACTCCTTCCAACACGGCCATCAATCCCTTGCCATGGGATTCACCGGCATTCAAATACCGCAACATGTTACACCTTATCCATCTGAGCGTTCAGGAATTCCCACCGGAACGCGGGGCTCCGGCGTCCGGTTCCTGGTCCAACCAATACGTTGTCTCCCCTTGAGCCCTTGTCTCCCCTATCGCCGAAAGAGTCACTCCCTGCTCCGTGATGCGTTCCACGATTTGGGAATACGCGGAAATGATTTGTCCCGGCACGACGATGAGTCGCTCCCCGCCGTCGAATTCCAACACGGCCCAATGACCTTGAGCGGATGACATCATTCCCACGACCCTCACGGTTTGGGGATTTACGTCTACTGCCTGCGCGGCAGACCCTTCCGGTGTTCGGGTCACGACTGCCGGAGGAACGAAAGGATCGCGATAGTGATCCGAGCGATAACTGAACGAGGCTAAAGACTCCCGTGTGTTCGCCGCCACCTGCTCATCAGGTCCTGCCTGAACTCCGGCAACGCTCCCGCACAGGAAGCACATGAGCACTAAAACAACGCGCATCATGAGGTTGCGCCTCTATCCGCAAATATATTTTGGATTTTTGATTGTGAATTGTGGATTTTTATAATTTTCCAATCCACAATCCAAAATCCATAATCCGCAATCATTTCACTCTCTACCCTTCCACGGTCACCTGGAAGCCCATCAACTCAAAGGAAGCTTGAATCGGTCGGTCCGGGCTTTCCTCACTCCCTTCCCTTACGTGAAAGTCCAGCGACGTCAACGACAACGTGTTCGGGAACGTTTGAAGTTCTTCGAGAAAGTGGGCCAGCGCATGATACCTTCCCTCGGCCCGGAGCCGAAGCGTGACACGATGCAGGTCCGTTTCCGGTAGTGGGGCGGGCTCTTCGGACTCCCAGGACCTGAGTGCCACGCCAACCGATTGCGCTGTGCCCATGATACCCGCGAGCCTATGATCCATGGTGGTTGTCAAGAGTTTCTGCTCAATCGTGAGCCGGCTTGTCAGGCTATCAATTTCCTTTTTGAGCGTGGCTAATTTTCGATCCGGTTTTGACGTTGCAAGTTGGTGGTCGAGGGATCGAAGGGTTTGTTGCAACGCCAGGGCGCGTTCCCGTTGAGGCTCCACGACGAATTGAAACAGGATGATCGACGTCAACCCTGCGCAGAGCAACAAGAGCATGGCCTTATGGCTCTTGGGCGTGTCTTCCAGCCAATCAAGAATTCGTTCCACCATGATCCGGCGAGCCCATCCATACGTTCATGGAAAATTGAAAGAGGTCCGGCAGTTGCGCGTGAGGCCCGGCGCCAACGACGTCGACCGCCCCAAGCCCTTTTTCAAACTCCTTTGCGAGTTTCAACACGTCCCGGAGGGACCGGGCCACACCTGACAACGTGATCTTTTCATCCTTTGCCTGAAGGTGCAGCAACCACACGTCCAGTGGATCAACCACCCTGCTGATGACCGACAGCAGGCGAATGGGGCTATTCAATTCACTCGTCAGGGCAGTGACTCTTTCCTGTCGGGCTGTCATGACTTGTCGTTGTTCTTCCAGCGCCAGAACCTCCTGCCGGGTTGTTTGCAACAACGCGACACGGGACTGTTTGGCTTGTATTTTCCGTTCCAGCCGTTGCGTTGACTGGGTGACATCGATAGCGACCCATCCCCAAAACGCACAGACGCTCGCTATGACGCAGACCCCCGCAAACAACTCCAGCCTGGCGCGCTTACGCGCCAGGCGTTCATCGTCTCGTTGGTCTTTCAATAAATTAATGCTAACCATGGTTGTCCTGATGAAGGGCCAACCCGACGGCCACCCCTCCGAGATGGGCCGACGCCCACAGCCGGTCCCGGCGATCAGCCGAACATTCGATTTCCTCAAAAGGATTGAACGCGAGAGTCGGAATTCCCAACGCGGCGTGCAACCCGGTTCGCAAGCGTGGATCATTCGATTCCCCTCCGCACAGAAACAACTTTTCCACGTTGAGTTTGGAGTCACGCTCCAGGACCGACTCGAAACAGCATTTGATTTCCCTGACGATCTCCGCCATTGCCGATGGATTCTTGGGGGAATCGGTCCCGGCCGGAGATGAACCATGCCAAGCCGAGTCTTCGACGGCTACCGCGTCACCGGAAGTCAGACTTGATGACGTTTCTTCAAACGTGACGTCCCGGATCACGAGAGGCTGCTCATCGGCAACAAAGATGATGTTCATTCCACCGGCTCCCACGTTGGCAACGGCAAACGACGTTCCCCTGGAGGCCCGAGGTGTTCGCATCATCGTCTTCATCAACGCGAGGCCATCGACGTCACACACGATCGGATGCACCCCGATTTCTTCCAACAACGTTTTTCGGCTTTCAACCACCTGCTGCTTGGCGGCCACCAGCAACACGTCCAACTCCTTCGGGGCAGGTCGAGGTTGAGGCAGAACCCAATAATCAAAATACACGTCATTCATGGCATACGGAACGTATTGATGACCTTCCCAGGTCAAATATTCGTCAAGGGCATCTGCCCGGACACCGGACACGTGTATCCGCTTGACCATCACCGAGGGTCCGGATACGGAGATGGCCACGGGACTGCCGAGGAGACCACATTCCTGGAGCAGGTTGCTGAGTGCGGATTTGAGTCCGGAAGATTGGCGACTCACCCCTTTCTCCGCAACCGTTGATCCAAGACGACGCACGCGAAATCGTTTGAGACGATACCGGCCGGCACGTTGCTCAAGCTGAACCAGCTTGATCGTGGAAGACCCGATGTCCAATCCGACGGGAGTCTGCGGTCGTGAGAACACCTCGGACCATTTCCGGAGTCGTTTCGTCATCGGCTGTCAATGGCGACGGTTCGCCTGCCGCCGGAGGCACACTCCCTGGGGTTCCGCACAAGGGATTCAACCCTACACTGTTATCAATTGAGCGTCAAACAACAGCGATTGAGGGTGCTGATCCAGGGTCGTTGTTTTTTGTTGTTGTAGCTGCCGCATCTCATGCGGCTTGGAGAAGCCAAGAGCAAGAAGCGCCATGAGATGGCGCGGCTACACTTTTCCTGTCCTCGTAAAGAAAAAGATCCTGGATTCTCGCGTGCGCAAGAATGACAGAAGGAGAAGACAGGGAGGACGGAAAGGAGGACCCGGTCTCGGTGAACGATACGTCAATATTCCGAACGATCCAAGTCCCGGTGACTGAGGGTGACGCGATAGCCTAACAACCCGAACAGTTCCTCCACCTTGTTGGCAATGGCGACGGAACGATGTCTTCCGCCCGTACAACCAATGGCGATGGTCAAATAACTCCGTCGTTCTCGCTCAAACAGGGGAAGGAGAAAGGTGAGAAAATTCCTCATATGTTCGAGAAAATCTTGTGCCTCTTTGTTCCCGAGCACGTACTGCCGGACGTCTTGTTCATTTCCCGTCAACGGCTTCAACTCGGGAACAAAATGTGGATTGTGTAAAAACCTGACGTCAAACACGAGGTCGGCTTCATAGGGCACGCCAAACTTGTAGCCGAACGTGAGCACGAATATCTTCATCGAATGCCGGTGTTCATGGTCGCCGTACTGCTGGACTATCCAATCGCGAAGTTCATGCACGGTCAACTCCGACGTATCCAGAACCCGGTCGGCACGGACACGTAATTCACCAAGCTGCTGGCGTTCGAGCCGGATCCCCTCAGGCACGGGCTGCCGGGGGAGGAGCGGATGGGGCCGGCGGGATTCGGAAAATCGACGAGTCAGGACCACGTCATTGGCTTCCAGGTACAACAGTTCCACGACAGAGACGTTCGCTTGAAGCCGCTCAAGATTTTCGGAAAAATCCGAAAAGAATTCGCGTTCGCGAATATCAACACACAAGGCGATCTTTCGAACCGTGTGACTGCGCTGACCGCAGAACTCTGCAAATGACAGGAACAGCGCCGGAGGGAGGTTGTCGACGCAGAAGAACCCTATATCCTCCAGACATTTCAGGGCTTGGGTTTTCCCGGAACCGGACAAACCACTGACGATCACGAGATGCAGGGCACGTTCCGGTGCAGGATCAGTCACGGCAACCCTTTGTCAAAGGGATAAAGGAACCGTAGCGGTTCCCAAATAACAAGCGGGCGGGATGGGAAGACGGCACAGGGGGGGGGCAGACTCAATACATCCGCTTCCGCTGGCTGGCCGGGGCGATGTTGCGTTCAGCCCGATATTTGGCAACCGTCCGCCTGGCAATGACAATTCCCCTGGCGCGTAACCTCGAGACAATTTCCTGATCTTTCAAGGGTTTCCCTGGATTTTCCTGCCCAACCATTTCGCGGATCAACTCACGAACGGTGATCGAAGATAAATCTTCAGCACCCGGTTCCGCACGCTGAATGCCGGCGTTAAAGAAAAATTTGAGTTCCAACATGCCCTGGGGACAATACATGTATTTATTCGTCGTTACCCGACTGATAGTCGACTCATGCATGGCCACGTCTTCGGCCACCTGCTTCAGGACAAGCGGTTTCAAGTACTGGATGCCTTTTTCCAAAAAGGCCTTCTGGAATTTGATTAAACTTTCAACCACTTTCAGAATCGTTTTGTTCCTCTGCTCAAGACTGCGGATAATCCACTGCGCCCCACGCAGTTTGTCCTCCAAGTACGCTTTCGTGGCGTCTCCATCTCCTCGTTTCGTTCCTAACATCTCAGTATAATACGGGTTAAGACGCACACGCGGCATCCCATCGTCATTGAGGACTACCCGCCATTCGTCTTCATCCTTGAAGACAAACACGTCAGGCACGATGACCTGGTTATTGTCGGAACCATAGGGGCGACCAGGTTTTGGTTCCAGCCCTTCAATAATATGCACGGCCTCCACAATTTCCTGGACGGATCTCCCAACGGTTTTGGCAACGGAGGCGTATCGCTTTTTCTGGAGATCGCGCAGGTGGCCCTTGATAATCAGTTCAAGCAGTGATTCCCGGCGAGTACCGTCATGCACGAATCCGTTGCCGACGGGTTTATGCAGGTGGCGAAGTTGAATCAATAAACATTCCTGAAGGTCCCGGGCCGCGACCCCGATCGGATCGAACGTTTGAATCAAGGATAACACGGAATCCACCTTGGCGACGGAGACCCGCGCTTCTTCGGCAATTTCCTCTATCGACGTTCGAAGGTACCCGTCTTCATCAAGATTGCCGATGAGCATATGACCAATAGCTTTTTCTTCTTCATCTTCGGAAGAAAGCCGCAATTGCCACAACAGGTGATCTTCCAACGTAGCCGGTTTGGTCAGCGTTTGGTCATAAGAAGGAAAATCTCCTTCCGGGAACGTTCTGGACTCTTCACTCCTTGGGCGCCAATCACTTTCAAAATAGTCTTCCCACCCCCCCGGCGAGAGCGGTTCGGAAAATTCATTGTCGTCGCCTGGTTCGATCTCGCCACCCGTGTCACGGTCAACGGTCGCAACGCTCCCTCCGGCTTCTTCCGTTCCTTCCGCGACCACCTCTTCCGGCGTTGGCGCATCTCCTTCGTCCACGTCAGCACCCAACTCCTCAAGGATCGGATTCTCCAGTATATGTTGAGAGAGGACCTGCTGTAATTCCAGCCTGGATAACTGCAAGAGCTTGATGGCTTGTTGAAGTTGGGGCGTCATCACCAACTTCTGACTGAGCCGAAGATCGAGTTTGAGTTCCATCGCCGCTATGCGGGCCAAATTGAAACGTTCAGAGCCGAAAACGTTCGCCTAGGTAGATTTCTCTGACCTTGGGGCTCCTGACAATGGCTTCTGACGTGCCTGCCTCGAGGATCGTTCCTTCATTAATGATATACGCCCGATCTGTTATGGAAAGCGTTTCTTGCACGTTGTGATCCGTCGTCAGGATACCGATGTTTTTTCTTTTCAGGGACTGAATGATTTTTTGGAGGTCGGCGACCGCAATGGGATCAATTGCGGCAAATGGTTCATCCAATAACAAAAACCGGGGAGTCGTCGCCAAGGCCCTCGTGATTTCCAACCGACGACGCTCACCGCCGGACAGTGTGAAGGCTTTGCTGTTTCGAATATGGGCTAACCCAAGTTCGTTCAATAAACTCTCCAAGCGCTTTCGACGCTCATCCCGGGAAATGTCCAGGGTTTCCAAGACGGCGTGAATATTATCTTGAACGGATAACCGGCGAAATACGGAGGCTTCCTGCGGAAGGTATCCAATGCCCAGGCGGGCCCTCTGGTACATCGGCAGGTCGGTGACCGGATCGTGATTTAGGAAAATCTGGCCATGATCCGGCTGACAAAGGCCAACCACCATGTCGAAAATCGTTGTTTTTCCTGCTCCATTCGGCCCCAATAACCCAACAATTTCTCCTGACTTCACTTCTAACGAGACACCTCGCACCGCATCCCGTCCTTTGAAACTTTTGCGCAATTCCTGGACGGAAAGGCGAGCAGGCTCCCCGGTGTGACCAATGGAACCCCCGAACAACGAAATCTGGGAAACACGTTCTTGTTCATCGATAGAAATCCTGGAGTGCTCCATGACGGACTGTAACGGGTCAACGATGGTCCACGGCCTGGCGGCCCCTACTCTTCGAGGATGACCACGTGGGACCCGCCCTCGACGACACTTCGTTCTTCTTTTAAAAACATGGTCATTTGGGCTCCCTTGACCTTGGTCCCACCTTGCCAAGCCATCGGCGACTCCACCAGCACGAGTTTTTCTTCATCCTTGTAATACAACGCGCGCCCGCACGTCGCCTTCCCGTCCGATTTCTCGATGACCACGTTGCCGCTGGCTTCAATGCGGTCAACTTGTCCCGCGGTCCCTTCTTCCCCTGGCTGCTGTCCAGCCTGCGCTCCTTTTTTAAACGTCACAACCATATGGTTGGCTCGCATGACGAAGTCTCTTTTCGTGAGGACCACCATTCCTTCAAAGGTCGTCTGCCTCGACTTTCCCTGGACGGTCATCGTCTGCGACGTAATCGTGGTTTGCTCTTTTTCCTCAGCAAAAGCCACGGGGACGGCCCATGCCGAGACCAAACCACAAACCAGAATCACCATAAGCATTGACGGGCGGTATTCAGGACGTAATCTGAACGTGGACATCATCAAGAACTCCTAACGTTTCTGTTTTCAACTCCGCGACCAAACCAATGCCGGTAATGATCACGCCAGGACCATGTATGGTCACCGGCTTGTCCGTGCTGATGGTCTGTTCCTCGTCCACCCAGTGAACGTGCGGGGTCAGGATGGTATATCCATTGGCCAACTCAATCGCGATCAAGTCTTCCTGGTTGCGAAGATCAAAATCACCGTTGGCCGTATTAATTGTTCCCGCTTCAGCCTCCAACTGCATTTCTTGCTCTTGCCCCTGCTGGTCAAACAACCGAACCTGAACCTGCTTCAGCAGCACGTGCTGTTCGGACTCGCGGCTTTCGGCTCTTTGCGCTTCCACCTCCCACTGAACCCGCCCTTCATTGGTCTGACGGTAGGCAAACCCTTCTATGCCGGCGTCAATCGTTTCAAAAACCGGTTCCGTCATGACCGGGAGAGGATGATTGGACTGCATTTGCTGCACGAGGACATACCCGAGAAAACCCGCCAAACACAGGGTCATCCCCGTTAGAATCCATCGAATCCATGAGCGAAACATAGGTTAGCACGTCAATGATGGCTTGGGCGGAACCTGAAACACAATACCATACGTCCCCAACCAAGTAAACGAACCTCTGATTTATTGTGATAGCGGGATGCAGGGCAAGGCGTCCCGGAGCGAAA
>JAPPLK010000113.1:0-9360 GCA_028819435.1 Nitrospira sp.
GGGATGACGGCAAGGAGATTCTTCGCCAGGTCCTTCGCTTCGCTCAGGACAAGCTCAGAATGACAATGCTGGTGAGGCCAGCCCTTTATTTTGTCAACGCCTGCCCTGAGCGTAGCGCCAGCGAAGTCGAAGGGAATTAGTGAACACATACAGGGATGACAGAAGGGGAGGGGGTGATAGAGGGAAAAAGGCAGATGTATTGTTTTTTTGTAGTGTACAATGTTGAGAGAAATTTATGGGTATTGCATGTATTCGACGGCGAGCGTTTCTGATTGGCATGGGTGGCCTGCTGCTGGGATGTTTGTGGGGGGTGGGCTTTGTGCCGGTTGCGCTCGCCGTTCAGGCGGATGAAGACTTTCGGTATGCCATTTCCTTGTGGGGTATGCCCGCCGGGCATGCGACCATGGCAACGGAAGCGTTGGTTGCCGCTGACGGGGTGCCCGCCAGGCGCCTGGTGACGACGATTCGCTCGAATGATTTCATTTCCGCTTTTTTCCCGGTCAGGAACCACGTGGATTCACTGGTCGATCTTCGGAGCATGCTCCCCAGCCGCTTGGTTTTTCAGCGCCGGGAGGGTGGTCGCCATGAACGGTTTGCCGTCACGTTTGATCGCGTGGCGAACCAGGTCACGGTGCTGAAAGACGGGAAGCCTTCGGTTCATGACGTTCCTCCCGGCACGCACGGGCCTTTGTCGTGCCTCTATTTTCTACGCACGATGCCGAATCTTGAACCGGGTTCTTCCGTGTATCTGGATATTCATCACGACCGGAAAAACTACAAGGTTGAGGTCAAAATCGAATCCATTGAATCGATCAGTGGTTCTTGGGGGGAGGTCGAAACGATTCGTCTGTTGGTGATCATGCCGTTTCGGGGGATTTTTTTGAACGAAGGCAATATCAGGATTTGGGTAACCAATACGCCGGAACGGGTTCCCGTCATGATGGAAGCCCGTGTGGTGGTCGGGTCGGCCAAAGCCGTGATTGAGGGATGGGTTCCATCGAAGAATTGATTCTCGACTTTTTCCGCAAAGATCCTATAATGATTTCGTTTCCGGAATCCGATCATGGTCTCTCTTACCCGCCATATTTTTGAACAACAGTGTTTCCAGCCTGACGGGGCGGAAGAGTTTTTCACCATCATGAACCGGATTGTCTCGGGCGGGAAACAGATTGCCCGGGACCTGCGGGAAGCGGGCCTGACGGGCACTCTCGGCGTGACCGATACGAGAAACGTCCATGGTGAACAGGTGCGGCAGATGGATGTCCGCGCCAACGAGTTGTTTGTCGAGGCGTTTCAGGATAGCAGGATCGTGCAACTCGTGGTGTCCGAAGAAATGGAAGAGCCGTTTCCCGTGGCTGCGGCAAAAGGGGCCGGCAAATATGCGGTGTTTTTCGACCCCTTGGACGGGTCCTCGAATATCGACGTAAACGCGCCGCTCGGGTCGATTTTTTCCATTCATTGCCTGGACCTCAATGGCCGTTTTCTGAAGCCGGGCTGCGAGCAGGTGGCTGGCGGGTATCTGTTGTATGGTGCCGGCACCGTTCTCGTGTATACGTGCGGGGCGGGTGTTCACCAGTTTACACTTGATCCCGTGGCGGGTGAGTTTTTCCTGTCCGCCTCGAACTTGCAGATCCCGGCGCGCGGAAAAATTTATAGTGTTAATGAAGGAAATAAATGTAAGTGGTCAAAAAATATAGTAAAAATAATAGACTATTTTCATGAAAATGATGAGGAAACCGGACGCCCGTATGCCGCCAGGTATACTGGGTGTCTCGTGGCGGACGTCCATCGGATTCTGTTAAAGGGCGGCCTGTATCTGTACCCCGGCGAGGTGCGGAAGCCCGAAGGAAAACTGCGTTTGATGTATGAAGCCGCTCCGTTGAGTTTTGTGGTAGAACAGGCCGGCGGGCTCGGAAGCACGGGCGTGGAACGCATTTCCACCATTCATCCCAAGACGCCCCACCAGTGTGTACCGCTGATTATCGGCAGTCGTGAAGACGTTGAAACAACGGAACAATTTTTGAGTCGTGAGTAATACCTGTTTGGTTGGTTGGGATCGCGCAGGCAGGCACTGCCTGGAATAAACGTATGTCCAGGCATCTATCACGCAAAAGGAGACCGTATGGCTCTGCGAGCCGGCTTTTTGGTCATCAGCATTCTGCTCGGGCTCACGGCAGGATACGTTGCGGGCGACGGGACGATGCTCCATGCGGTGCTCGGTGCCGGATTCGGCGGTTTGCTCAGTGGGGCGCTGATCTTTGCCGAGATTGCCTTGATGGAACCGCTTCCCGTCCGGACCCTGGTCTATGGCGGGATCGGCTTCAGCTTGGGCATGCTCCTCTCGGGGATGTGTATTTTCTTAACCCTTTTTCTGGCGCCGCATTCCGCCATCCAGTTGCTCTCGTTTGCGGCGTTGTTGATCTTTCCGTATCTCGGCCTCACGTCGGGCGTTCGTTATAGCAGGGAGTACGATAGCGATCCCCCGACCGTGACGGATGTCAAGCCTACCGGACGATTTCGCACACCCAAATTACTGGATACCAGCGTGATTATTGACGGCCGTATTGCGGACCTGTGTGAAACCGGGTTCATGGAGGGAGAGTTCGTCATTCCTCAATTTATTTTGCAGGAATTGCAGCATATTTCCGATTCGGCTGATTCCTTGAAACGCGCGCGGGGGCGCCGGGGACTGGATATTCTCAATCACATTCAAAAGAACGACGACGTGGTGGTGGAGATTGTCGAGGACGATTTCCCCAACATCAAAGAGGTGGATGCCAAGTTGGTGGAATTGGGCAAGAAACTGGGTGCCAAAATTTTGACCAATGACCTGAACTTGAATAAGGTCGCCGAATTGCAGGGCGTGCAGGTGCTGAACATCAACGAGTTGTCCAACGCGCTCAAGCCGGTCGTTCTCCCCGGTGAAACAATGCGGGTTTTCGTGTTGAAGGAAGGAAAGGAAGCCGGGCAGGGCGTGGCATACCTGGATGACGGGACCATGGTGGTCGTTGATAACGCCAAGCGCTGTATCGGTAAAAACATCGACGTGGTGGTCACGAGTATATTGCAAACGAGCGCGGGCAGGATGATCTTTACCCGTCTGCGGGAAGAAACCGACCGGGACCTGTTGAGTTTTGCACGTGGATGAGTGGGTAGCCGCGGTGGTGCCGGCCGGAGGGTCCGGTACGCGAATGGGAAAGGAGACCCCCAAGCAGTTTCTTCGATTGGGTGACGTGCCGGTTCTCATCCACGCTCTCCGGGTATTCGAGTCGAGCCGGATGATTGCTGAAATCGTTGTCGTTGTTCCCCGGGACTCGGTGGCGTATTGTCAAGAAGAACTTCTGCCTCAATTCGCCCTTTCCAAAATCAGCAGCGTCACCTGCGGTGGCGCACGCCGGCAGGATTCAGTATGGAACGGATTACAAGCCGTGGATGAACGGACGAACATCGTCGTTGTCCACGATGCCGTCCGGCCGTTCGTCACGGGTGCCATGGTCGAACAAGTGGTTGAGCGCGCCAGGACCAGTGGCGCGGCCATTGTGGCAATTCCCCTCCACGATACGGTCAAGCGGGCAACCCCGGATGGGATGATTGAAACCACCCTCGACCGGCAGCGACTCTGGTCCGCCCAAACCCCTCAGGCCTTTAATCTCGCGCTCTTACGGGAAGCCCATCGGTCAAGCCTGCAGTCGGGCGTCGAAGCGACGGACGACGCCTTTTTGGTTGAGCAAATTGGCCACCACGTGTCCATCGTCAACGGCAGTCCGGACAACATCAAGATAACCCGCCCCGAAGATTTGGCCATGGGAGAAGCGATTCTTCAATCGGGATTTCGATCATAGGCGCCGCACACGGGCTCTTCTTAATCGGTCAGCAGGTATCTTTATAAATCCCCCCTTTCCACTGATTGGTTTTTTCCTGTATCCTTACTGATTTAAGCGTTTGGATCGACAAGGATACGTATGCGGGTCGGCATCGGATACGACATTCATCAACTAAAGGAAGGGCAGCCGCTCATCCTGGGTGGCGTGCAGGTTCCTCATACGCATGGCTTGGACGGGCATTCCGATGCGGATGCGCTTACGCATGCCGTGTGTGACGCGCTGTTGGGAGCCATGGGAGAGGGCGATTTGGGCCGCTATTATCCCAGCAGTGATTTGCGATTTGCGAATATGAACAGTTTGGAGATGTTGACAGGCGTTTGCGCCAAACTCGAGGAGCGGGGGCTGCGTCTCGTGAACCTGGATACAGTCATTGTGGCGCAGGCTCCACGGTTGGGGAATTATCTGGCTGAGATGGGCAAGCAGTTGGCCAGGGTTTTACACGTGGCCCCGTCGATCGTCAACGTCAAGGTCAAAAGTCACGATCATCTTGGGGCGCTCGGCAGACAGGAAGGGATTGCTGCCCAGGCTGTTTGTCTGCTGGCGCACGTGCCGTCTGATGAGAAAACAGGTTGAGCGATGTTCAGTGTTATTCGACAGGATCTTCAGGCTGTTTTTGATCGTGACCCCGCGGCCAGGACCACGCTGGAAGTGTTTTTGACCTATGCAGGGTTTCAGGCATTGCTGGCACATCGCGTGGCGCACCGGTTGTGGAAGATGAGGTTTCGGCTCTTGGGGCGGTTGGTTTCGCAAGGCGCTCGCTGGGTAACGGGTGTGGAAATTCATCCCGGTGCGTCAATCGGACATGGGTTTTTCATTGATCATGGTATGGGCGTGGTGATTGGGGAAACCACGGAAATCGGCGATTACGTCACGTTGTTTCAGGGTGTCACGTTGGGCGGAACGGGAAAAGAAAAAGGGAAACGGCACCCCACGTTGGGCAATCACGTGGTGGTGGGATCGGGCGCCAAGGTGTTGGGCAACATTCGAATCGGGGATTCAGTAAAAATCGGCGCGAATTCAGTGGTCCTGCGGTCAGTCCCATCAAATTCCACGGTCACCGGCATTCCCGGACGCATCGTCAAGTCAATCGGGGAGCGGGTTCCGGAAGAAGCCATGGATCATGCGAATATCCCCGACCCGATCTCCGAACGGTTTGACCTGATGGAGCGGGAATTGATCGAGTTGCGGAAAAAATTGGAAAACACGGAGGACTGACTTGTGAGTGAAAGAATCACCAAACGGGTACAGGAAATCCTCGGATATTATCAAAGCGATGCGCCGAGCATTCGGGCGAATTTGGCCAGGTTATTGATGAGTGGCCGATTGGCGGGAACAGGTAAACTTCTGATCCTGCCGGTGGATCAAGGTTTTGAACATGGTCCGGCCCGCAGCTTTGCCGTAAACCCTCCCGGGTATGATCCCCTCTACCACTTTGAACTGGCGATTGACTCCGGCTGCAACGCCTATGCGGCTCCCTTGGGTTTCCTGGAAGCCGGCGCCGCGGAATATGCCGGCCATATTCCCTTGATCCTCAAGCTCAACAACAGCGACTCTCTTTTCGGCGGCGACGACTATAATCAGGCGGTCACGGGCAGCGTCCAGGACGCACTTCGTTTGGGGTGTTGTGCGGTTGGGTACACGATCTATCCCGGGTCATCGTACAGCCAGGACATGTACGAGAGCCTGCAGGAAATTGCCGCCGAAGCCAAGTCCGTCGGACTGGCCGTGGTGGTTTGGTCGTACCCTCGTGGCGGGAAATTGACCAAGGCTGGCGAAACGGCGATCGACGTGGTGTGTTATGCCGCGCAAATCGCGGCTCAATTGGGGGCGCACATCATCAAGGTCAAGGTGCCGACGGATCACATCTGTCAAGCGGAGGCCAAAAAGGTCTATGAAGCCGAGAACATTCCCGTCAAGACCCCGGTCGAGCGTATTCGTCACGTGGTGCAAAGCACGTTCAACGGGAGGCGTATCGTCATATTCTCCGGTGGCGCCAAGGGGACGGACAAGGCCATTTTTGACGAAGTGCGGGCGATTCGCGATGGGGGAGGATTCGGTTCGATCATCGGCAGGAATTCGTTCCAGCGCTCGAAACCCGAGGCCGTCGCGTTCCTGGAGGCCTGCATGAACATTTATGCAGGGGAGACGGCGTAAAGGTTTGTTATCAAGGGTACAACCCCCTGACGGTATGGGCCTGCGCGACCTGGTCGATGCCGTTCATGAGGGCGGCCGTCCGCATCGTGGTTTTTCTTTCTTCCGCAAAGCAGAGGGTGCGATGAAACGCCGTGGTGATGAGTTCATGAAGGCGTTGATGAACGTCGCGTTCCTTCCAGGAAAAACGTTGGATGCCCTGGACCCACTCGAAATACGAGACGATCACTCCGCCGGAATTGGCTAGAACGTCGGGGATAATGAAGACGTCCCGATCGTCTAAAATTGCGTCCGCCTCCAGCGTCGTGGGGCCATTGGCTGCTTCCGTCAGGATGCGACAGCGAAGGTTGCTCGCGTTCGTTTCGGTTATCTGTTCCGAGAGCGCGGCGGGAATCAGTACCGTGCAATCCAGGGCGAGCAACTCATCGTTGGTCACGTAATCACCGACCTTCATGTCCTGCAAGGGGTAGCCGAGCCGGTGCTTCCGGAAGAGTTCGTCTATCGGCAGCCCCTTGGGGTTGAAGACTCCGCCCGCCACGTCACTCACGCCGATCACGCGCCCCCCGGCTTCGCTGAAAATCCTGGCGGTGTGGGACCCGACGTTTCCAAATCCCTGGATGACAATGCTCGCATCCTCCAGGTTGATGCCTTTATGGCGAAGAGCTTCGATCGTGACGTTGACGACGCCGCGTCCAGTGGCTTCTTCCCGACCCAAGCTGCCCCCGATTGAAAGCGGTTTGCCCGTGACTGCGTCCGGAACAGAGAATCCGACCTGCTGGCTGTAGGTGTCCATGAACCAGGCCATGACTTGCTGGTTCGTACCGATGTCCGGGGCCGGAACGTCTTTGTCCGGGCCGATCAGCGGGAAGATTTCAGCCGCATACCGACGGGTGAGCCGCTCCAGTTCGGAGAGGGACAACTGACGAGGATTGACTTGAACGCCGCCCTTGGCTCCTCCATACGGCAGCCCCGCCAAGGCAGTTTTCCAGGTCATCCACATGGCCAGGGCCGCGACTTCTCCCAGTGTCACGTCCTGGTGGTACCGGAGCCCGCCCTTGGACGGTCCACGCGCGGAATCATGTTGGACCCTGTATCCGTTGAAGACGCGAACGGTGCCATCATCCATGCGGATCGGGAGCGCCACCAGCAATGATCGCTGCGGAGTCTTCAAGCGTTCGCGCAAATTCATGTCCAGGTCCATGGCTTCTGCCACCTGATCGAATTGAGCAACGGCTAAACGAAAAGTCGGGTGATCGAATTCGGCGATCATAGCCTTGGTTCCCCGGGATGGTCGGCTGGCGTGATTCCTGATAAAATCTTACTCCTTGAGCACGCCAATGTCACAATTGCAGTCAGCCTTCCGCGCCTTCCGTTTTATAATGGACATGGAGAAGATACAGGCCTTGAGGGGGGGCGGTGAGCCCCGCCTTGCGACGATCCCTGGCTTCAAGGATTGCTGGCACGGCATCGGGACTCCTTTTCCCATGGCCGATTTCAACGAGGGTTCCGACCAAGGCCCGGACCATTTGTTTTAAAAAACGGTTGGCCTGGATCGTGAAACGAATCAGGGGTTTGTCGTGTGACCAGTCAATTTGGTGAATGGTGCAGACGGGATTTTTGGCGCCGGCATTCGGGCCTTGAAACGACGTGCAGTCATGTTGTCCCAAGACGTGACGTGAAGCCTCGCGCATGACGTTGACGTTGAGCGGTTTTGCAACCTGCCACACGCGGAGGCGATCCAATGCCGGGCGCGTCGGCTGGTTGATGATGCGATATTCGTAAGTTTTGGCGTACGCGTCGTAGCGCGCATGGAAGCCGTCGGCCGCAACCTCCGTTTGGCGGACGCTAATGGTCTTCGGCAGTACCCCGTTTAACGCGCGAGTCCATTCATGGGGCAAGAGCGGATGATCCGACTGAAAGCCGACGACTTGCCCGAGCGCGTGTACGCCCGCGTCCGTTCGACTGGCCGAGATGGTTGAGATGGGCTGCCTGGCAATCCGGCGCAACGCGTCTTCCAGCGCGGCTTGGATGGTAGGCCGGTCGGGTTGCCGTTGCCATCCGGCATACGTGGTCCCGTCATATTCAAGCAGCAGTTTGTAGGTGGTCATAAACGGGTTCTGGACCTGTTGCTTTACTGTGCCTTGAGATACGCTTCAATGCCTCGATAAATGCCTTCGGCCAGCTTTTTTTGAAATACCTTTGTCATGAGCCGTTTTTCTTCCGTTGAATTTGAGATAAATCCTACTTCAGCCAGGATGCTCGGCATGTTCGTGAAACGCAAGACGTAAAATGGCGCGGTTTTGACGCCGTGATTTTTTATTTTGTAATGCTTGCGCAAGGTGGTGATAAGCTTAGCATTGGCGGCCTTGGCAAAAGCCTGGGATTTCTGGATCTTATGGTCATTCAGGCTATCGGTAATAATGAACTGCCAAGGCGGCGTGTCGCTTTCCACCTTCATGCCGTTTTCCCGCGCGGCCACTTCCAGGGCCTGAGGATCACTGGCTTTTCCAAAGTGGTAAATCTCCAGTCCCTGGATGGATCTCTGGGGATGAGAGTTGACGTGAATGGAAATGAACAAACAGGTCCGCGACTTTTTCCTGGCATCCACGTTTGACCCCATGTCCTTCCCGCACCATTCCCGCTTCTTGGTGTTCGCAAATTTGACGCGTTCTTCCAGATCGAGAAATACGTCTTTTGTTCGAGTCAACAGGACTTTGGCCTTGTGACGTTTGTGAATCAGGTCGCGCAAATATTTCGAGATCCGTAAGACAATGGTTTTCTCCTTCGTGCCTTTTCTGCCGGTGGTTCCGGGGTCTCTTCCGCCGTGACCGGGATCGATGATGATCAGGACGTCTGCGTGCGCCGTCGAAGTGGAGGGGGAGGATTGCCTCACGGGAGCATCATTGCGCTGAACGGTCTTGGCGGGTTTGTTTGTCCTGGTTTCAGGTTTTGCCGGACGTGTCTGTATCGCATAAAAGAGATCCACGGCCACGCGGTCCGGATCATCGAGGGTCAGGACACGGTACCTTCGAAGGGCTTGTAAATCCAGAATGATATGAACGGTTCCCGCACCTCCCGGGGTTATGGAAATGGCTCGCGGGAAATTTTTCCCCTTGATACGCTGCTGCGCGCGTTTGCTCAATTGGACGTGGGCCAGGGAAATCATCGCTTTCCGTTCGTTTTTGGTTTCCTTCACCACGACCCGGCCGGTCAGGTCCAGGACGACGCGGGTATATTGCCTATGAGCGTGATGCCGGACTTTGGTGACAGTGCGCGGAGCGGCGGTTCGACCGGGTGACGTTCCCTTTTTTGCCAACAGCACCTT
>JAPPLK010000113.1:9460-10975 GCA_028819435.1 Nitrospira sp.
GTAAGGGGAGGGAGGGTGGGGTAGAGTCACCGTATGCCGTTATTGGTCCGGTTACAATCCCCCAGGCCACCGCGCAAGAGATCAGGGCAAGGGCAAATGCGTTTTTCATGAGAGTCGACGGCAGAAAACAGCGTCGTCTCAGAATACCAAATTCTTCACGTTCTGTCATTGACAGTATTAAGGCAGTGGGCTAGCGTGTCTCGTCGTATGTCACTGAGTATCCTCATCGACGGATACAATTTATTGGGGACTTTCGGTAAGCAAAGACCGGAACGGGCAGGTGCTACAGACGAGACACGGGAAGCCCTCATCACTAGGCTTTCGTTGTATAGCCAACGCAAAGGACATCCTGTGACCGTGGTGTTCGATGCCTGGCGGGAGCGGACAGGGCTT
Source organism: Nitrospira sp. (assembly GCA_028819435.1). Taxonomy (GTDB): domain Bacteria; phylum Nitrospirota; class Nitrospiria; order Nitrospirales; family UBA8639; genus Bin75. The sequence goes on from JAPPLK010000113.1 coordinate 9,854, forward strand.
GAGCATTATGAGAACCGGACCGGGGTGCGGGTGGTGTTTACCAAGCGGGGGGAACGGGCAGACCAGATCATTCAACGCTTGGCCCGGGAATATGGCCGAGCCTGCGCCGTGGTGTCGTCGGATTTGGAGATTATCCGGACGGCTAAATCTCATGGGGCTTTTGTGATGAGATCCCAGGAATTTAAAGTGAAACTTGAATTATTGGGAAATTTGAAATCTTACGCAGGGAAGGCCATTGCCCCGAAACAATCCTGGACCAAGTCCGAAGAAGAGAGTCCTCCGGCGCGCCTGGATAAGAAAGGAAATCCCCGCAAGTTGCCAAAAGCCGTCCGCAACCGGCAGAGGCGACTCAGGGGATTCTGAAGAGCCGTTTGGTATTGTCCACGGTCGCACGTGCAAGCGATTCGAGAGACCCGTTCCCACGGACGTCAGCCAAGGTTTTCGCCACGTATTGCACGTACGCGGGTTCATTCCGTTTCCCGCGATAGGGAACAGGCGTCAGGTAGGGACAATCTGTTTCGACCATGAGACGGTCCAGGGGAACGGTCTTTGCGATGTCCCTCAGCATCGTTGCATTCTTGAACGTCAGTACGCCGGAAAAGGAAAGATAAAACCCCATGTCCAGCGCGCCTTTGGCGAGCCACGCGTCTCCTGAAAAGCAATGGAAGACGCCGCCGACGTCACCTGCGCCTTCTTCTCGAAGGATCGTCACGGTATCGTCCTGGGCTTCGCGTGTGTGAATGATCAGGGGCAGGTTCAGTTCGCGCGCCAGGTGAATCTGTTCACGAAATCGTTCGCGTTGGACCTCGCGTGGAGAATGATCATAATGGTAGTCCAATCCAATTTCGCCATAGGCCACGACTTTCGGTTGCCGGGCCAGTGACCGAAATGCCTCATACCAGCCGTCTTTGATTTCTTTGGCTTCGTGCGGGTGCACGCCGATGGTGGCGAAAACCTGGGGATGCGCGTCGGCCAAGGCCACGGCAGCCCGGCTGGTCGCTAAATCACAGCCGATCGTGATCATGGCTTCAACCCCCGCGGCTTCAGCACGTTGAAGGACGGCGTCTCTATCGGTATCGTATCGCAGGTCATCCAAATGCACGTGGCTGTCGATGAGCATAA
>JAPPLK010000001.1:0-3211 GCA_028819435.1 Nitrospira sp.
ATGTGTTACCCATGTCCCCGAACACCCGTTACCCATGTCTCCGGTCTATACACCCACCAAGGGAGAGGGAGCGTGGCTCATTCCCCTCCTACCCCCCTCTCCCCTTGAGGAAGAGGGAGCGTGGCTTATTCCCCTCCTACCCCCTCTCCCCTTGAGGAAGAGGGAGCGTGGCTTATTCCCCTCCTACCCCCTCTCCCCTTGAGGGAGAGGGCTGGGGTGAGGGGTGAATGACTGAACATTTACAGGCTCTCATCTATTCCGTCAAGCCATTCGCCTGCACCAGAGCACCAAAACCCCTTGAACGTCAATGAGTTATGCTCTAACAAATCCGCCCATCTGTTCCCCGTTTTGGGCGCGTTCGTTCTCAACGGGCTACGTCCTCAAATCATCGCGATACATGACACCTGAACGCGATGTCACGCTATCTTCTGCTATGTTTTGCTATGTCGTGCTATATATGTAGCTATGGTTTGCTATTGAGTGCTATGTCTTGCTATATCCTGCTATGTTTTTGCTATGATTCTGCTATGATTTCGCTATACGCTGCTATGTCCCGCTTTTCCCGTTTCCCGTCGCCACAGAATGAGATTGTAAATGAAATGACGAGTGAGTACACTCTCTTCCAGTCATCGAGAAGTTGCGGAAACTCTTCCCTTTCAACGCTCTCATTTCGGGTAAGGAGGAATGCTTGTGGCTTCAGCAAACGATACACCGTTAGTCGGTATTGTGATGGGCAGTAAAAGCGATTGGGACGTCATGCGGCTGGCCAGTGAGACACTGACACAGCTTGGCATTGCCAATGAATGTCGCGTGATTTCCGCTCACCGGGCCCCTGATGCCTTATTCGAATACGTGAGCCAGGCCGAATCGCGAGGACTTCGCGTCATGATCGCGGGAGCCGGCGGCGCAGCGCACTTGCCGGGCGTGATTGCGGCGAAGACGACCCTGCCGGTTCTCGGCGTACCGATGCAATCAAAAGCGCTTCAAGGTCTCGATTCCCTGCTCTCCATCGTCCAAATGCCCAAGGGCATTCCCGTCGCCACCCTGGCCATCGGCGAAGCCGGATCAGCCAACGCCGCCCTATTCGCCGCCGCGATCCTGGCCCTGTCGGATTCAGGCATCAAAGAACGGCTGGTAGAGTACCGCAGAAAACAAACGGAAAAAGTGCTGGCGGAAAAATTGCAGTAAGGGATTACAAGTCGAGGATTTTATCGACTTCCTGGCATAATTTTTGGACGGCTTGGGCTGAGATGTTGAAGGCGGCTTGTTCGTCGGGGGTCAGGTCATATTCGAGAATTTCTTCGACGCCGGCTTTTCCTAACCTGATCGGGACGCCCATATAGGTTTCTTTCAGGCCGTACTCGTCTTCACACAGCGCCGCGCAGGGCAGCACCTTGTGTTCATCCCTGACAATGGCCTCGACCATTTCGACTACGGATGCCGCCGGGGCGTAGTAGGCGCTCCCCGTCTTGAGGAGACTGACGATTTCTCCGCCGCCGGTGCGCGTTCGCTTCACCAGGGCATCGAGCCGCTCTTGAGACATCCATTGGTCCACGGGACGACCGGCCACGGTCGTATAGCGAATCAGCGGCACCATGGCATCTCCATGTCCCCCCAGCACCATGGCCTGGACGTTATCGACCGAGACGTTCAACTCCTGGGCGATAAACGTACAGAACCGGGCGGAATCCAGGATCCCGGCCATGCCCACGACTCGCTGTTTGGGAAACCCGCTGACCCGGTAGGCGACATACGTCATGGCGTCCAACGGATTGGCCACGATGACCAGAACCGCCTTGGGAGAACGCGAGGCGACTTCCTGCACCACGGATCGAACGATGTTGGTGTTGGTCTTGAGTAATTCCGACCTGCTCATGCCGGGCTTCCTGGCGATCCCGGACGTCACCACCACCACGTCGGACCTCACCGTATCCTCGTACTGGTTGGTTCCCCGAATCGGCGAGTCGTAGCCACACACCGCGCCGGCTTGGGCCAAATCCAACGCCTTGCCCTGCGGCAGGCCTTCCACAATATCCACCAGGACGATCTCGTATCCGCTCTTTTCGGCCAATCTCTGCGCCACGGATCCGCCCACGTTCCCCGCCCCGACGATAGTAATTTTCTGTCGACTCATGACTCACCCGGCGTTAGATTGTTGTTCCGGCTCGTATCCGAATGATACACGCAAAATCCCTCATAAGCGCGTTGCCGCCCGGCGTTCCAGTCCCTAGTCGTCATCGTGACTGGCCCAGCCTCCGACTTTGAAATTGATGGTGCAAACGAAATTTTCTCCGTCGTAAAAGTTCACCTTGATTTTTTTTCTGCCGTATTCCCGGGCCAGGAATTCTTCCGGCGTGTCCACCAATTCCTGGTAGCCTCCGGGCGGATAGGAGCCCAACTCCGTGAAGCTCACGATCATGCCCTGTTTCACTTCCTGCAAAATTTTGGCTGAAGATCGAGGATACACTTCCCAGAATTTGGCATCAATCTCTTCCCGTGACGGCTCGGAACTCATTTCGCCGCGCTTCCGGTCTTTTTTCTCGAATTTGGCCAGGCGACGGACGTAGGGATACTGGTGCCCGGTAAACAGCTTGTACAGCCAGGGCGGAACCGTTTGGTCTGGGGAGTCAGGGCTCATGACGTGGATTCATTCGTGACTCGTGTCAATGTTCGGTCATTCGTTGAAAATGTCTGCTGCTTACATTCCCCTCCTTTGTAAGGAGGGGTGAAGGGGAGGTAGAGAGTCCCGGCAACCCCATCTGTATGTGACTCTACCCCACCTGGCCTCCCCTTACAAAGGGGAGGGAAAAAGGCGCCATGAGATGGCGCCGCTACAAAAGAAGAGAAAGAACACGTCATGACCTTCCTGTTAAACGTTGATACACGCGGGGCAACCGTTCAGGCAAGGTCAGGATATTATCCAGGACGAGGTATTGAACGTCGCCGTACATGCGTTTGAGATAGCTGCTCGCCTGTTGATCAATGGTCAGGCAAAAGGGGCTGATCCCCTGCTGTCGCGCCTCTCGAAGCGCCATGCGGGTGTCTTCCAAGGCATATTCTTCTCCGTACTCTCCGTCAAGGGGGCGTCCGTCACTCAGCAAGACGAGTAGCCTGTGCCGGGCCGGGCAACGCAGCAGTTTTTGAACGGCATGGCGGATCGCGGCCCCGTCACGGTTTTGCTGCAACGGTGTCATGGCCGCAATGCGCTGGC
>JAPPLK010000001.1:3311-10690 GCA_028819435.1 Nitrospira sp.
ATCGCGGCCCCGTCACGGTTTTGCTGCAACGGTGTCATGGCCGCAATGCGCTGGCCGATTTGATAGCGCCGGGTGTCGCTGAAATCCTTCAGCACCATGAAATCCACCTGATGCCGGCCCTGGCCGGAAAATCCGTATAACGCATATTGGTCACCAATGGCGTCCAAGGCCTCGATGAGCAGCACCAGGCCTTCCTTCTCCACGTCGATCACGCGACGCTGTCCCGTTTCCAATTGCCGGCCCGTGGAGCCGCTCATATCCACCAGAAACGCTACGGCGACCTGGCGTTCACGTTTATCCCGCCGGTCATAGATCCGGTCGGAGGGATCGATGCCCGCCCGCCGTTCTGCCACGTGACGAATCGCGGCATCCAAATCCAGGTGCTCGCCATGGTCATAACCATGGACCCGCTGCAAGCCCGTGGGCCGCATGGTTTCAAAATACCGGCGCAGGACACGGATAGCCGGGGCATGTTGTTCCAGAATCCGTTGTGCAAAATCCTGGGTGCCTTCCTCGCCGGGACGCTCGATCACCCGGCACCATTTGAGCCGGTAGTCCTGGATTCCGCCGTCCCATTCCGGATACACGTATGCCTGTTCCTGACCGGACGGCACGGGCAACAGTCCATCGCCCGCGCCTTTCACGTGGAAATATTCTTCCAGGACGGACCGCTGCGATATCGATTCACCGGCGTCGTCCTGCCGGGCTTCCCGTGTGTCGGGTTCTTGAGTTCGACGTTCTTGAGAGAGAGAAGGCATGCCCGCATTTTCCAACTCCGGTGCCGGCTGTTCCGAGACATCCGAATCTTCGTCGGATGCCGTGGATTCTCCGCGGACGAAATCCGGATTCATTTCACCCCGATAGGCCCAATTCGTAATGCCTCGATAACCGCCCGTTGTTTCTTCGGCGGCACGAGGCCCTACACCCAACTCTTCTTCCTCGGCAGTCGAATCGGCGTCACGTGGAACCACGGCCTCCAAATGCCCGATCATCTCATCCAACACCTGATAGATCCTGTCGGCCAACTCGATGGCCTGCTCGTTCGTTGCGTCAGGATTCTCAATCGTCCGCGCCACGTCCCAGCATCGATCCACGACTTGCTGAAGGTTGTCTTGAACCGTCGGATGGTCCGCGCCCTGGGTAAACCGAAGCAGCAATTGATCCAGGACCATCTCCCTGGCCGTCATGCCATGGAGCAGGGACCGGGTCCTGACCGACGACCGGGACACCGCGGCCAGATCATCCCGCAATCCCGGATATTCCTGCTGCAACAAAAATTCCACGCGGGCATCTTCCAGAATGGTCCACAGGTCACGGATCACCCCTTTCTGCGGATAGAGGTCAAAGAAATCCGTCAAGCTGTCGACGTCCGAAACATCGGCATCGAGTTGATAGCGCTCAACCACCCGTTGCGCCAGGATCCGAAGAAACGGCAGATCGATTCGATACGTTCCAAACTCCACGTGTCCCACTTCATGGGCCAACGTGACCGTATAACCGCGTATGTTCTGATCCTTTGACGAAAACCGGTTCATGATCGACGGCAGATACACCGTGGGGCCTTCAGCGTTCATCTCCAAGCGAGGCCGCTGGATCGAGTCAGCCAGGGATTCAACCTGCACAGGTTGGCCGCAGATCATGTGGCTCAGCAGTTTCAGCGAGCGTGCCACCTGTCGAAGCGGCACGTTGTTGGTCGCCTGTTCGATCGCGCTTAGGGCCTTCGAGGTTTCGAGCGCAAAATACGCGCGCGCGCCCTCCGGGCTGTAATCCAACACCTCCATGCCGCCCCGGAACCACGTTTCAAAAGCCTCCTCGCGGCCTTCCGTGCCCTCACACAGGCGAATCACCTCCGGCGCCCGGCGAAAATATTCCATGGTCACGCCGGCATCCCGTTCGGCCAACAGCCCTCCGTATTGAATGACCTTCATACGCCGTTCCTGCGACGGCAGGAGCGCCAGCAGGCCCGGCGCTTCAGCTAAAAAGGTCAGGGCCGTTTCAGGCGACTGATCCGCCAGGGTCGAGCCCACGCTCACGATTTGGGGGTGCAAGTCCGTATCCGGGATTTCTCCGAGCAGGCCGGGACTCGTGCGAAAGAATTCCAGAATCCCCACGTAATCGGGTTTTCCCAAACTATTTTGCGTCATCAGTTTCATCCCGAAGGCCACCCAGGGCCGCACGTCTTCCAGCGTCAGCACTTCCGCCACCCGTGGACATTCCCGGATGAACTCGATGCCGAGCACGTCATTCCAATCCGTGAGTTCACGGCCAATCTCCGCCCATTGGGCAAGGTCGGTTTGTGAATCCACGAGCAACAGTTCCGGTGCCTTTCGAAAGAATTCAAACGCGCAATTAGCTGCAAACTCCGAGTCGCTGTCGGCAAGTTCCAAGGTCGTCTCAAGCACCGCTTGACGAAGTGCGAGGGAATCCAGAACCCCCAAAAGACGGGGACTCTCTTTCAAATATTTCAAGGTGATGGCCCCCGACAACCCGGCAAAGGTCACGGCCACGTCCAGCCACGAGACGACCGGCTCGGGATCGCACCGTTCCACCATCTCGGGAAGCGCGTCCATGGCCTGCCCCGCGAGTTTTGCGGAACGCTCCTGGAGTTCGTTTAATAATTCGGAGACGTGGTCGGCTCCACCCGCTTCAAAAAGAGCCATGGCGACTTTGTGCGCATTCTCGGGACTCAGCCGGTCTACCAGTTGAGCCCGGAGCGCTTCCGGATAGGTAGGTTGGTCCATGGGTTACAAGATTATCCTGCCGTGTGTCTTTCAGGTTGCCAGCGATGTATTTTGTGAATTTTTGTCCCGAGTGATGCTTTGGCCTTGTCCAGATCATAAGCCTTTTGGAGGTTTAGCCATAACTCCGGTCCAGTCCCAAAAAACTGACCAAGGCGCAAGGCGGTATCGGCCGTAATATCACGCTTGCATCGAACGATCTGCGAAATACGATTGGGCGGCACGTCAATCTGACGTGATAACTCCGTTGCCGTCATTTCAATTTCTTGTAACTCATCTGACAAAAATTCGCCTGGATGGATTGGCTCTCTAGCCATGATCATTGCCTCCGCCGTTCGTGCCACTTCCCTAGTGATAATCGACGATTTCCACGTTATGGGCACCGTCGTCCCAGGTAAAACAGACGCGCCATTGCCGATTCACGCGTATGCTGTATTGCCCTGCTCGATCAGCGGATAACGCCTCAAAATGATTACTCGGCAGGGCTCGTAAGGCTTTCAGTGTTTCAGAGGCATCCAGGATCCTCAACCGCTTCTCGGCCTGCCTGGAAAAACCGGAGAAAGCAGGAATCCGTTCACCCCTGAACAGGCGCTCTGTTTTCTTACATTTAAAATCTTTTATCATCTTCTATCCTGCCACATATTGACGCATGACGTCACGAATCAATATCGCACCGATGTCCCAGGCCGTCAACAAAAAAGCTTGACAACCTGTCGAAGGCTCGATTAAAATGCCTGAAGATGATAACGGAAATCAATATCGCATTCGGTGAGCATCATGTACATCTGTGTGTGTAAAGGCATCAAAGAATCAGACGTAGAAAATCTCGGTCGCGCCGGTATGACCTGCCCAAAGAAACTGGCCGCCACGCTGGGAATCGACGACGAGGATAATTGTTGTGGTCGATGTCTCAACAATATCCATGATCTGGTCACCATTGCCTCACGCGCACACAAGAGGCACTCTACTTCCGTTCCAATCCAAACTTAGCCCTTTGCGGCGAACCTCTCCTTCTCTTTCCTTCCCTATTATTTCGTCTGAATCCATTCGTTCGCAAACAGTCAGGGATTGAGTATGCCAAATCCGCTTACCGCTCCGTACGGGTCATGGAACTCCCCCCTGACCTCTGACCGGATTGTTTCAGAATCCATCAGGCTGGGACAAATCACTCTCGATGGGGACCGGATATTCTGGATCGAAAACCGCCCCAAGGAAGGCGGGAGAAACACGATTGTCCGAAGGGACGCTGAAGGGATCTTACACGACCTGACCCCTGCCCCATTGAACGTTCGTTCGCGTGTCCATGAATACGGAGGAGGCGCCTATTGTGTTGCGGACGGCGTCGTGTATTTTTCCAATTTTTCCGATCAGCGGCTGTATCGGCAACACCCTGGCAAAGCACCGGAACCCATCACCGCGGACGCGCGCATGTGCTATGCCGATGGCATCATGGATCAGCGACGACAACGACTTCTCTGTATTCGTGAAGATCATACCCTTGCGGACCAAGAGCCGCAGAACTCTATTGTCAGCATTCCTCTGGACAACGGCTCCGGCCATACGTGCGGCGATATCCTGGTTTCGGGCAATGATTTTTATGCCTCTCCACGACTAAGCCCGGATGGACAGCAGTTGGCCTGGCTGACCTGGAATCATCCCAACATGCCATGGGACGGCACGGAACTCTGGGTCGCCGACCTCGGGCAGGATGGCTCGACCCAAAGGCCACGATGCGTGGCAGGGGGAACCGGCGTCTCCATTTTTCAACCGGAATGGTCACCGGACGGCCGGTTGCATTTCGTGTCGGACCAATCCGGCTGGTGGAACCTGTATCGCCTGGACGACGAGCACGCGACCGCGCTCTATCCCATGGAAGCCGAATTCGGCGAGCCCCAATGGGTGTTCGGCCAACGCCTCTATGCATTCGAATCGCCTGACCACGTGATCTGCGCCTATACGCAGAACGGCTTCTGGTATCTGGGACGTTTGGACACGGCACGACACACGCTCGAACGATTCGACTTGCCATACACAACCTTCGACGACGTTCACGTGGAGCAATCCCGGATTCTTTGTACGGCCAGTTCCCCCGCCGATCCCACGTCACTCATCCAGATCGATGCGGATTCGCAAGCCGTGACCGTCCTTCGCCGCTCGGTGGATTTTTCCCCGGACCCCCGTTATCTGTCCATGCCCTCCGCCATCACCTATCCGACGAAGGACGGCTCGACCGGGCACGCATTTTATTACCCTCCACACAATGCGGATTATCAAGCCCCGCCTTCAGAGCGCCCGCCCCTCCTGGTCAAAAGCCATGGCGGCCCAACCGGAGCCTCGTCCCCCACGTTCAACCTGATGATTCAATTTTGGACCAGCCGGGGATTTGCCGTGCTGGACGTGAACTACGGCGGGAGTACGGGATACGGCAAGGCTTATCGGGAACGCCTCAACGGCCAGTGGGGCATTGTCGACGTGGATGATTGCGTGAGTGCGGTCATGGCGCTCATTGACCGGAATGTCGTGGACCCGGAACGCGTGACCATCACGGGGGGCAGCGCCGGAGGCTTTACCACGCTTTGCGCCTTGACGTTTCGCGACTGCTTTACGGCCGGCTCCAGTTACTACGGTGTCTCAGACCTCGAAGCGCTCGTTCGGGATACTCATAAGTTCGAATCGCGCTACCTAGACCGGCTCGTCGGCCCCCTGCCCGAACGGAAAGATCTCTATGACCAGCGATCGCCCATTCATTTCACCGACCGGCTGTCCGCGCCGCTCATCCTCTTTCAGGGCTTGGAGGACAAAGTGGTTCCGCCAAACCAGGCGGAGAACATGTTCAACGCGGTAAAAGCCAAAGGGCTTCCCGTCGCCTATATCGCCTTTGAAGGTGAGCAGCACGGATTTCGACAGGCTAAACACATCAAGCAGGTATTGGACAACGAACTCTATTTCTACTCCAAGATTTTCGGCTTTGTCCCCGCCGACCCGGTGGAAGCATTCCCGATTGCGAATCTGGAAACTTAAAGAAACGGCACTTCCAACGCTTCGTAGCGGCTCGGTCTCTGGAATGCCTTGTTATGCGCTTACTCTCCAGCATTTCCTTCATAATTCCGGGCATTTTCTTCATAAGCTTCTTTGATTATCTGAACCAGAATTTCCTTGTTTTTTTCAATTTCCCCCGGTTTCAGCCGAATGCGATACCGTCCCGTTCTGCGATGATAGTCCATTACGTCTAGACCGGCGTTTTCCATGTGTTCGGTTGTTTCCTGCGAGTTTTTTAATCTCAGGCTTAAGCGGATAAAACTTTTCATAGGAATAATCACGATGAAGCTGCAGGGCCTGCCATTTTTCTCCGGAATGATATAGCGCTTATTGTATTTCAATGCCAACGAATGATCGCACTGCTTCGCCAATTCAAGACATTCATCTGCCATTGCGACAATCTCTTTGCCCACTCGACTCTCCCAATATGTTCTATCTGCAGGTTCTTGAATTTCTTCATCTTCATCCCCAAGTACCAATTGATCGACAACCGTTGTGAACTCCAAATCGACTTGATTTCCGATCCTGAGAGCGTTCATTTGAATTGCCATAAGCGGGATCATGCCGTTGAACAGACTGACCACGTTAAGAAACCGGCTCGTAACCTCTTCGGCAACAATGACGGCTGTATGGTCGTACCGAGGATATCGTTTTCGTTCTATATCCCAATACTCGATCGTTCTTATGATATGACTTTCATCAGTAGCACCAAGCTGAATTTCTACTTCATAACGCCGGTCTGCTTCTGCATTTGATTCTGCATTTTGCAGCAATAAATCAAGGCGACCGGCGCGAGGCTGGCGTCGTTCTTTATCTTTGAGATAGACATCCTCACCAAGCCTCAGAATACTTGGGTCTTCCGCTATTCGATCCTGCACCCACTTCTCGTTCAGTTCCGGATGTTTTTCGAGTGAGAGTTTTTCGAATTTAACGTATTCCATGGTTTCTCCTGTTCACATCATGAAGCAGACATATGGTTCCAACCGCTTGATGACCACAGCCCGGTCAGTGGGATAACTCTTGCAAGATTTCCGGGTAAGACATGACGACTCGTAGCACGGTCTTAGCTGCACCACGGGGAGACCGCCGGCCCTGCTCCCAGTCCTGGACTGAATCGACAGAAACATTGAGGAGTCTTGCAAATTGCCGCTGAGTCAATTTGACTGACTGGCGGGCAGAAATGGCCATTAATTGCTCCGGCGTGTAGACGCGGCCTTTTTTCCCGGCCTTCATTTGTTTGACGGCTTGAAGCAGTTCAGCGCCTTTTGTCGTCATCTTCGTTTTACCGGCCATGGTCAATTACCTCCTTGAGCAGTCGCAATTCTCCAGGCGGTATGGATGAGCGTTCACTCTTGGCATACAAGGTTAATAACCAAATTTCACCTTTTTCTAAACGATTAAAGTACATGACGCGGACCCCACCACTCTTTCCGCCGCCTTCAAGTGCCCACCGCACTTTGCGGACTCCGCCGGAACCACGTACGACAACTCCCGCTTTTGGGTTTTTTGATATGTATACGGCAAAAGCGTCACGCTCATCCTCGGATAGAATCTGTTCCGCCTTCTTCGAATAAACCGGCGTTTCGATGACTGTGTACACAT
>JAPPLK010000012.1 GCA_028819435.1 Nitrospira sp.
TGCGTCTCGGTGAATCGGCTTCGTCTCATGGTCGTCTCCTTACAGGGTGATCCTGTCAGAAAACTCCACTTATCACATGTCTCAAATCAGGGGAAGCTTACGCAATGGATACCAATGTGCAATTATCTAGTTTGGTTGTGGGGATGGAAGGCAAGCGGTTGCCATATAAAACATTAACATTAAGTAATTAAACCTACTGACTCTTTTTTCTGTACAAACTAATCACGATTGAATTAGAATAAAGTACAAAGACAGCGTAAAGATAAGGAGCCAATTTCTAAAGAGTTGCTAGGAGTAGGCTCATGAAGATTTTAGAAGGTAAAATCATCTGGCAAATTATAAAAGATAATGCAACGGCGGGTATATTTACGCTCGCGTTTATAAGCGCAGGTGTAACAGGACTTCATTGGTTTGTTGCTGATCAAGCTAAAGGGCAAGTAGGCAAACAGTTTGAGGAGCAGATTTATCCTAAATTGGTTGACATTCGAGGAACCATTGCAACTAATACAACAAAAATCGAAACAAATACGAACAACATTCAGACAGTAAAAGAAGACATTAATGAAATTAAAAAAGATATTCGTGAGATTCGCACCAATATTAGAGACTTAGATGGTAAATTCTCAGGCAAACTTGAATCGGTCACAAAAGACATTTCTTGGATTCGAGGGTATCTTGAGAAAGAGCATCTTGAAAAAAAGCACAAGTAAAATGAATCAAAAAAATCATCCTACCCGTAAATCTCGTCAGTCCAAATATGATGAGGTCAACGATCCTGCCTTCAAAATCTCCGACACGCCGGAGAATATCGCTAAAGCGATTCTCCAAAAGCCTCCGAAGCAGTGGGAGTATCTCACCAAGCCTACTCAATCCTCATCGTAATTCGCTTTACACTCTACGTATGATTCCTCTATAGTTTCCCTATTCCGTTCTCCGAGGGGCACCCTTGTCGGGTCGCCTGCTCAATACAAGAGCCTGTCACCACGAATGGCGACTAGCTATCGGCATTTCTGGTGATCATGAACAGTAGATACGCAGGGTCATCCAGTCTCCTTGGAGGACGGAATCGGCCCGACCATTTTCGGTCGGTCTCCTTTCAACATTCCGTCAAAAAGGGGACTCCTATGCAGGTCATATATGGCGTGAATGCCACCTATGTCTTACCCGCCTTGGTGTCGATCTATTCACTGTGGAAACATACCAGTCAACCTGTTGAGAGCACAATGTATGTGGACGGGATCACGGAACAGAACCAGTACGCGATTCAGCGCGTCAACGACACATGCGGCATGTCTATTCAGGTAAAGGATTTTGATGCCACAGGCTTAGAGGACTATGACAATGCCCGCTTCCCAGCAATCAGTTTGCTTCCGCTCCTGTTACCAAGTTTGGAAAAAGGACGATGCCTGTTTATTGATGCCGATACCTTGGTCAGAGGTGATGTATGGGAACTCTTATCAGCAGATCTTGGCGGCATGCCTCTCGGAGCGTGTATAGATATGGGCCAAGTGACATACTTGGAACGACGGATTCTCAATATACGGGTAGTAGACATGTTTCGGCCTGCTCGTGCTCGACTTAAAAACTGAACTATATTGAGCGTATCGCGGGGTTAGGGTTTATCCCGAAAGAGAACTATTTCAATTCCGGCGTGTTAGTCATGGATTGTGACGCCATTCGGGAGGACCTTTCCGATTACGCCGACCTTGCCAGTCTCGACAAACTCTGGCCGTTCCGTTACTTTCCCGATCAGGACCGATTGAATGAGTTTTTTGCAGAACGATGGTGTCAGTTACCGCTCAAGTGGAATGTCCGTCCAGGATTGACGAGGGATGTTGAATATCGCAAATACAGGTTTCGGCACGTGTCTGATAACTTGGGTCAACAGATGCAAGAAGCCACGGTTGACCCTAAGATTTGGCATTTCATGGGAAGAAAAAAGCCGTGGATCAAACGATGGAGCACTGCGCTAAGAGTGAGACGGGGCTACAGGGAATATGCCGACACCTGTTTTGAGTTTCGGACTCAAACAGGTCTTGTTTTCGGGGCATAACCTCAAGGTTGATTTTCATGTCAGACTTTGCTATGCTTAGGTATTACTACACATAAAAGGGAAGTCTGATTATGGATGATTTGGCTTATTTATTACTGTTTTTCACCGTTCCCTTGATTATCCTCATGGGTGGGATATTTCTCTTTAAGTTCTTCGGGTTCTGAAGGATTATCTTCATCTCTGATAAGATCTTTGGAAAGAGCGAGTGTCCCACCAATCAAGGCCATTAAGGGAGATTCTAAAATATCCCATGCTTCTGTTGCTGTCATGTTTTCTGTCCCAAAAACCATGACAAGAAACATGAAAACAACAGCGAAGTAAGCTGCGCCCATCAAGATCAGAACATTGGTTTTAATGACGACTTTCTTGCGATTTGGGTTGCTTCCCCACATGGCAGTATCCTCCCTTCTTGATGATGAAAGGATGCTACCATAGTTGTATAAGGTCATAAACATTTCACCTTGTTCTTTTTAGCTTGGGTAAACAGGTATATAAATCCCAAGGCCTTTCGTTGACTGGTCGTTCGGCCTTTACTACAATGACAGGTTATCATTGTGACGTGTCGTCACAAGCCTTTTTCCCTGCAATTAAGCTTTGTTCTGTTGACCCATGCAAAATTTCTTTCGCATACAACGCCTTCCCCCCTACGTCTTCAGCCAGGTCCAGGATCTCAAAATTCAGGCGCGGCAGCGTGGCGAGGATATTATCGACTTCGGGATGGGGAATCCCGATCAGGCGACCCCGCTCCACGTCGTCGAGAAATTGGTCGAAGCGGCGGGGAAAGGGAAGAATCATCGCTATTCGGCGTCTCGTGGCATTACGAGGTTACGCCACGCCATCAGCGTGTGGTATGGGCGACAATACAACGTGGACATCGATCCCGAGACCGAAGCCATTGTGACCCTGGGCGTCAAAGAGGGACTGTCGCACCTGGTGCTCGCGATGTTGGGGCCCGGCGATGTGGTGCTGACGCCCACGCCCACGTATCCCATTCACATGTACGGCGTGATCATTGCGGGCGGAGAAGTGCGCGGCGTCGAGCTGGGTCCCACCGAAGATTTTTTTGAAAACCTCACGCGTGCGTATCGTCAAAGCCAACCCAGGCCGAAAGCCTTGATCATGAGTTTCCCCCACAATCCGACCACGAGCGTGGTGGATTTGGAGTTTTTCAAAAAGGTGGTGGCGTTTGCGCGCGAACACGATCTTTACGTCATTCACGACCTGGCCTATGCGGACATTGTCTTCGACGGCTATCGGGCGCCGAGCCTGCTACAGGTGCCGGAAGCGAAAGAAATCGGCGTGGAATTTTACTCGTTATCCAAGAGCTACAATATGCCGGGCTGGCGTGTCGGATTTTGCGTCGGCAACAGGGAGATCATCGGTGCCCTGACCAAGATCAAGAGCTATTTGGATTACGGGATGTTCCAGCCGATCCAAATTGCCAGTATCATTGCGCTGAATGGACCGCAGGATTGCGTGTCGTCAATCGTGAAACAATATGAGAGCCGGCGGAACGCGTTGGTCTCGGGCCTGAATCGAATCGGCTGGCGGGTCGACTATCCGCGAGCCACGATGTTCGTCTGGGCTCGCATTCCCGCGGCTTACGCGGGAATGGGCTCGCTGGAGTTCTCGAAGTTTTTGCTCCGTGAAGGGAAGGTAGCGGTGTCCCCCGGGATCGGATTCGGAGAAGGCGGTGACGAATACGTGAGATTCGCATTGGTGGAAAATGAACATCGAACCCATCAGGCCATTCGTGGGATCAAGACCGCGTTGAAACTGGACAATCAAGGAACCTCTGCTTTATTGTGATAGCGGGATGCAGGGCAAGGCGTCCCGGAGCGAAACCTGAGGCTTATCATAGAGATAGGTGAAGGTTGAGCGAGGACACAACGCAGCCATGCGCCCGATAGTGCAGTAAATCAGAGGTTCCTCAATCATGAACGGCGAAATCGGAATAGGCCTGATCGGATTCGGCACCGTCGGCTCCGGGGCCGCGAAAATTCTTGTCAACCAGGCCGAGTTAATCGCACGACGGGTGGGGGCGCCCCTGTGCTTGAAACGTATCGTGGATCTTGACGTGACGACGGATCGCGGCTTGACGCTTCCCGAAGGCGTACTCAGTACGGACCTCAACGGACTCCTGACTGATGCGTCCATCCAAATCGTTGTTGAAACCGTCGGGGGATATGATTTTGCCAAGCGAGTCATGCTGGAAGCCATCAGCAAGGGCAAACACGTCGTGACCGCCAATAAGGCCTTGTTGGCGGTGCATGGGGAGGACGTTTTTGCCGCAGCCCATCGCGAGGGCGTGGACGTGGGCTTCGAGGCCAGCGTAGGGGGAGGAATTCCGATTCTCCGGGCATTGACCGAAGGTCTGGCGGCCAATCATTGCGTGTCCCTGGCCGGCATCATGAACGGCACCTCCAACTACATTTTGACCCAGATGAAACGCGAGGGACGGGAATTTCAGGATGCCTTGGCGCAGGCGCAAGCCGCGGGCTACGCGGAGGCGGACCCCACGTTCGATATCGAAGGAGTCGATTCCGCGCACAAGTTGGCCATCATGGTGAGCTTGGCCTATGGAACGCCCGTCAACGTCAAGGAAATTTATACCGAAGGCATTCAACGCCTGACGGCCTTGGACATTCGCTACGCGTCGGAGTTGGGGATGACCGTGAAACTGCTGGGGGTGGCGAAATGGGGTGAGGACGGAATCGAAGCGCGCGTGCATCCCACCATGATCGACAATACGGCGCCGTTGGCTCAGGTACACGGCGTGTATAATGCCATGCACGTCGTGGGCGATGCCGTGGGGGACGTCATGTTTTACGGGCAGGGGGCCGGGTCAATGCCCACGGGAAGCGCGGTCGTGAGTGACGTGATTGACATCGCCCGCAACGTGCGCAAGCAGGCCTGCGGTCGTGTGCCGCCGACTTCGTTTCAAATGAACGGGAGGGTGCCGGTCCGGATTCGCCCGATGGAGGAATTGACCACCCGCTATTACCTGCGCTGTATGGTGCCGGACCAGCCCGGTGTCCTGTCCATGATTGCGGGCGTTCTCGGGAATCATGCCATCAGTATTGCCTCCGTGTTGCAGCAGGGCCGGCAGGAAGGTCAAACGGTGCCGGTCGTGATCATGACGCATCGCGCGTCGGAACGCTCGGTGCAAACCGCCATCCGGGAAATCAATCATCTGCCCTCGCTGGTTTCGGAACCGGTCACGGTCATCCGGGTGGAGGAGTAGGGGCCGCCCCCCGTGGCGGCCCGCAACGCAGAGAAGCCAAAATCGTGACGTGGGCACTCCCTGTGGCAGCCCGCGAATCGATTGGTGAGAGAACACAATGATGCCCTGGCGTGGAGTGATAGAAGAGTTCAGGAAATTTCTTCCGGTCACGGAACAGACGCCGGTGGTCACCCTGTGCGAAGGCAATACGCCTTTGATTCGAGCCAACCGGCTGGCCAAACGAATCTGCCCGCACGTCGAACTGTACCTCAAAGTCGAAGGGGCCAACCCGACCGGGTCGTTTAAGGATCGCGGGATGACACTGGCGGTCTCCAAAGCCTTGGAAAAAAACGTTCGCGCGGTGATGTGCGCGTCCACCGGCAATACGTCGGCCGCGGCTGCAGCCTATGGCGGGCGGGCGGGACTGCCGGTATACGTACTGGTGCCGGCCGGGAAGGTGGCGTTGGGGAAACTGGCCCAGGCCATGGCGCACGGGGCAATCGTGATTCAAATCGAGGGCAATTTCGATCAGGCGCTGTCAATTGTCAAGGATCTCTGTGCGAACGAGGAATTCGAACTTGTCAATTCGTTGAACCCCTTTCGCCTGGAAGGACAAAAAACTGCGGCCCTGGAAGTCTGTGACCAGTTGGGCCGCGCTCCAACGTACCATTGTCTGCCGGTGGGCAACGCGGGCAACATCTCGGCGTATTGGAAAGGGTACAAGGAATACCGGACCGCGGGGCAGATCGCAGAATGTCCGAAAATGATGGGTTTCCAGGCTCAGGGGGCGGCGCCGATCGTTCGCGGTCACGTGGTCGAGCAACCCCAGACCGTGGCGACGGCCATTCGTATCGGCAACCCCGCAAGCTGGAAACTGGCTGAGCAGGCCGTGGCGGAATCTTCCGGTGCGATCCGGATGGTGACGGATGAAGAAATTCTTGACGCGTACCAGGCGCTCGCCAAAGAAGAGGGCGTTTTTTGCGAGCCCGCTTCCGCCGCCTCGGTGGCCGGATTGACCAAGTGCAGCCAGGCCGGGTTGTTCCCTGAAGGCGCCACGGTCGTTTGTACGTTAACCGGCCACGGACTAAAAGATCCTGATATAGCCGTAGAAATCTCACCTAAGACCCTGACGGTCAAAGCCACGCGGGAAGACGTACTTGCATTGCTCCGGTCGTGAGGTCAAGGCGACGACTCGTGCTTCCTGCCCCTTCCCATTGAGGTGATCGACCCATGGCGTTGCTAGTCGAAAAGTTCGGCGGGACCTCCGTCGGGACCATTGAGCGAATCCATCGGATTGCCGAACTGATAGAACGTACCTATCGAGCGGGCAACGAGGTCGTCGTGGTCGTGTCCGCTATGAGCGGGGAAACGGATCGATTGTTGCGGCTGGCCCATGAAATCACTTCGCAGCCGGATGACCGGGAACTCGACATGTTATTATCCTGCGGAGAGCGCGTCACCATTGCCCTGCTGGCGATGAAACTGCGGAGCCGCGGCATCAATGCGCGTTCGTTTACCGGGCGTCAGGTCGGGATCGTGACCAACAGTTCGCACACGCGGGCCCGGATTGCGAAGGTGACGGCCGATCCCGTCAAGCAGGCCCTTGACCAAGGGGTCCTACCCATCGTGGCGGGGTTTCAAGGTGTGAACGAACGCTCGGAGGTGACCACGCTCGGACGAGGCGGCTCGGACCTGACGGCCGTGGCGTTGGCCGCGACGTTGAAGGCGGACCGGTGCGTCATCTTTACCGACGTGGACGGCGTGTATACCACCGATCCCAACGTGGTGTCCTCGGCCAGGCGGATCCCGAAATTGTCCTATGAGGAGATGCTGGAACTGGCAAGTCTGGGGGCGAAAGTCCTCCAGGCGCGTTCCGTTGAATTTGCAGCGAAATACGGGGTTCCGGTACAAGTAAAATCGAGTTTTCAAGAAGGAGAAGGCACCCTCGTGACACATGAAGACGCGGATATGGAACAGGCCGTGGTGTCCGGAGTCACGGGCGACCGGAACCAGGCCAAGATCACCGTGGTGGGCGTTCCTGATCGACCGGGCATTGCGGCGAACCTGTTTGGCGTCGTGGCAGAACACTCGATTGTGGTGGATATGATTATTCAAAACGTGAGCCACCAGGATGCCCTGACGGATATTTCCTTTACGGTTCCGCGGAGCGATCTGGCGCGTGCGATGGACCTGGTCAAGCAAACGGCCGCTGAAATCGGCGCAGGAGCCGTGGAAGTCAAGGAGGCAATTGCCAAGGTGTCGTTGGTGGGAGTCGGCATGCGGTCCCACTCGGGCGTGGCGTCGCGCATGTTCCAAACGCTCGCGCGCGAAAAAGTCAACATCATGATGATCAGCACGTCCGAGATCAAGATTTCCTGTGTCCTGGATGAACGTGACGTAGACAAGGCCGTCCGGGCCCTTCACGAGGAATTCGGACTGGACAAGGGACCCGGCCGCGCCGAATCTGCGTGAGGAGGCCTTGAAAAAGAAAACGCGATTCGAGTATGTACGGAAAGGAACCTCCGCTTGGTATGGCCGGGAGGGAATGGGAACCTGATGACGGATCATTTGGAAATCTACGATACCACGTTGCGAGACGGCGCCCAGGCCGAAGACGTCAGTTTTTCGGTTGAGGACAAGGTCCGTATTGCGCAGAAACTCGATGAGTTGGGCGTCCATTTCATCGAAGGCGGATGGCCCGGCGCCAACCCCCGGGACATCGAGTTTTTTCAGGTCATCCGGGCGATTCCGCTGCAACGTGCGAAAATCGTGGCTTTCGGCTCAACCCGAAAGGCCAACCAGGCCGCCGAGACCGACGCCAATCTGCAAGCGCTCCTGGCAGCGGAAACCAACGTCATCACGATTTTCGGGAAAAGCTGGACCTTGCACGTCACGGACGCGTTGGGCACTGCCTTGGAAACCAATCTCGAACTGATCAGGGATTCAGTCGCGTACCTGCGCGCCCATGGCAAACGGGTCTTTTATGATGCCGAACATTTCTTCGACGGGTTCAAGGCCGATCCCGTCTATGCGATGCAGACGATACAAGCGGCAGCCGAGGGCGGTGCCGAACGGATCATTCTCTGTGACACCAACGGCGGCACGATGCCGTGGGAAGTCCAATCCATCTGGGAGCAGGTGAAGCAAACGTGTCGCGTCCCCTTGGGTATGCATGCGCACAACGACGCGGAAATGGCGGTGGCGAATACCCTGGTCGCCGTGCAGCAGGGTGCCCGGCAGGTGCAGGGAACCATCAATGGAATCGGCGAACGATGCGGAAACGTCAATCTCTGTTCCGTGCTGGCCAATCTTGAATTGAAAATGCAGGCGGAAGTGTTGGGCGGCGACCGGATCCGGCAACTCCGGACCGTGTCCAATTTCGTTTCGGAAATTGCAAACCTGCTGCCGAACAAGCGGCAACCCTACGTCGGAGACGCGGCGTTCGCCCATAAGGGCGGCGTCCACATCCATGCCGTTCAGAAAAATGCCCAGACCTATGAGCATATTGAGCCGGAATCGGTAGGCAACAGGCAACGGGTGCTGATTTCGGATAATACGGGCCGGAGCGGCGTGGTCCGGAAGGTGGAAAGTTTAGGCTTCAGCCTCTCCAAAGACCATCCGCGTCTCCAAGAACTGTTGGCCCAACTCAAGAGCCTGGAACGGGACGGGTACCAATACGAAGGCGCCGAAGGATCATTCGAGTTACTGGTCCGGGAAGCGATGGGCACGCATCGTCCCTCCTTTGAATTGTTGGGGTTACGGGTCATCGTCGAAAAACGGCAAGCTGACGAGGTGCCGATTACGGAAGCCACGGTCAAAGTGAGGGTCGATCAGACCGTGGAACAGACTGCGGCCGAGGGGGACGGGCCAGTCAATGCGTTGGATAATGCCTTACGGAAAGCGTTGGAAAAATTCTACCCCGAACTCCGCGAAGTCCGGTTGTTGGACTACAAAGTGCGGGTGCTGGCGGGCAGCCATGGGACAGGGTCGAAGGTCAGGGTGCTGATTGAATCCGGCGACCACAAAAACACTTGGGGCACGGTAGGCGTGTCGGAAAATATTATCGAGGCCAGTTGGCAGGCCTTGGCCGATAGCATCGAGTATAAGCTGCTGAAGAACGAATCAATCCCTTCTTCTTGACAATCAGGCGCCCTCTCGATACGTTTCTCCTCGCGCTGTACAGGAGTGAGACCCTGGGGGACCATGCGTAAAGCCGACATTGCCAATCACGTCTGCGAACAAGTAGGCGTTTCCAAAACCGAGGCCATGGATTTGGTGGAATACGTCCTGCAATGCATGAAGGACGTGCTACGCAAAGGCGAATCGGTAAAAATTGCGGGATTCGGAAATTTTATGGTGCGAAGCAAAGGAGAGCGTAAAGGGCGCAACCCTCGAACTGGCGAAGAAATTGCCATCACCCCTCGAAGGGTGGTCACCTTTCGAGCGAGTCAAATCTTCAAAAGAGATGTGAATTCGTAGGGCCTCCCTCGTGCATCGGCCCTCGGAGGCCGTCGTACCCATGGCGAGTAAGTTCCCGGACAAGGCGTTTTATAAGATTGGTGAAGTCAGTACGATTACGAAATTGCCGGCTTCCGTGCTTCGCTTTTGGGAATCCGAGTTCAGCTTCCTTCGTCCCAGAAAGAGTCAGGGGCGGCACCGGGTCTATGACAAACAGACGATCGAAGTCGTTCTGGAAATCAAACGGATGCTCTATGAGGAAGGCTACACCATCATGGGCCTCAAACGGCACTGGCGTCGCCGTCGAGGGCGTGACCGGGAGGAGACGTCAATGCCGGCAGGACAGGTGCAGCAAATCAGGGAAGAACTCCAGGGAATCCTGGATATCTTGAATGCGTCGAGTCATCGGAAGACCGGGACCTCCGCTCATTGAGAGGTCCGGCCTTTTTGTAGTCATGGAATGGAACCTCTGATTTATTGTGATAGCGGGATGCAGGGCAAGGCGTCCCGGAGCGAA
>JAPPLK010000111.1 GCA_028819435.1 Nitrospira sp.
TCGCTCCGGGACGCCTTGCCCTGCATCCCGCTATCACAATAACTCAGAGGTTCCTAAGCATTGCCGGCAAAAACGACGCCGCGCTTTTGCCATTCTTTAGGAGTTGAACTATACGCCTCATGGAAAAAGGCAGTCAACAACTTAACATTCCCTAGGTAAAATACAGCAATAAAAAACCCAAAAGGGCGGGATTGACCGCCCTTTTGGGTTCCACTTCGCTTGCGAAAGTCGATTCTCTAAAAAATGGTATCAGGCCGATTGCTGAGCTGCGGCTGTTTTAACCACGTTGGCCGCCTGGGGACCTTTGGCTCCCTCTACCAGATCAAATTCAACGGGTTCGCCTTCTTTTAGGGTTTTAAAGCCCTCCCCCTGAAGAGCCGAGTAATGCACAAAAACGTCCTGTTCTCCTTCGACTCGAATGAATCCAAAGCCCTTTCGATCGTTAAACCATTTGACGGTTCCCGACTTACGATCACTCATGAGCACCTCCCCTCCTCACGGACCCCCTCCGTGGTATTACAGAAAGGCCCTAAAAAAAAACCGCAGACAGCTTTTTCGCCTCCTGCGGCAGAGCTAATAATATAAATGCCATGTATAAAAACCTATCTGGAATAAAAATTCTGGTACTGTGTATCACAAGAGTACGTAGTCTGTCAATAACATTATGTACACCGTGGTCTACTAAGGATGGTATGCCGAAAAAAAGTCGAAAAAACACGGGAAACGTCACCCAAATAGACGAATCAGATCTGAAACTGAGCTTCGTACAAATCGGCGTAGAGTCCTTTCTCGTCCAACAAGTCGGCGTGGGTTCCCTCTTCGACGAGCCGGCCCCGATCGAGCACGAGAATCCGGTCAACCTGTTGGAGTGTGGTCAGACGATGCGCGATGAAAATGGTGGTGCGACCCTGGGTGAGCACGGCCAACGCCTCACGAATTTTGACCTCCGTCTCCGTATCAATGTTCGACGTGGCTTCGTCGAAGATCACAACGGGCGGATTTTTCAACAGCACCCGGGCGATCGCCACGCGCTGCTTTTGGCCGACGGATAACTTCACGCCCCGCTCCCCGATTCGGGTGTCATAGTGGTCCGGGAGTTCCATGATGAAATCATGGGCCCGGGCCGCGATGGCGACGCGTTCAATGGCCTCGTCGGTCGCAGAAAGATCGCCGTAGACGATGTTTTCGCGGATGGTCCCGTTAAAGAGAAACGGTTCCTGTTGCACCAGGCCGACCTGCGAGCGCAGAAACGCCAGCGGCACGTTTCGCACGTCGACGCCGTCCAACGACACCATGCCGCCCGTCACGTCGTAGAACCGCATCAGGAGTTTAATGATCGTACTCTTGCCCGCGCCGCTCGGGCCCACGAGGGCAATACGCTCCCCGGCTTCCACGCCGAAGGAAACGTCGTGCAACACCTGAACCTCCGGCTTATAGGAAAAATCCACGCCTTTGAACTCCACGCTCCCACGAAAACGGGCTGCCGGCGCCACCACCCCGGGTCGGTCCTGCACGTCGGGTTCGGCATCCAACACCTCAAAGATGCGTTCGCTCGACGCCAGGGCGTGCTGAAGCATGTGGTTGACGGAATGGATTTGGTTGACCGGCACGTAAAACAGGGCCAGATATGATACGAACATCACGAGTTCTCCCACTTTCAGGTCCCCCCGTGCGACTTCCACCGACCCCACCCACAAGATAAGTACCGTGCCCATGGCCCCGAGAAAAATCATCGCCGGTGAATACATGGACCACAGGAACATGGCCTTGAGATTGCTTTGGCTGACCTCGCGATTTCTGGCGTCGAATCGTTCCCGTTCGAACGCGTGACGATTGAAGGCCATGGTTTCCCGGATGCCCGACAGGGAATCCTGGAGATAGCCGCTCAATTCGGCCGTGTTCCGTCGAATCTCGTGGTAATACCCGTGAACGCGACGGGAAAATTTCACGGCGGACACCATCAGGACCGGGATGGGCACCAGCGCCAGGAGCGCCAATTGCCAATTGACCACGAAGAGGATCACGGTAATCCCGACCAGCGTCAATGACGCGGTCAACGTGCCCTCCAACCCATCGATGAAAATACGCTCCACGTGTTCGGTATCATTCATGATGCGCGACATGATTTCTCCGGTCGAGCGATCCTCGTAAAACCCGACGGAGAGCCGCTGAAGCGCGTGAAACACCTGTTGCCGGAGTTGCACCACGACGCGTTGCTCAAGGACGTTGTTGAACCGGATACGCAGGGAGTTCGCGACGTTCTTGAACGCGTAGGCCAGCACCAATCCGCCCAACACCCACGGCAATAACGAGAATTGGTCCGCCTGAATCACGTCGTCGATGATCACTTTCACCAGCCAAGGCGGCAACAGGTCGAACGCCGTGGTCAGGGCGGCGAAGGACAGGGACGTCAGGGCCAGGGAACGGTGCGGCCGCAAATACCCGAGAATACGAAGGAGAACGTTCACTGTGACTCCTCTTCTGTCATTCGCTTTTCCCACCCTCACCTTACTCCTCTCCCATCAAGGGAGAGGAAACACAGTTTGCTCCCTCGCCCCTGACGGGAGAGGGCTGGGGTGAGGGGGAGACGGGCTGGGACAACATAGAGGAAACAAAACAGGAGGGAAGGACTTCTCGTTTAGATGACGGTTGCGGGTTCTTGCTTCCAATACGCGTCGAATTCCTTCAACTGCGTCAGTGAGGAGAGATCCGTCATCCGGTCCACAAAGAGTTTGCCGATCAGGTGATCCATCTCATGTTGGATGCACACGGCAAACAAACCCGATGCCTCGAAATCCATGGAACGGCCATCCCGGTCCAGCGCCTGGACCCGGATGGATGACGGCCGCGTCACTTTTCCGCGCAACCCGTCCACGCTGAGACAGCCTTCCCACATTTCGGCTTGCGCAGGACCGTAAAACACGATCCGGGGATTGATCAGGACCGTCTCGGGAAACGCCTCCTGGCCGTCACAGCGCATCACAACGAGTTGTTCGGATCGCGAAACCTGGGGGGCCGCCAACCCGATACCCTCGTGCGCGTCCATGGTAGCGAACATGTCGTCGATAAATTGCTGATAGGCGCGCGTGGGGATGATCGCCGGATCAACCGGCTCCGCAATTTTCCGTAAAACGGGATTCCCTATTTTGGCAATCGGCAACGTGGCCATGATGTACTCCGTTGGTGATTCTCCCTCACGGACCGAATCCCGAACGTCACGTCGTCAGGAAACGGGCTCGGATTGTGGTTTGTTTGGCGCGGCTCCGCGATTCTTGAGAGCTTCCTCCCACCACGCCTTCCATTCCTTGGACCACTCGACCCGCTGTTCATGCGTGGAACCCTGCCAATCATGCGGCGGCCCCCCTCGCCGGGTCAACCGCCAAAGCGAATCACGGGCTGTAATGGAAACGTATTTTTCCTCATCGCCCAGCAAGTCGATAAGGAGCGATACCGATTCCGGACGTCTGACGTTCTGGCACTCAAACGCCACGGCTCGCCGGACGGTGTCCGCGGGATCCTTCATCAACGTTTGCAGCGCCGGGAGTGACTCCACGGGCGCCAACCGGACGGCGACGCGCAGGGCATGGGCTCGTACCCTCGTGACTTCCTCACCATCCTTGGCCACGTCGAGTAAATCCGGTACGGCCTGGGGGTCCTTGATAATCGACAGCGTTTCAATCGCGTTATACCGAAGACGGCTTCCAGGCATCTTGAGGGCTTTCACCAGGACGGGCACGACCGGTTTCCCCAAGTGGACGAACTCACCAATCACGTACAGTTCCTGACGTCCTTCCAATAACGGCAATAAGGCTTCCGCCCGTTGCAGTTCCTTTTCAGACAGGACCTCCGGCGCAGGGGTGGCCTGCTCGACTTCCGGGAATTCCGGCTCGGGCGGAGCGTTATAGGGGATTTGAACCGGAACGACATACGCCGGCTGAGAAGCCGGAGTACCGCCTTCCGCCGGGGAAACCGATACACCGACAAGGACGCTCCACGCCACTACCATCCATGCGAAACTCGCTCTCATCCGTTGTCTCCTGCTCAAAAACCCCATACTTTTAGTCTAGTGGGTTTTCCTCATACTGGTCAAGCAGCGGGTTTCCCCTCCAAAGCATCGGAAAGGGCTGGTCTCACCACCCGGTTCTTCCATCTTGATTTCATGAATGGTAGAATATACGTTTAATCCGAATGGAATCATGACGACTGACAAGGAGGGATTTATATGAAACCGGTGCGATTGCTCCTTGGCTTGGGATTGGCGGTTGGACTGAGTGCCGGCCCGAGTTGGGGATATGAAGAAGTCCCCGTGCCCGATGGCGGAACCTTGCAGGGCATGGTCAAGTTGATCGGGAAAGTCCCCAAACCCAAGGGATATAACCTCGTGACCTTACCGGACGCCGTGTATTGCGGCCGCATCTCGACCGGAACGGGCTGGCGTCTCCTGCAACCCTTTGTCATCGGCCCCAACGGCGGATTCAAAAACGTCGTCATCTATATCGAAGAACTGCGCGAGGGGAAATCATTCGACTACGTCCCTCCCCTGATTGAGGCGGTCGACTGCAAATTCGAGCCGTATATCACCATCGTCCGCGACGGACACGACGTCGAAGTTGTGAACATGGACCCGGTCTTTCATGACATCCAAGGCTATGAAACGTCGAAGTTCGGCGCACGTGTCCTCTTCAACGTGCCCCTGCCGATGAGTAAAAAATTGCGCAAGGCAGAGTTGCTGGCCGGCAAGAAGGTCAAGGACCGGGCCGGCAAGGTCCTGACTCAACCCATCAAAATGGGGAAACAGCGCAACCTGTTCGTGATGCAATGCGGGTTTCACGCGTACATGGAAAGCTGGGGGTTCGCGGTCAAAAACCCCTACTACGCGCTCAGCGCCAAAGACGGTTCGTATGCCATTTCCGACGTTCCCCCGGGAACCTATCAGGTCCAGGTCTGGCATCCCATGGTTCAGAAAGAATACACCGTGACGATCACCCCCAACGGCACCACGGACTTGCAGATCGACATTGATGCGCCCAAAGGCCGGCTCTACGCCAATGAAGTGAGCGAAGGAACGCGCTTCGGCGTGGAATTGCTCGGGGACGTCGCCATCAAACCCATCGTGGAACTCCAAACCTACGAGCCGTAAAGAATTTCCTCTCCCTTGACGGGAGAGGACTAAGGTGAGGGTGAATACCGCTGGCGTGTCGACGCGGAGGCTTACTCCAACCAATTCTCCACGGAAAGGCCGGGCACCCGCTTGAAGTACTGGGGATTCCCGGAGACCAGCGTGAGGTCCCGGACCAGCGCGATTGCAGCAACGCGCAAAGCCGTCTCACTTACCGGCGATCCCTTTCGCGCCAATGAAGCGTGCAATGCCCCGTAACGCCTCGCTGCCTCGGCATCGAAAGACAGGACTTGCAGGTTGGGGATGAGCCGCGCGTCGACCTGGCTCAGCAAGGCAGCCGACCGCCGGCCAAATCGGCTCGCGCCGACGAGCAACTCCTCAAGGGTGACGCTGGACGTACATTGCTGCCCAGGCGGCACCGACGCCAATTTCGCAATCAACGGGGTCGAAGGACAACGCCCCATCAGGTTAGCCAGGATATCCGTATCCAACAGGTACATCAGGCTTTGCCCTCCGTGCGACAGGCGTCTCCGCCCCGTTCGGACTGGATGCCGGCAAGCAGGGCATCCATCTCCCGCTCTTTCAATTCGCCCCACGCCCCGGTCAGCGCCAGGGCGCCATGGGGATCAGCAGCGGTCGTCCGCTGCTGCTTCAACAATTCGAGGGCCTCTACGTTCACCAATGCCGCCAGGGGTTTGCCCCGTTTCTCGACGATCACCTGCCCGTTGCGCCCAACCACCCTGGCCAGAAGCGCCGCCAGATCTTTTCTCAACTCGACCGTACTGACTTTTTTGACCATGTCTTCCCTGTTTTGATTTTGTACAAAACAGTATATTTTGTACAAAACGTACGAAATGTAACAAATTTTTATTTTTGTACAAAATGTACAAATTTTTGCAAATTATACACTTCGTGCCGTCATCATACAACGCGTAATCTTCATCAGGACTCCATCATGAGCACCGAACACGTAACGGACCAGCGTCCTCATTGCGCCGCTCCGCAGCCCGGGTCACGGTGGCTTCATCCGGTGAACCTGAACAGTTGAATAATCCGGTCTTGACTCATTGGCACGTTAAACTTATTATGGTTAAAACTTAATATGGCTTTAAATCCGTTTTTCAAACGGGAGCCTGGAAAATGAACATTACGCTAAGCATCGACGAAGATGTCGTCAAAAAGGTTCGCAAGATCGCCATTGACAAAGATACGACCCTGACGGCGATGGTGAGAGACTACCTGACGTCTCTCGCCAAAAGCGATGCGACAACGCGGAAAGCGCACGCCAACAACCTGATGGAGACTTTCGAAAAATTGAGCCGCGATATGGGTCCCCACACGTGGACACGCGAAGATCTGTATGAAGAGCGCCTGGGGCGATATGGCCGATAGGGAGTTCTTCGACACGAATATCCTGATCTATGCGAGTGACCGCAGCGCGCCGGAGAAACAATCTCAAGCCCGAAGGCTGCTGAAGCACGCCATAGAAAATGAGACCGGGGTTGTCTCCGCACAAGTGCTCAGCGAGTTCTTTATGGTGGTGACCCGCCGCATTCAAGAACCACTCCCCATTGAGGAAGCTGAACAGGTAATCGAGCAACTCGCCATCCTGTCCGTCGTGGACATCGACGTGGCGCTGGTCAGGCAGGCCATCGGCACGTGCAGGCGATACCAGATTTCTTATTGGGATGCCTTGATTATCGCAGCCGCAGGACGAGCAGGATGTACCCGGATTCTTTCCGAAGATCTCAACCCCGGACAAACCTACCACAACGTCGCCGTCGTGAATCCCTTTTGAAGCCTACAGAAGAGAGCAACGAGTGTCGACGTAAGCGACCTTCATTCGTCACGTTCGGCGAGAAACCGCTTGAGGGCGCCTGACCGACGCCAGACGGCTTCCATGGGTTCCTTGGGTTCTCCTGAGCAGACTACAATACCCTGGCGTTCCAAGTCATTGAGTCGCGATTCGATCGTCGAAGCCGAATCGCGCGAATCTCGGCCACGGGCTTTCCCCGATAGGAAACCGTAACCGTCTTTCCATCACGTACCAGACGAAGGACCCCAGAAAACCGTGCCTTGGCGTCGCAGGTCGAATACGTAATACCCATACCCATTATTATAACCAATCAGACCAGTCAAGATAACTCGCCCTTCAAGAGAAATTTGCATGGA
Organism: Nitrospira sp.; assembly: GCA_028819435.1. GTDB lineage: Bacteria > Nitrospirota > Nitrospiria > Nitrospirales > UBA8639 > Bin75. The sequence continues at coordinate 7,292 of JAPPLK010000111.1, forward strand.
AGAGTGAGCGTCGAGTTTTCAATGGCATTGGAATTGTAGACGTTTTCCGGGATTTCCACCTCGTCGATCATCGACAACAGCGATTCTTTCCCCGGCCGCAACGTGTCATATTCTTCCTTTAATGCCTGGATTCGCTTTTTTATCCGTTCCGAGGTTGCCATGCCTGTATCGCAATAAATTCACCAAAAAATATTAGTGAATTTACATGAAAAACAACTTTTATTCACGAAACATCCAACTTTTTCTTCTGGTAGGGGACACCCTTTTTGCTTGATCGCTTTCCCGCGCTTCAGCCACGGTTACGCCCTGACTCGCGATGTCCAATTTTTGAAAAGAAACCACGCGATAGATGGGATGACTCACCTCATCCCCGCACTTTTCCATCGGTCGAGACTATACGAATACCGAGGACGAGACACCGAAGCGTTTTGACAAAGCGCGGATTTGCCTGACGTTCAGTTCCCGTTTGCCATTCAGAATCTCCGAAACGACCCCTTGGGAACCGACCTCCGGCAAGTCCGACTGGGTCAGACTGTGCTCCTGCATGAAAAAACGCAGCACGTCCGCTCCTCCGCATTCGGGCATGTCATGGTGTTGTTCTTCCCAGGCGTGAAGCACGGTGCCAAGCGTATCAAGCAGAGAATAGAGCGGATGCCGCTCATCGGTGCCGACCTCATCAAGGAGTGAATTGAGGCGCTCCACCGCCACATCATAGTCCTGTTCGTTTTGAATCTTGAACAAGTCGCTTACCTGAGTCCAAGATCGCTGAACCTGTGGGCTTATGGCATTCATGTCATCCATCCTCCGCGGTCATACGCTTGGTGCGTCAGTACGTGGCGAATGTACACCTTTCCCCGATTGAAGTGCAGAGATGCAATCAGACGGTACTTGTTCCCGGCAATATTGAACACGACATACTCTCCGACTTGATCAGCCGAAGGAAATGTACGGCGCAGTGCCGTAAAGTTGCGAAATTGCGTTTGCCGCATAATCTTGAACCATCGGCTCAAAGGCTCCTTACTGTCGGGATGCTGCACCCAAAATGTCTGAAGGGCTTTACGCGCGATTATATGCACTAATACAGTGTATCTCAAAATGAGATTCGGTGCAAGAGAGGTGGCTCGTCTTCCTTGGTCAGGCCATAGAGGTGGAAGTCGAGCGCATCGAGGCGGGCGCACAGGTGGCGGCGGTCTTCTTCATCCCAGACGAAGGACAGACCGTGCAGAGAGTTGCTAGACAATAACTTGCTCAGATTCTGATGTGTTCGGCTTTTGCCGAGAACGTAAACGTTCAGTACGCTTGCTCCAAAACTCCAACTCTTCCTGTTTCGACTTCCCTGATAATAATTGCCCAACGTATTCCGCACCACGTCGTTTCAAGGCGACACATTCAAGTTCACGAGTTGCCATATCCGTCTATCTCCCTCTTTTGGGGCGGGACTCAAGCCAGGCAGTCGCATAGAGTATAACTGCCCTCCCGGTCGATCGTGCAGCCGCTGCAAATATTGCCTGCGAACGCGGTCGTAGTCGGGTGTACCGGCAGGAGTAGAGAACTTGTTGAGTTCAGTTAGAATCTCGCCCCAGGTAGGCATTGGGCCTCGTCATGTTCGTTGAATCTGAGGAGTAGACGATCTCGCTTTCAGAAACCGAGGCGGATGCCTGGATGTAAATCTTTTCGACCTTTTCGTAAAATTCCATCAAATCAGCGACTCCAGCTTCTTGCTTTTCAAACTCGACTTCCAGCGATTCCATCTCCCGTTCTTTGGTTGTCAAGGCGCTGCCTCCCTGCATGAAGATGAGATAGTATAACGTGAGCTTGTATCCATGGCAGGTTACTTCTTTGTCTCCGCAAGAGACCAGCGCTTCGCCATTTGCTGAAGTTCAGAAAGATGTTCGGGCCAGTCATGCAAGGTAGCCGGATCAAAATCAGCCCCGTTCGGCCAGACCAACGTATGAACTTCAGGATCAATCCGAACTTGGCTGAATAAGGCTGCGTCACGAAGCGGACCGAATACCTCGCCTTCTAAAATGCCTTGGAAATCAATCACCTGTTCCGTCTCATCGTCGAAACACACTCGGAGCGTGTAGGGTGCCACGACTTCAAAAAACACCACGCGATAGATGGGATGATTCACGTCGCTCTCCTTAGCCGCCTTCAACTCCCCCTTCATCTGCGCATCAATAACGAATCGTGGACAACGGCAGGTTACTCAGACGCCACTCTAGGCAGCCTCGATTGCCGAATGATTGACATGAGTGTTCCCATCTTCAGTTCCTTGTGGTCGGGAACAGGGACAGTGACCGTGCTGCCGGATTCGACCTTTTGCATGATGACATGGCTGCTCCTGCGCCGGACCTCGTCAAATCCGTGCTGTGCAAGTATCTCGCAGGCTTCTCTGCCCGATAACGCTCGGAGTCTAGCCAACGGCGATCTCGACCTTCGTCACGTACACTTCCTCGTGCAGCCGATGCTGAATTTCAGTGTCTGAAGCCGTCTCAAAAAATAGCTCCAACGCCTCCTTCAAATTTTCCCGCGCCTCAGCCACGGTTACACCCTGACTCGCGACGTCCAATTCAGGGCAGAGAGCAACGTAACCATCGCCTTCGCGTTCGATAATTGCCGTCAACTGTCTGTTCATCATG
>JAPPLK010000105.1 GCA_028819435.1 Nitrospira sp.
ATCCCCGACCCCGATCCCCGATTAAGGATGTCGGGGACGGATCCAGAGGTTTTGTCTTTTGCCTTTGCCAACAAATGACGGCAGGCAAAGGAGGGGAACAAGCCCCATCATTATTTATCCGGGCCCATGCGGAAATGGAAATAATCGACGGGTTGCGGCGGGGACAGAAAGGCGGCTTGGAGGATACTCCGGTCGTAGCCCAACTCTTCCAATTGACCGGCCGCCTTCATGACCTCTTCTTCCGCGAGGTAGGCCACGGTATCCGGGACGCCTTGCCTGGCTTGTCGTGCCAGCAGTTGTTCCAATTCCCGGCGCGTCTCTTCAGGAGTCCCGGATGACAGGGGCAAGTCGATGGTTCTCTCATACGGACTCACGTACCCGGCATTCAGGGCCTCGACGGTCTTCATGAGCAACCGGTCTATCTGCCATGGCGCGTCCTGCGGCAGGTTCGGATGAGAGGCCAGCACGTCCATGAGACTCATCACGTTGACCCCGAGACTTCTTCCGACAAATTCTTTTTGCGGTTCGATCGTGACCTGCCCGCCACCGGCCTGTTTGGCTACGTCTTCCAGCAGCGCCAGGTTAACCATAAAACTGAATTGCCCACCCACCAGGTTGTAGCAGGGTTTTTCCGGATCATTGAGCACGGCCTCGTCCGCGGTACCGGCATCGAAGCTGCTGAACCCGAGCGCGTCAGGGGCCAGGAGCCGGTGCGCTTCCCTGAGGGAGACCGCAGCGCCGACGTTCACGGGTATCAGGAGTTCTTCATCGAAGAGTTTGAGGAAATCCGTGATCAAGCGACGGAACGGCACGTCCTTGGCTTCGATCTTGTGATACTCGCGTTCCCACAGGATGTCTTCCAGAAAAGCCGGGAGCGGTTTAAGCCCGGCGACGTCGGCCTGATCGAACGCCTGCACCAATCCCGGCCAATCGGGATAGTCGATGAGTCGTGTTTCCTTCAAGTTGGGCCGGATGTGTTCTTCCATGACGTCACCGGCCTTGCGCAGCAGGAGTTTAGTCGGCAATTCGCTCCACAGTTCGTTGCAGAAAATCCGGTCGACCGACCCGTCGGCATACGACTGCAAGTCCGGCACCGTGGCCTGTACGAATTGCACGCGGTCCCCGTGTTTGGCCAACTCCGCATTCGCCCTGGCGCCGTCCAGCACCGTCTCCGAGGCGTCGATGAGCACGTACTGTATGCGCGGGTACAGCGTGGCGTCGCGGTCCAGGGCCTTGACGTGATCGAGAAAGCACGCGGCCAAATTGCCGTTGCCGCAGCCCCACTCCATGATGGTGAGCGGGACGGGGTTTTTTTCGGAATCGGCCCTTCGACTTCGCGCTTCTTCCCCGTTCGCCCTGAGCGTAGGGCGCTCCGCGCCCGGAGTCGAAGGGTCAGGATGAGCTTTTTGGCGTTGCGTGGCCCGTTGCACGTAGTCCGCGGCCAAGGCGTACCCCAGGCGGTAATCCGCGGCCGCAAAGGTCTGATAGAACTCCCGCACGCGTTCACCACGCAGGCCATAGAACACGGCATTCATGTGCCGTTGCCAAACGTCGATCGGCGCAAAATCCCCCAATAGTTGAGGCAACGCTTCTTCGTTTTCAGCAACGGGTTCGACCACTGGATCAACCATAGACCTGTCTCTACCTCCCCTTCCCCCTCCTTACAAAGGAGGGGAACCCCCTCTCCTCCTTTCGTGGGAGAGGGCTGGGGTGAGGGGGAATTATCAACGAATGAGTGAGCACATACAGAACGACACGGACGTTCCGAAAGGAAGGCGATTGTAACAAAGGCATTTTTCGCCTCGCAAGGTAATGCCCTGGCCTGCTATAGTTTGACGGCAAACGAGCGCCATGAAGCATGTCCCTGCCTCCGAGCAGGGATGGCGCAGCTACAAAAGCAAGGATCGCGCGTCGATAGCATGCACATTTGTCTTCTTCTCTTCACGTTGTTCTTCCTGTGCTTGTCGGGTCATGGCTGGGCGCAGGACGGGGTGCCGACGCCTTTCAGTCCCGACGAACTTCAACACGGCTTTTTCCAGTTCGACACCATGCCCACTGCTCCGGAGAACGTGGCTTCCGAGCCAATGGATTATTACAAGAACCCCGCCCTGGACCTGTCCGATTTCACGGACGCGATACCGGGCGGACTGCTACGTCACATCACCCTGGCGGAAAGCTTTGAAGAAGACCTGGATCTCCGTCGCGGCCACCGCTATTACTCCATCCGTCCTACCAAAGAATTTTCAGCCGACGCGCTGGCGGTCCACGTCGTGTTTCGCGTGTTCAAGCACTATAGCGCGTATGAGATCATCGGGCGCTTGTTCCCGGAGAACGTCCCGGGCTTGTCAGGGAAAACGTTCTCCGATGAAGAAAGCGCCTACCTGGCCTTGGAAGATGAAAGCGGGTATCTCAAGTTTTTCCCGCCGTCGCCGGCCGGCTGGACTCCGGGACAGTACCGCATTGACATCTTCGTGGGACACGAGGCCAATGAGATCACGCGCATGGGCACCCTGCGTTTCACGGTGACGCCGAAAGCCTGAGTTCCCGTATGACGCACTCTCCGCCACCCTGGCTCTCCATGGTGATCCCCATCAAGGATGAACGGGACAATCTTCAGCCGTTGACCACTCAACTGACGAAAGTCCTCGGAAGCCTGGAGCAGTCACACGGAGCGCCGTTTGAAATTGTGTACGTGGATGACGGCAGCACTGACGGCAGTTCCAACTTGTTGGATGAGATTGGCAGCCGGACCCCTGAAGTCCGGGTGCTCCACTTTGACCGAAACCACGGACAAACCGCGGCGTTCGCCGCGGGCTTTCGTCATGCGCGCGGGGAATTGATTGCCACGTTGGACGGCGACCTGCAATATGATCCCGCGGACATTACCCTGCTGCTGCCGTTGATCACGGAGTACGACCTCGTGTGCGGGCGTCGCCGGCAGCGGCTCGACACGTTGATCCGGCGCTTCTCGTCACGTCTCGCGTACCTGGCCCGCAACGCCGTCCTCCACGACGGCATTCACGACTCCGGTTGTTCCTTGAAAGTCTTCCGGCGCGCGGTCGTCGAACGCATTCCCCTGTTCCAGAACATGCACCGGTTTTTCCCCGCGCTCGCCAGGATGCACGGGTTCTCCGTGACCGAAGTGCCCGTTCAACATTTCCCGCGAGTCCATGGGCGTTCCAAATACGGAGTCGGGAATCGCCTCTTCGCCGGCCTGTACGATCTCGTGGCCGTCCGATGGATGCAAAAGCGCTGCTTTCACTACACCATCGTCAATGAGCCGGACGATCCTTCCGACGCGCCTCCGAAATGATCCATGAGCGAACTTCTTTCTGAAATCAGCGCCTACTTTGCCAACCTGACGACCGCGGAAGGCACCTGGCTGGGCATCGGCTTTTTCGGACAGGCCCTCTTCTTTTCCCGTTGGTTGGTCCAGTGGATTGCGTCAGAACGCAAGGCGGAGAGCCAAATCCCGGTGGCGTTTTGGCACATGAGCCTGGCCGGCAGCCTGATCGTGCTGGCGTATGCCATCCATCGCCACGACCCGGTGTTCATTATCGGACAGGGAACCGGCACGGTGGTGTACCTGCGGAATTTGATGCTGATCTATAAGCAGCGGAAGCGCGCGACCCGTGACTGATTCCTCCACGGTCGAATCGCAACCGTTTTCCACGCGCACCCTCCACCTGGCGTTTCTGCTCATCTGCGGGTGTCTCCTGCTCCTGCTTGGCCTGGCCGACGTGGGATTGACCGATCGCGACGAAGGCAGTAATGCCGGTGCCGCGCGTGAAATGCTTGAAACCGGGGATTGGATTTCTCCCACGCTCAACTATGAACCGCGGTACGCCAAACCCGCGGGGACGTACTGGATCACCGCCGGCATCTATGCCCTGTTCGGCGTGAACGACTTCACGGCCCGGTTGCAGTCGGCCATCTTCGGCCTTGCGCTGCTCGTTCTGCAGTACCTCTTTCTGCATCGGCTGCTGGGACCGGCCCTGGCGTTTTGTGGTTCGCTCGTTCTCCTGTTGAACGTGGAATTCGTCGGCATTCACCGCATGGTCCTGACCGACCCGGCCCTGGTGTTTTTCACCACGCTGGCCACCTACGGCTTCTGGCTGGGCTTTTGCGACTCAAATCGAACCCCGCGATTCCTGTGGATGTTTTATCTTGGCATGGCGCTGGGCACGCTGGCCAAAGGACCCGTGGGCGTTCTCATTCCCTTGTTGGGCGTCGCGCCGTACCTGACGCTCACCCGGCAATGGAAACGCTATTTCGCGGAAGGCAGGCCGCTGCTCGGCTGGACCCTCTGCGTCCTCATTGCCGCGCCCTGGTACCTGGTGATGCTCTCCATCCACGGCTCGGACTATCTTGCCGCGGCCCAAGCCAATACCACCGGCCGCTTTGCAAACCCCATGGAAGGGCACGGCGGCACGCTTCTGTTTTATGTGCCCGTTCTCCTGCTCGGGTTTTTTCCGTGGAGCGGTTTGCTCCCGGCCGCCCTCTGGCACTCGATAAAGGAGTGGAAGTCGTTTCGGACGGGTACGACCGACCCGCGCGGCGAAGACGGCCTGTTGCTGTTCTGCGCCCTGTGGGTCTCCGGGATTTTTCTCTTCTTCACGCTTTCCGCCACCCGGCTTCCTCACTACGTCCTGCCCTTGTATCCGCCGGCCGCCCTGTTGGTGGCCGTGCTCTGGTCCCGTTTCCTGAAAAACACCTGGCCGTCCGGCCTGACCGTTTCGAAGCGCATTGTCCTCGTGACCGGGTACCTGTTCAGCATCGCGCTGTGTTCCGTGCCGCTCATCTATGCCAACGCACGGGACCACATCGCCGTACACTTTCCGGCCGCGGCAAAGATCGGCGTGGGCGTCACGCCGATCGCGTTGGGCGTCCTCGTCTTCCTGGGGGTGGCGATCTTTCGTCACCTGGTTCGCGAGGAAGCCCGCCGTCCGCAGGCGTTTTGGGTATTGTCGGGGATGATGGGGCTGTTTCTTCTTGTCGTGATCCTGTTTGCCCTGCCGCGCTTTGGGAAATATTTCGTCAACCCGCCCCAGAAATTGGCAACGATCGCCGGATTCAATCTTGGTCCTGAGGACACGCTTATTCACTATGGGCGCAAGCTGCCGTCGTTGACGTTTTATGCCGAGCGGAAAGTGCAATTCATCAATCCGGGCGACCATCAGAAATTTTTCCCACACCTGAAAAAGGACGGCCGTGTCATGGTCATTCTGCCGGCCAACCTTCGTGAGCACCTGCCCCACCCCGTCGACTCCTTTACGCCGATTCTCCAGCGATATGGTTTTTTGCTCCTGTCGCGCGACCCGATGGTTGATGGCACTCCGGAATCATAAACGTTCACTCATTCCCTTCGACTTCGCTTCGCTACGCTCAGGGCGAACGGAAGGGGGGATAATCCGTGCGTCCTGAGCCTGTCGAAGGGCGTAAGGCGCCCCGCGCCTGAAGTCGAAGGGTCAGGGCAGGATCCGGCCGTCCCCTACGGCACAAGGCCCTGGAGACTTTGCGATGTCACAAGTACGATGACCAACGCGCTCGTGAGCCATGCCTCGCGCAGCCACACCAGGGACTTGGCTGCTTCCGGTTCCGGTTGATCGTTCAACCACCAAACGAGGCAGGCCAACAGGGTCACGACGACGACCCACAACGTTTGGGTACTGATTGCCATGCCCAGCGCGATCAGGCTATTGGCCAACAGCATCCGATGCCCGGTCCCGCTCCCCAGCCATGCCATTCTCCACCGGGCTGCGATCCCCGATCCGAAGAACAGCATCCCGCCCCAGAACGTGCAGATCGTCACTCCATCGGAGGACGGATGACTGAAAGTGACCCAAAACATCGCGCACCCGCCAATCAACAACGGAAGGGTCAGCGGCAACGCCTGCACCGTGTTCTCTTGCCAGTCCTTGAGCGTACGCGCCCACGTATAGCCGATGAGAAACCCCAGCACCGCCCCGCCCAGTACGTCGGTGGGGAAGTGGGAACCGCCCGCCACTCGCGCCATCCCAACAAAGAGGGCGCTGCCGTACCAGAGCCCCCTCCATGCGGGAAAATAGCACGCCAGCACCGCTGCCACGGAAAAGGACGCCGCGGCATGACCGGACGGAAACGCATCGAGCCCTCCCTGCCACGACGGGCCATATTCAAAGGCGTCCTGATGTGTCCACCGCGGGCGGGGCCGTCCGATAAGGTGCTTGAAAATTTGGACGGCGAGTCCGGCCAGGGCATGCGCCAGAATCCCGTCGATCCCGGCCCGTTGCCATACCTTGTTCTTCCTGAGATACCCGACGCCCCACAGCCCGATGCACAGGAGCACCAACGTGAGCCCGTCCCCCAGCCGGTTGCCGAAATACGCCAAGCGTGCCACGACGGGTTCGTGCAGGGCCCGGAGCAATAGTACGGTCTGAAAATCGAATTGGGAAAGCTGATACAGGCAGGAGAGAACTATGCTGCCGGAGAGGGCAACCACGCTGAAGGTTTTGATTCGAGACACGAAATCGCTCGCTGCTTATTGAACACGCCGTTACCCCGAATGGTATCACAAAACGGGAGATATTGGCGGGGCTGGCCCCTCGCAACGAGGCTGAGTGTACCGCAGGTTTTAAAAGGCACCGAGAATCAGGCGTCTCCGTTGTCCAGTCTCGTCCGTTGCATGATGGCACGGTCAATCAGCCCCTCGACAGTCGGGTCAACGTTACGCATTTCAATCCTGGACATGAAAGCGCGCGGTCCCATTTCCACGAACAGACGTCCGAAGACTTCATCAGCGAAGCTGCTTGAGATAACGCCCACACCATCAAAGTCGAGAACAAGCGGACGATTCTCACGGAGAAGATTCTCGAGCATGCCTCGAATTCGCTTGCCCCCTTGGCGCGAGCCTGTATCTCGTTGCGCCTCATCTTTGACGTTGAAAATCAGTTCCCCTTCCTTGTTTTCAAATTTACGCTCAATGTAATCGTAGGGCGGATCATGAGAGTGACCCTTGAAACGAAGGGCTTTGCTCAGCAACTCAGTATCGCTAACATTGACCCCACATCGGACAGATGTTCCACAATAAGGGATGGGATTTGAACGATTTACAATTTCTCCGTCATTTTCTCTACAAAAAAGTGAACCTTTTAGGGAATTAATCTCAAACCGACCGCCTGAAAGAGTTGCGACCCGATAGCTGCCATAGAGACCATTGCCAGCGTTTTGATTCTTGTCTCTGGTGACGCCTTCGTTTATCGCTTGTCGAATTGCTTCTGCATGATTGGAGATGTTCATGCTACCGGGAATACCGATGCCGGCATCGGCAACGACAAACTCTACCTGATTGGCGTTTTTATATGCTGTTGCCTGTACGAACCCGCCGACTTGCGATTGGGAATGATTGACTACATTGTCCATGATTTCGCCCAGTGACCATTCAACGGCTTTCAAAGTCGCTCTATCCGTTTCCAACTGACCCAAGATCAAATTCATGACTTTGGCAAGAATCTCGTCTATCGTACTAGTCCCATCATCACCAAAACGGAGGGCGGGAACGTGGCCACCTTCACGTAAGGTTCGATCATATTTGTCGGGATCGATATAGTGTGCCCAATTCGTATTAAAAAAAAGCCGTTGCAGATTGTCATCTTGCGGTTCAATCAATTGGAAGTTAACGCCCCTTTTTTGGTAATCCGCAATGATAGGCATCAGCGGCAACATCACGGCTTCCGCAACTCCGGCACACGGGGAAAAGTCCAGTATGACATCAGACCATTCCCGAATTTTTATTGTCTGATAAAGGGCTGAACATAAGGGGCGCAAATCGTTGCGCCATACATTTCCCTTGATGACGATTCGATTGTCGTTCCTTTTAATTTCGTCGTTCATTCAAACTACCCGGAGTTTATTAGTGTTTCTTGCTTGTACACGTGAGAAATCTACCGCATCTGTCAGATGTCACCAGAGGTAATATCATCAGTGATTTTTTCTTGCTTTATTCGTCAACATATTCTTTATCTGCCACATCACTGCAGTTGGCATCTCCGCCTCCAAGGCGACCAAATCGGTTTTGGTCAGGATCGGAAAACGTCGCCCTTATGTGCCCGGCTGATCGAAATTTCGACGATTCTATCGATTACTCGATTAGGGGTTTTCCATTTCATGACCAGTTTTTCTCGATCCATACCGTAGTCGGCCACAATGTCCTTGAGTTGATCCAGCGTCAACAACGCGAGTTCAGCACGAAGCACTTTCTCTCCACGTACGGCAAGAGTGACGGGGTCGAGAACGGCCGGTGGCCGTCGGTTAGCTGGCCTGCGAACCTTTGAAACTGCTCTGCCTGCCGGAGAAGCCCTCCTAGGATTTGTTGGCATAACGGGTTTGAACGCAACCCGCAGTTGCTCAGCAAACTCAGGATTCCGTTCGGCCTCATCGCTCACAATTTTTACAAAATTACGTAGAACCGTTCGAAGTGACATGGATCAGCCCTCCAGCGCAGCAGACACTTCGCGCACTAAAGCATCAAACTTATCTGCCAAACCACCGTATCCCCATTTTTGCTTCAAGGTTACTCTCCCTCCATACTCCGCCGCAGCCGCAAACTGATTGGCTTGCGGAATGATCGTATCAAACACTCTTGGATTTCCGTTGGTATGCAACCGATCCAGTGTATTGCGATGAACGGTGGAGTTCTCCTGGTACTTTGTTACGACGATACCAAGCGGTTCGATTGACTCGACAATCTCATTAGAGAACTGTTTCACTCGCGACAGAATTTGTGGTATTCCATACGTCGACAGAACATCGGGAATCGTCGGAATCACGAATCCGTTCGAAATCCGGAGGCCATTTAGCGTGATGATACCAAGGTTTGGTGGGCAATCAACTATTACGATATCGTAATCATCCAAATGTGACTTGACGGCTCGCAAAAGTAATTCGGTTGGGTTCACCGCATAAAATCGACCAGTTGGTACGGAAGCAAGTTGATCTTGCACATCGATCAGGTCCAAGCTGGAAGGAAGTAGATCTATGTTCTGAGCTTCGCGTACGTTTGAGACTCCTTTCTGAAGCGTCGCGTCGAAGTCGAAGCGTTTATTATCTGGATCAAGCGCATCCTTAAATAATCGGGCAATCGTATGCTCCTTCTCGTTAAGCTCACGCCATCTGTCTTCTCCGATCATCATGACGGTTGCATTAGTCTGTGGGTCAAGATCAATCACGAGTACTCTTTTACCCATTACACCAGACATAAAATCGGCCATCGCTACGGTGGTCGTCGTCTTGCCGACACCGCCTTTCAAATTGATCGTCGAAAATACTTGAGCCATTGGAACCCTCCTCTTTCGTAACCATGAGCGAATTTGAGAACGCCGGAACACGGGGCCAGATGCAAGGTCGGCGACAGGATTTGGGAAATCGGAACGACGAGCCCGCCAATTAGCCACGGCCTGCTTTGATCGACCCGCCATCTCCGCGACCTCGTTGATACCGACCAAATCTTCATTTGGCCCAGACATCTCAACTCCTTTATGTGAATATTGTATACTTAATATGTTTACATCATTCACATTAATAGGTCAAGCTATTATATATATTAGGTCACTACTGTCCGGTTAACTGAGCTTTTGATCTACATAACTACATGAATTTGCTAT
>JAPPLK010000073.1 GCA_028819435.1 Nitrospira sp.
TTTTCCCATAAACAGCATAACTATTTGATTTTAAAATGAAAAAATACAGACATTGCAGGCAGGGTGAGCCGCAGGCGTATGCCGACAATCTGCAGAGTTGCCTCTACCTCCCCTCGCCCTTCCTTACAAAGGAGGGGCATCAGAAAAGCATCCTATCTGTTTCCTCCCCTTTGTAAGGGGAGGTCAGGTGGGGTAGAGACCCGCGAGGTGAACATCGACAATCCCCCCTAGCCGCAGGCGGAACCGGTTTGCTAGTATGCGTCTCCCATGGAAATCGGCATTGTCGGACTTCCCAACGTCGGTAAATCGACGATCTTCAACGCGCTGACGTCAGGAAGCGCGGCCGCGTCGAACTTTCCCTTTACGACCATCGAAGCGAACCTCGGCGTCGTCCCCGTTCCCGACTCCCGGCTGGACCGCCTGACGGAACTGTTCAAACCGCAAAAAACCACGCCCGCCTTCTGCCGTTTCGTCGACATTGCCGGCCTGGGCAAAGGCGCTGCGCAAGGCGAAGGGCTCGGCAACAAATTCCTGGCCCACATCCGTGAAGTTGACGCGATCCTGCACATGGTCCGTCTCTTTCAGAATGCCAACGTCGAACACACGTTGGGCGACGTTGACGCGCAGCGAGACATCGACGTCATCGAAACAGAATTGATGCTGGCGGATCTCGAAAGTGTCACAAAGCAATTCGACAAAATCTCGGGCAAGGCCAGAACCGGAGATACGGCGTCGAAAGACACACTGGAATTGCTCAATATCCTGAAAAATGGACTCGAAGAAGGCAAACCCGCGCGGACACTCGGGCTTGCCCCCGAGAGTCTCAAACCGTTCTTCCTGCTGACCGCAAAACCCGTCCTGTACGTCGGTAATACTGACGAGCACACGGACTCGGCCGTGGTGGAGGCCTTTCAGGCGTGTATCCAAAAACTTGACGCGGAATCGGTCGTACTCTGCGGCAAATTGGAAAGCGAATTGGCCGAGCTGTCAGGCGAGGATCGCACCCTGTTCATGGCTGACCTAGGCATGACACACAATGGCCTGGAACGGGTCATCGTGGCCGCGTACAAAACACTGGGACTCTGCTCGTATTTTACCGGAGGCCCCAAGGAAGTCCGGGCGTGGACGATCCCCGTGGGAGCCAAAGCCCCTCAAGCCGCCGGCGTGATCCACTCGGACTTTGAAAAGGGATTTATCAAGGCCGACGTGTACGGCTTTAAGGACCTGGATCGCTACAGGTCAGAGCAAACGTTGCGGGAGAAAGGTCTCATTCGGTTGGAAGGCAAGGAATACGTGGTCAAAGACGGCGACGTGTGTCACTTCAAGTTCAACGTGTAAGGCTACAACACGGTCTCCGGCCCCTTCGGTCTCCACGCCCTGGCCAAGGCTTCGGCTTTTTCAATTTGTGCGGGCGTCATTTCCTCTTCCAGCATGGCAACGGCCTGGATCGCCGGGTCCATTCCCTGTTCCGCCGCGAGGAAAGCCCATTGATACGCCCGGACGTAGTCCTGCTCCACGCCCTCGCCCTTATAGAACATCAGGCCGACGTGATTTTGTCCCGCGGCGTTCCCCTGCTCCGCCGCCCGTAGAAACCACCGAAAAGCCTTGGCGTAATCTTTGGGAACACCCAGGCCATACCGGTAGAGCAACCCCAGGTTATTTTGCGCGCCCGCATGGCCTTGGTCAGCCGCTAGTCGATACCAATAGCGAGCCTGCTCGAAATCCTGCGCAACGCCCTGTCCCCATCGATACATGTATCCCACCATGTTTTGGGCCTCGGCATCTCCCCGGGAAGCCAGCGGAGCCCATTCCCTCATCGCGGTTTCGTAATCCTGTTCGAGATAGGCGTTTTCACCCAGGCCGAAATCCGCCCAGGCCGGGCAACTACTGGCCAGCACCCACCCGATGATAAGCGCCATGGTTTTCCAACGGAGTGTGTTCGTCATCGTAATTGACTCCTCGCGGCTGTTATTCCTGTATGTGCCTTGTCGGATTACACCTGTCCTGAGCATAAGGCGCAACGCGCCTGAAGTCGAAAGAAGCGTAGGTCGGGGTTGGCCTCCTTAAAGCTGTCTCCATAGACTGCCTTTGCGGTTGAATGGAGAAGATCGACTACTCGGACGTTCACGTTGCCTCGCCGCCTTTCAGGTGAGAACGCGCAACGCGGTTTCCGGTGCCTTGTCGAGCACCCGCAACAGGGCTCGCGCCGCGCCGGTCGGGCAGCGCTTCCCCTGTTCCCAGTTGCGGATCGTCTCGTGCGGCACGTCGATGCGCCGCGCCAGCTCGGTCTGGGAAAGCCCCAGCCGCCGCCGGACCCGGCGCGCGTATCGCGCCATGTCCTGCATGGCCTCTTCCTCGTCCTCCCGCTCCTGCGCCGCAATCTCCGCCTCGGTGGTGGCGTCCACCCTGGCGGGGTCGATCCGCCCCTCGGGCAGGGTGGACGGATCGGCGGGATCAATCCTGACGCGCGCTGTGCTCATAGTCCGCGACCTCCTTGCCATTGGCCTTGCGGGCCGAAATGATGCGAACGGCCGAACCCCGCACTGTGTAGACGACGACATATGCGCGCCCGTCGACCGTGCCGAGCAGCCGGTAGCGATCCTCGCCATAGTCCCGTCGCCGATCCTGCTCGACGATCCGGTGCGGATCGAGGAAGGCTCGGACGGCATAGGCGAAGTCGAAACCTCGGCGCTCGAAACAGGTGCTGTTCTTGGCCTCCTCCCATTCGAACTCCACCCCGATACCGTAGGCCAAAGGCCTACCATTGTCAAGCCTGCTTCCGGCATGGCACGCCCGCTTACTTTTACGCTTTACTCATCGTGACGGGAATGGCATAAAGAAGAAGTAAGATGCCCTCGCACTCAGCATTGATAATCCTTAACCACGGCGCATTCGTTCTTCTCGACGCGTCCCGGTTGACAATGGGTTTTGCCGGTAGGTAGAAATTCAGCTTGGCTAAAGGAAACGTTTTTTAGGTAGTTCTGCTGATGCCAATCAACGCGCTACGAAAACCGGGGGCGAAGATGAGCCTCAAGGAAGCACTCGAACGAGCCGAAAAGCTCAAACGCATGGCTGCGAGCAGCAACCCCAACGAAGCGGCCGTGGCCGCGGCGCGACTCAAAGCCTTTGACGTCGATGCCGCGCGCTCGCCTCAATCGAAAGATGCCAAATTCGAACCGGCGCCTGTCATGGAAACCGGCGAGCACGGACCTCAAAAAGTCGAAGTGCTCGATGAATTACCCGTCGTTCCCTACAAGGAATTGGGAGAATTGGAAGTGGAGCAGGCACCCGACACCTCATCGGTGAACTGGGACGTGCTTCACGCCGAATTACTGGAACGGGCCCAACAGATCGGCGCCCACGCCGTTATCGACATTCAGATCAAGGGCACGATTCAGCAAAAAATCCTGACCGGGATGGCGCTCAAATACCTGTCGCCGCAAGAGATCCTGGACGTCCAAGCGGCGAATAAATTGGATGAGGACGAGAAAGCCTACTATGAAGCGCAAAAGGAGCGTCGCGATGAAGACTGGGCCCCGCCGGTAGGATAAAATGAGGAACGCCGGGGAAGAAACAAACAGGAACGATCGCCGATGGACTTTCACTATCAGACAATCTTCGAACACGGAATTGATACGACGACGTATCGCAAGTTAACGTCGGAGCACGTCGCCACCACCAGGTTCGAAGGACGGGAGATCCTCACCGTTCAGCCTGAAGCACTCACACTTTTGGCGCGTGAGGCCATGGATGACGTGGCGCATCTCTTGCGAGCGAGCCACCTCAAACAATTGAGCCGCATTCTTGACGACCCGGAAGCCTCGGAGAACGATCGCTTCGTGGCGTTGGAACTGCTGAAGAATGCCAATATTGCCGCCGGACGGGTGCTGCCGGGATGCCAGGATACCGGCACGGCGATCGCCGTCGGATACAAAGGACAGCAGGTGTTCACCACGGGCCATGACGCCGAAGCGCTCTCACGCGGCATTTATGAAGCCTACGCGCAACGGCACCTGCGCTACTCGCAAATGGCGCCCCTCGACTTGTACACCGAAAAGAATACCGGCACGAATCTTCCCGCGCAGATCGAGATTTACGCCGAACCGGGAGCCGAATACCGTTTCCTGTTTATCGCCAAAGGCGGGGGGTCGGCGAACAAAACCTTTTTATACCAGGAAACCAAGGCCCTGCTGAATCCGAAATCCTTGCGTTCTTTTGTCGCGGAGAAAATCCGCACGCTCGGCACCTCAGCCTGCCCGCCCTACCACCTGGCCCTGGTCATCGGAGGCTTGTCCGCGGAATTCACCCTGAAAACCGTCAAACTCGCGAGTTGCCACTACCTCGATGATCTCCCGACTTCCGGAAACGATTTGGGTCGGGCGTTTCGTGACCTCGACTTTGAACGGGAAATTTTGAAACTTTGCGTCGAAACCGGAATCGGCGCCCAATTCGGCGGCAAATATTTCGCACATGACGTACGAGTCATTCGCCTCCCCCGGCACGGCGCATCCTGCCCCGTTGGGCTGGGAGTCTCCTGCTCGGCCGACAGGCAAATCCTCGGCAAAATCACCAAGGACGGGATATTCCTCGAACAACTCGAAACAAATCCCGCGCAATACCTCCCGGACGTCAGTGAACAAGACCTGCACGAACAAGTCGTCAGGATCGACCTGAACCGGCCGATGCCGACCATCCTCTCGGAGTTGCGTCAACGTCCGGTCGCCACCCGGTTGTCGCTGACCGGACCCATTGTCGTGGCGCGAGACATCGCTCACGCCAAGCTGAAAGAACAACTGGATGCCGGCAACGGCCTACCCGAGTACTTCAAGAATCACGTTGTCTACTACGCCGGTCCCGCCAAAAAACCCGAAGGCTATGCCTCGGGTTCTTTTGGCCCCACGACCGCCGGGCGCATGGACTCCTACGTCGATCAATTTCAGTCCGTCGGGGGCAGCATGGTCATGCTGGCGAAAGGTAATCGTTCCCGACAGGTGCGCGAAGCCTGCCGGAAATATGGAGGATTCTATCTGGGATCCATCGGCGGACCCGCCGCGCGACTGGCCGAACACAGCATCAAGAACGTCGAAGTCCTGGAATTCGAAGAGCTTGGCATGGAAGCAGTATGGAAAATCGAAGTCGAAGACTTCCCGGCCTTTATCGTCATCAACCACGAAGGCCGCGACTTTTACAACGACCTCGACGCCCAACACCCGTTGGTTCAACCCGGCAGCCGGACCAAGCCGTAGAGACGGCGGCTCACCGCGTTCGACGGGGTCGATCCTATTCCGAAGCTTTGTCCGTGGCACGGTTGTCTTCTTGGAAGAAGTGTGCTACTGTTCCTCTTGAAGATGGTGGCCCGTGTTAGCGTTTCGTTTAACAAGATGGCCATTTATTAATCGAGGTTGCAATCGGAAATCTGATCGAAAGCTGACCCAAGCCGGATTTCTCCAGTCGTGCTTCGGCCCTCCTTTCCCGTTTTTCGAGTGTAAATCCCCAATACTTTCAAAGGAGTTGTTCTATGCCGTTTAAAATTTATGTCGGCGGGTTGCCATATCCGACGACCGAAACGGAGTTGACCGATCTGTTTGTCCAACATGGCAACGTGGATTCGGCAAAAATCATTACCGATAAATACACCGGCCGGTCGCGGGGTTTCGGTTTTGTTGAAATGCCCTCGGAAGAGGAAGGCAAAGCCGCCATTGCGGCGCTGAACGGTACCCAATTGGATGGCCGAACATTGACCGTAAACCAGGCCCGGCCTCAAGAAGCAAGGGCCGGCGGAGGACGCGGCGGATTTGGTGGCGGACGAGGAGGCGGACGACACGACCGCTAAAATACGCCATGAGTGAGAAAAGGGGAGAGGCTTGAATCCTCTCCCCTTTCAACTCTCTTCCCACTATGCTGAATTCAAGGTCACTGTTATCATGACTCGTTTATCCCGCACGGCACTCGTTCTCGGGGTTCTGGTTTGTTTCCTGGTAATGGGTGGCGTGGTTTCCAGCCAGGCTGCGGCTCATTCTCTTCACCACGCTCACCATAACGCAGCCACCCATTCGACGATTCTCTGCTCCCTGATGTGCTCTGCAGGCCAAGTGGTCAGCGTGGCCGGACCCGTTTTCGATGCTCCGCTGACCGTTTTACACGCCTTGGAAATTTCCATTGCTCATCCTGTCACGCTGACCGTTCCAACGCTACGCTTTTCTCGCGGTCCTCCCCGGTTCTAGTCTCAAGTCTTCCCTTTCACACGTTCCAGCGTTCTTTCCGTCGAGGGGTCTCCCCTTACGGGAAATGCTGTTTGCTACTTTTTCCAAATGGAGGACTTTATGACTCGATCCAAGGGATTGGCACAATCAGTTTCATTCATGTCTTGCGAGAAGAGGTTTGCAAATGAACGGAGTACTGAACCCGGTGAAACCGGGAATCATATTTGTGCTTTTTTTATTCTGCCTGACGTGGGCCAACACTCAAGGAGTCCACGCGGCTTTATTGGACGGCATGCTCGATGACGTCGAGGAATCACTGGCCGAAGGGTTGGCGAACAAAGGAGAAAAACTGACCACGGGGAACTTTTATACCGACGACAAGCCGAATGCTCATGCCCCCATCGGGATGATGGGAGATCACACGCATGAAGCAGGAGAAGTCATGTTCTCCTATCGCTTGATGCACATGTTCATGGAGGGAAACCGTTACGGCACCGACAGGGTGACCACTGATGAAGTGACGATGATGGGACGACCGGTGCCATCAGGATATCTGGTAGCGCCGGAATCCATGCGCATGTGGATGCACATGTTCGGGTTCATGTATGGATTGAACGATACGGTAACCCTGACGCTCATGGTACCGTACCTGAACAACAGCATGGACCACGTGACACGTATGGGAGGGAAATTTACGACCCGTTCTGAAGGGTTCGGAGACATCCGGTTCGGATCACTCTGGCGGCTCTGGGCAATCGAAGCCCCAAGTATCGGAGCCCATCGATTCCACTTCAACCTGTCGATGAGTGTACCGACTGGAGACATTGAACCCACGGACCGGACGCCACTGGGACCAAACAGCAGACTGCCCTATCCCATGCATCTTGGTTCTGGAACCTTTGATTTTTACCCTGGGATCACGTACGGAGGAGAAATGGGTCACGCCTCTTGGGGTATCCAGGCTATCGGCACCCTGAGGGCAGGCCAAAATTCCAATGATTTTTCCAAAGGTGACGCCTACACCATCAACGTGCATGGCGCCTATGAACTCATCAGGAATACGCTGAGCAGTTCGGTTCGTCTGAGTTGGAATCACTGGGAGCCCTACGATGGAATGGATTCGAACATTCGAACGAATCACCCGATGAATCAAATAAGGATCGTGCAAACCGCGTTTCCTGACCTGTTGGGCGGGCAACGCCTGGATCTCCTGTTCGGGGTCAATATCCTGTTCCCGGAGTTCATGGGCCTGGAAAACAGGTTGGCAGTGGAAGGCGGGTTCCCGATCTACCAGTACCTGGACGGGCAGCTTGAGACCGATTCGGTCGTCACGTTCGGGTGGCAGGCGGTCTATTGATTCAAACCACTTGCCAAAAAAGGACTGAAATTTCTTTGCAAAGGAGACCCGACGTGTGGCGCCGTATCCGGACAATGAGTTGGCTTTCTCTTGTGGTGTGGTCAGGATTCGCAGGTGCGGGATTTGCCTATGACGTAATCGATGTCAGGAACGGAGCAACCATCACGGGGAAGGTGGCGTTGACGGGCGCCCTCCCCCATGCTCCAAGACGTTTTGAAGTCAGGAACGGGCCGGAGGTTTGCGGGTCGGAGCGCGTGCTGACCAAACTCGACGTGCATGACGGCATGGTTCAAGGCGTCGTCATCGCCCTGGAGGGCGTGGAACAAGGCAAACCGTTTGCTTCGCATCGTGATGCAGCCACAGATCGGGGTCGCGGGGCATTTCATTATGCCGGTGGAAACGAATTGAACCTTGACGTTCGACTCGAAAAATGCAGTTTCGGCCCATTCACCGGGGTAATTCGGGTAGACGAGTCCGTCCGATTCGTCAATCACGATTCCATCAAACACACCCTGCATACGTATTCCTTAAAAGGCCGTAAGGCCAAAATCATGAGAACTCTGCACACGCAGAGTCTTCGAGCTCAGGGACAGACGGAAAAAAACTTTCCCGCCAAAAAGCTGCGTCGCGCCTCTGCCGTGGTGTTGACCTGCGATCGTCATGACTTTATGGAAAATTGGCTGTATATGGTCAGGAATCCCTATTACGCGATTTCTGATGAATCAGGGAATTTCGAGATCGGCCAGATCCCTCCAGGCGACTACAAACTGGTGGCATGGCACCCCGTCCTGGGTATGAACGAACAACGCGTGACGGTGACTCCGGATGGTCGCCTCGCGGTCAATTTCGAATTTATAAACTAACGTGGCAACCATCATGCCTTTTCGGGCCGTCAGGCCCAAGCCGGAACACGCGGCCCAAGTGGCGGCTCCTCCCTATGACGTCGTCTCCTTGGACAAGGCACGCGACGTTGCCGCCGGCAATCCTTATTGTTTTCTCCGGGTCGGGCGAGCCGAGTTGGAACTGGCTGACGGCGTTGATCCCTATTCAACGGAAGTCTACGAACGAGGCGCCGCCAACCTGCGGAAATTCCTTGATGACAATATCCTGACTCGGGAACCTTACCCCATGTTCGGAGTCTATCGCCAACGTTGGGGGACGCACGAACAAACCGGTCTCGTTGCGCTGGCCTCGATCGACGAATACGACCATGGACTCATTAAGAAACATGAACTCACCAGACCGGTTAAGGAAAAAGACCGCGTGCAGGTGATTGAAACGCACGACTCGCAATCCGGGCCCGTTCTCCTGTTTTTCCGCCGTTCGAATCAATTCGGCAATTGGCTTGAGGACGTCACGGTCACGGAACCGGACTGCCGGTTCACAGCGGACGATGGCGTGGAGCATACAGTCTGGAGCCTGCGTGATGACGCGGCCATTGAAACAATGATCGAAAATTTCAAGGACGTTGACGCCCTTTATATTGCAGACGGACACCATCGCTCGGCCGCAGCCAGCCGGGTACGAGCGGCCCGGACCGACAATTCCGGACAATCCTCGCAGTATCGCAAAGAAGGATTCTTAAGCGTCATTTTTCCGCACGACGAATTGCAAATCCTGCCTTATAACCGCGTTGTCCGCGACCTGAACGGGCATACGCCACAACAATTTCTTGACGCATTGGCCGCGGACTATGACGTGAAACCCACAACGCAACCCGGACAGGCGTTGAAGGCCGGGGTTGACGTGTACCTGGAAGGCCGCTGGCATCGAGCGATTCCCAAATTGACGCCGGAACAACGGACGTGGATGGAAGAAAATCCGGTGAACGCCCTGGCCGTATCCGTGTTGACCGATCGCGTGTTGACCCCGTTGCTGGGCATTACGGATCAACGCTCCGATCCGAGGATCGATTTCGTCGGTGGGATCCACCCACCGAAAACCTTGGCCGCAAAGGTGGATGCAGGAGAATGGGCCGTTGCGTTCTGGTTGTACCCCACGACCGTCGATGAACTCATAGCCGTGGCCGATGCCAAAGACATCATGCCACCCAAGAGCACGTGGTTTGAGCCCAAGCTGCGTGACGGGTTGTTCGTTCATATGCTCAGCGATTCCTAAGACGTTCAGAACATCCAGGGGACGAGCCGCCACGTCCGTAACCGGTAGGCTTCATAGTCGTCAAAGACTTCGCTTAAAAAACGCTCTTCACAGGAGAGTTTGACCACCAGGTCCGCGCATAAGGCCAACCACCAAAACCCTCGCCAGTATGAAAAGGATTCGCACACCAGGGCCAGCGCAATCAACAGCAACGCCGTGTACATAGGGTGCCGGACCCATCGATACGGACCATTGGTGACCAACCTGCTCCCGGTCCTGACCTCGGGGAACACATTGACCCTCGTGATCCTCATGGTGAAGATCGCCCACACCAACAACAGGATTCCCGACAGTTCCAACGTGAAGAACCAGCTATTCCCGGCGAACCATGGACCGGACACCAGGATGGCCACAATACAGGCAAATTGAACACCGACAAGAAAGTAGGACCTGAAGGATTGGCGTTTCACGTTCAAGACGCGGTGGGCGAAAACATCAAGAAGAACAGGAGTCTCAATACCGGTAACCGCCGCTCAGGTGTTTCTCCAAAGTCGAGGACAGACCGAGATGATTGCGATAGACGGAGGAGCCTACGATTTCTTTATTCGCCGGAGCCAGTTCACTTGCTCTCTTGAAATGGACCGTGGCTTCCCGGTGATGGCCCAGCTTGTGAAGCGTCAGGGCCAGGTTGAAATGGACTTCCGGCAATTCGG
This sequence comes from Nitrospira sp., assembly GCA_028819435.1. Taxonomy (GTDB): domain Bacteria; phylum Nitrospirota; class Nitrospiria; order Nitrospirales; family UBA8639; genus Bin75. Next base: position 10,371 of record JAPPLK010000073.1, read on the forward strand.
GGTCGGCCTGAATCGCCGATTCGAAACGACTTTTCGCCTCTTGCCAATTGCCTGAATTATATTGCTGAATCCCTTCAAGATTCTGCTGGGCCGCAGATGGGCTCGTCATCGGCAGGACGGCGAGTGGACCGGACGGCGTGACACACCCCGTCACCATCACGACGCAACCCAAGACGACCAATCTTATTCCACGATACATGGAGTTCCTTGCTGTCTCTGTCACGCCCTTTCTTGAATTGTGTCACCATGCACGCAAAAATAGCAACGTCATGGAGGCGACCTTGCGAAGCTCAAATACAATGGACTTTTCAGCATTTCGAGTATATATAATGCCGCACGTTACATCTGTTTCCAGAACAATCAGTTATCAATTCAATGAAAACCTTTTTCTTTCATAGGAGGAATCAACAGATGAAACAGACGATCGGTTTTCTGGCGTTGATGATCATCGCCGGCGGCCTCTGGCAGGCATCGACATACGCGTCCGGCTCCTTTTCGTCCGGCCAAGGCATCAATGCCAGGAGCGCCTACGCCATGGGCAAAGCCCTCACGTTTCAGAAGCTCGTGTGCCCGTCCTGTCCCCTGAAGGCGGCTGATTTGACCAAGGAACGGGCCATGAGCCTGAAGAACAGCCTCGAAGCCCGTGACGCGACTAGCAAGCCGGGCACCCCGGATGATGAAAACATCGCCGTGCTCTGTCCGGGAAGCCGTGCAACCGGTTGCGAAGGGAAACCGGACGAACAGGAACTCGTCCACTATTACCTGAAGCGCCGCTTCAAAATGTAATCACGTCGGATTCATCATGAACGTCTAGAGACGGAGATACGTTACCATGCACAGAACAAAATTGATTGCCTTCGTGGTTACGATCATGACGGCCGTCGGATCATCCGCATTTGCCGACGGCGTATCGCCGTGGCTTCCCGCACCAGGTGCCGGATTCATTAACCTTTCCTATGTATCCCAGAACGCCAACCAGTTCTACGTCCAGGATAACTTGAGAGGAACTCCCCCTCAAAATGCTGTACCCGACGGCAAAGGCCCGAATCTCGGTCAGCACACCGTGTGGCTGAACGGCATGTACGGCTTATCAGATGAAATCGCCATAGATTTCCGCGTGGGCGCTGCCAGGAGTTACGCATCTGCCGGGCCAACAGGCGGGCGGGATAAATATGGTGGCGTGACGGACTCCAATATCGGCGTCACGTGGCGTATCGTGGATGAACTGGTGAAGCCTTCATTGCCGAGTCTCGCCCTGCGCGGCGGGGTGATCATCGAAGGTTCCTACACACCCGGCTACATCAATTCCATCGGCGACGGAGCAAGCGGCCTGGAAATGTCGGCCCTGGCCGGCAAATATCTGGCTGATTGGTTGGCGATATCCGGCGAAGTCGGATACCGCGTCCGCGACGAGGACGTCCCTTCAGACCTCTTCGTGAACGTGTCGGGCGGCGTGCTGTTTGATAACATCGGCTTGAGTGTCAACTACAAGCTCGTTGACGCTCAGTCCGGTCTTCAAATCGGCGTTCCACCATTCACTCCTGGCGGACGAGTTTTTCCCAGGTTGGAAGAAGACGTCCAGTTCCTCAGCGGGACGGTAAGCCTCAACGTGACCGAACAAACGAACGTGGCCTTGTCTTACGGTGAGGTCATCGACGGCCGCAATACGTCAAAGTCCAAAGTATTCAGCGTGACGATGAGCTACCCGTTCGACACCACCTTGTGATTCCCCGCGCCTGTCCTGCCTGTCCTGAGCGTAGCGAAGCCGAAGGAAGCCTGTCGAAGGATGTCGCGACGCGCCTCAGGGCCGGTTCAGGCTCCAGTCGTACTCGTAGTCCACTGACCCGGCGAATTGCCTCAGGCGCGTCGCAAGCGCCTTATCCGCGTACTTGATAAGGTGTTCGAGCATGGATTTCTCAGTGCCCCCGAAATCCGCCACGTACCACTTGTAGATGCTTGAGACGACGAGAAAATCATCATCAACGAAATCAACCCCCCGCGGATGATTGACGTAGGCACGGGCACCGGCATCCAGGAGTTCATCGGTATTCTCCGCGGTGAAGGCCGTTGCCGACAGGTTGGGACACCCGTAACTGGCACAGTTGACCGCATAGTGGATTCGGTTGTCCTTCCAGATGGGACGCAGGATACCGTGTTCGACGTTGTTCAGCGTCAGGTCCCGGCCGGCGACGTTGGCGTGTACGTCGTCCCATGGCCCGCCGAAGATTCTCCCTAATTTACCCAGCAGGCTCTTGCTGATGTCCTTGATGGAATCCACGGGATACGCGTCCGTCACGACCTTCACGGTCAGGGCGTTGTAGAAATTAATCCAGTACGCTTTTTGTTCCGGTCGAGAATGGGTCCTCGGATCAAACGATTGTAAATACGTCAGGTACGAATCCAGCTTGGCAATGCTCCCTGCATTGGCCTTGAGCGCCGCGTAGTCGAAGCGATTCACGCCTGAGTCGTGTTTGCGAAGATAGTCGTCCAGGATCTCCTGCCATGCACGATGATCGACGTGAGCGACGTTGTGTTCGTCACTCGCGTCCCACTCCGGAATCAGCTTGGCAGGCTGGGCGTGTGCGGCAACGGCAAGCAGCGTTACCACGAGCAGGACGACGGCAATTCGCAAACAACGTCTCCCGCGTGTAGTGACGAACCGGCGCTTGCCCTGCCTGTCCTGAGCGAAGCCGAAGGAAGCGAAGCGAACGAATGTTCGCCCTGTAATCCTAACTCGTTTCATGGTCGTTCTTTCTCCTTGTTGTAAGATGTTTTGCCCCGCTCGGCACCCCGGCATCGCAACCGTGCGATCATCCCGAGAATTCCAATACTGGCCCCGATGACGCCCTTGAGGGTTCCCCCGACCTTCGAAAACCCGAAACGCCGCCGTAGGGTATTCACCGGTATCTCGACGAGTCGCAAGTTCAATTGGATCACCTTGACCTGCATTTCAACTGTCCAGCCATAGGCAATATCGCGCATATCAAGCCATCGTAATGCATCCGTGCGAATGGCCCGGAAGGGACCCAAATCGGTGACGACCTGCCCCCACAACAGCCGGATCAGCAGGCTCGCTACGCGGTTACCGAAGATCTGCGGCATTGACAGGGCACCCGGTTCCATCCATCCCAACGCGCGAGAGCCAATGGCCAAGTCGGCGCCGTCCGCGATGGCCTCCAGCAGATCGAGTGCCTGGAGGACGTCGCACGACTGGTCGCCATCGACAAACAAGACAACGTCCACTGGATCGAGAGCAGCAAGGGCCGTTAAACACGCCATGCCGTAGCCGCGCGTTTCTTCAACGACCACGCGAGCGCCAGCGGCTCGCGCACAATGCGCCGTGCCGTCCGTCGATCCGTTGTCGCACACCACGACGTCGTCGACGACACGGGAACCGGCATCCGTATGAAGATCCAGCAGCGCGCCGACCACCGCGCCGACGTTGTCTTCTTCGTTGCATGCCGGAATCACCACTCCGACGCTCAAGCCCTTGTACATCGTACGCGCACCATATCAACGGCTGACTCGACCGCCGAGGCCGGTTGACTGCCGCCGGAACAGATCAAAGGCCAGTGCCAGCAGGATCAAACCGTACTCAACGGGTCGAACCCATGCTGGCGGCTGGTACGGTTGCAACTCACCGTCAATCAGGTTGAGCCCTGTCACATAGGCGAGCAAGACCGCGACGGAGGCCGTCCACGCGGAAACACTCGGTGTAATCGCGGCAAACGGTAGCACCCAAAGCAAATACCAGGAATTGATGACCGGCGATGCCGCAAGCAACACGCCATAGAGCCAGTCACATCGGGGGATCTCACGTGTACGGTTCCGGCAATAGCGGATATAATAATGCCCCCAGAAGGCGGCACACAACAGGCCCAGTACGAGCTTGGCGTGGAACGGGTGCAAGACTGTGGCGAGGAACCCGAAGGCAGCCGAATTGAATTCCCATTCCCGCGCAAAAACCAGCAATGACTCGAAATCCGTACCCCCCTGTATGACAAACGGCGCATACAACGCCGCCAGCGTCAAAACGAACAACACCCAATGCCGGAAGCCCGCCCCAACCAGCACCAACGGGACCAGGACCAACGCGAATATCTTGGCCCCCACGGCCATACCCAGGCAGATGGCCGCACTCCGCCAGCGATGATTTTGAGACAGCACGATTGCAGCCAGCAACAGACAGACGCCGATACCATCGGGGTGTGCTGTAAAGGCAATTTCCTTGACGACCAGCGGACACCACGCGTAGAGCATGACGTTCCTTGCCGGAGCCAGACGCAGTAGTAACGCAATGGTCACGAGATCGATGAGGATCAGTATCGCCTGCAAGGCTACGATGCTGCCCGGTTTCAACCAGTAGGCGAGCAGGAAAACGATTTGCGTAACCGGCGCATAGATGGTTGGCAATTCGGGATAATTGATGCCGTTCAGGATGCCGTGAAATATCGCAGGAACGCCGGAGTCACTAAAAAACGCTTCAGGGACGGCGCCATAGGGCGTGCCGGTCACAGCAAAGCGGTAGCCGTCCCACAGGTAACGGTAGAAGTCGTCCTCGTAAATCGGTCCGCCCAGCAATCCGCAGATCCGGAACACCACTGCCCAGAGGACCAAGCGGCCGAGCGGGAACAACTCGCCACGCCGGTGACAGTACACGTACAGGCCGAAGACCGGCAGGCTGGTCCACGCGACAATGAGGAAAAACGCCGGCAGGTCGGGTTCGCCGGGACGCCGGGCCAGAACGGCGAGGGCAGCATACCCCAGTGCGCACCACAGACCGACCAAGTCCGCGTACCGGCAGGTACGCCAGTTTGAGATCGACGTCATGGATCATCAACCAATTTCTGAATACGGCATTGTACACGGAAGGCGCTTGGGCTACCATGGAGCCCACAATGACTGATCCTGCCGCATCCTCACCGCGATCGCTTGGGAAACTCGTGATTCTCGGAATCCTGGGACTGGGAATCGGAGCCTTCTTCTATTTCGACCTGGGCCGTTACGTTTCGCTCGAAGCCCTGAAAGCCAACCGGGACCATTTACTGGAGTTCACCAACGCCAACTTTACCACCGCGGTCGTCCTTTACATAGCCGTGTACATCCTCCAAACCGCGTTTTCATTACCCGGCGGGGCCATCATGACCCTGGCCGGCGGCTTTTTGTTCGGAAGCATTCTCGGAACGATCTTCGTCAACGTCGGAGCCACCGCGGGCGCCACCCTGGCCTTCCTGGCCGCGCGATACGTCTTGCGTGATTGGGTCGAACAAAAATTCGGCGAGCGCATTGAACCGATTCAGACCGGATTCGCTCAAAACGCCTTCAGTTACCTTTTGACCTTACGGCTGATCCCGGCCTTTCCGTTCTTTCTCGTGAATCTCGTGTCCGGTTTGACCCGGATTCCACTCGGCACCTACGTTATCGGAACCTCTGTCGGCATTATTCCAGGCAGTTTTGTCTACGCGTTTGCAGGAAAACAACTTGGCTCGATCAACTCATTGGCGGAAATCGCGTCGCTGCCAGTATTGTTGGCGTTTACGTTCCTGGGTTTGCTGGCCCTCCTTCCCATCCTGCATCGAAAATTCGTGAAAAGGGAAAAATGAGATTACTTTTATACCAAGGACTGCACCATGCATGATCCTCAAAGCGAATCCGTGACCATGGCTCCGATGGACGAATTCAATCAGCAACTCATTCACAACGTCCATCCTCCATCCTGGATCAACCCCACGCCCAACGGTCGATACAATATCGTCGTCATCGGAGCCGGCACCGCCGGTTTGGTCACCGCGGCGGTGGCTGCCGGACTTGGCGCGAAGGCAGCCCTGATCGAACGCCACTTGATGGGTGGGGATTGCCTGAACGTCGGATGCGTGCCATCGAAAGGTATCATTCGCGCGTCCCGTGCGTGGAGCGCGGTAAAACGGGCGGAGGAATTCGGCGTAACCGTTCCGGGTGGAGTCAAAACCGATTTCGAGGCCGCCATGGCAAGAATGCGGAAACTGCGCGCACGTCTCAGCCGGGTGGATTCGGCGCATCGTTTTACCAGCCTCGGAGTTGACGTGTTCATGGGCGCGGGCCGGTTCACCGGAAAGCATACCATCGACGTGGACGGCGCCGCACTCGAATTTGCAAAGGCCGCGATTTGTTCCGGCGCACGCGCGGCAGCCCCGCCCATTCACGGACTGGAAGCAGCAGGCTACCTGACAAACGAAACCGTCTTCTCCCTGACGCAACTCCCTCCGCGCCTGGCCGTTATCGGCGCCGGCCCGATCGGCTGTGAGATGGCCCAGACCTTCGCTCGATTCGGCAGCCGTGTCTCCCTCTTTGAACAGACCGGACACATTCTTCCCCGCGAGGATGCGGATGCCGCGGAAATCGTCCAAACGCAAATGACCACGGACGGTGTCGCGTTTGTCTTTGATTCGCAGATCACGTCCGTCGAATTGCGCGGACAGGAGAAAGTCCTGCATTACAACAGCCGTAGCGACCAGCATGAACTCGCGGTCGATGAGATACTCGTCGGCGTGGGACGCGCCCCCAACGTGGAGGAACTCGGACTCGAAACGGCCGGAGTGGAGTATGATACCCGTAGCGGCGTAAAAGTGAACACCCGGTTACAAACGACCAATCCCAACGTCTATGCGGCCGGGGACGTGTGTTTTCAGTTCAAGTTCACTCACGCCGCGGATGCCATGGCCCAAATCGTCATTCAAAATGCCCTGTTCCCTCATCCCCTTGGATTGGGGTACGCCAAGACGGATTCGCTCATTATCCCCTGGGCAACCTATACGGACCCGGAGATCGCACACGTCGGGCTGTACGAAGCCGAAGCTAAAAACAAGGGCATCGAGGTGGATACGTTTACGTTCAAACTCGATGAAGTCGACCGGGCGGTTCTGGACGGGGAGGATCAGGGCTTTGCTCGCGTGCACGTCAAGAAAGGCACCGACGTCATCGTGGGCGCGACGATCGTCGCAACGCATGCCGGCGACATGATCAGCGAATTCACGTTGGCCATGAAAGGGGGGCTCGGCTTGGGCACGATCACGGGCACGGTCCACCCCTACCCCACCCAAGCCGAAGTCATCAAAAAAGTGGCCAATGCCTGGAGAAAAACCACCCTCACCGAAAGCAAGAAACGGATACTCGAGAGATTGTTTGCCTGGAGGCGGTAAGAGCGGTTCGGAAAACGCATGAGGACAACCACGGGGGGGGGTTGTCCCTACAAGAAAAAACAACGATCGTTGTTCCCTACGAGGTATAACCCATCATGATTTCCACTTGATGTTGCACCCGGCGCTGGGGCGTTGATCACGACTCACGGGTTCTCCCGCCAGGACGGCGTCGATCGCCGAGCGCAAGTCTTTTCCCGTCACCGGCTTGCCGTTCCCCGGACGGCTGTCATCCAACTGACCTCGATAGACCAGCTTTTGCGCCTTGTCGAACAAAAAGAAGTCCGGGGTACAGGCTGCCGTAAAAGCTTTGGCCACGGCCTGGGTTTCATCGTAACAGTAAGGGAACGTGAATTCGAGTTCCCGGGCCATGGCTCGTAAATGATCCGGGTGGTCATCCGGATAGTTCTCCACGTCGTTACTGCTGATCGCGATCACGCCAAGCGATTGCCCTGCGTAATCCCGTCCAAGCCGGCCCAATTCCTGCTGCACGTGAACCACGTAGGGACAATGCCGGCAAATGAACATCACCAGCAAACCACGTTGTCCGGCAAATTGGTCGGGACGGATTATTTCGCCCGACACAACGTCAGGCAATTGAAAATCGGGAATGGTCGTTCCCAAGGCCAACATGCTTGAATGGGTCAATGCCATACGTGACTCCTGTACCAAAATCCATCATGCAGGCTTACCGCCTGCACCATTTCCCCCTCACCCCAGCCCTCTCCCGCAAGGGGAGAGGGAGTAGAGAGCATTTCCTCTCCCTTGATGGGAGAGGATTAAGGTGAGGGTGAAGGGTCTCGTAGTTAACTGCCTTCTTCGTGAAGCTGTTCACTCAGGTAATTTTGCAGCCCGACTTGCTTGATGCTTTCCAACTGCGTTTCGATCCAATCAATGTGCTCTTCTTCATCCTTCACCATGTCTTCCAGCATGTGGCGCGTCGAAAAATCCCCGACCTTCGTGCAATGCTGGATGCCTTCGGTCATCATCTTGACCATGGCTTTTTCCTTGTCCAAGTCGGCTTTTAACTGCTCCGGCACGGTTTCTCCGATCTTGACCGTTCCCAGCCGCTGCATGTTGGGAAGGCCTTCCAGAAACAGAATGCGATCAATGACCTCTTTCGCGTCTTTCATTTCTCCGTAGCTGCGATCCAACACGTGGTGATGCAAATGCTCATACCCCCAATTCTTGCACATTTTGGCATGCAGGAAATACTGGTTGATGACCGTCAATTCTTCGGTCAACAGTTTGTTGAGAAGATCGACGACTCCTTGTTTGGCTTTCATCGCTGCCTCCTTTCTTCGTCGCTGGTTGCGTCTATTCGTAAACTCCCTGAATCAGGAACGTCCTGTAACTTGAATCATCATCCTGTTTTCAAGATACCCCCCTCCCATGCAGATGTCAATGGAAAATACTAGGCACATATACTTATAAATGATTCTCTTTCTCAAATTCGCCGATTCGGATTCTCAACGTCTTGCAGCGTCGGCGAAAAGGGTATCAGGAACAAACGCAAGTTGACCTGTTTTTTCGCCCGGTGCTACTGTCCGGACCATGACTGATTCGCACCCGACCCGTTCTCCGAACCGTCTTATTCACGAAACCAGCCCCTACCTCCTGCAACACGCCTACAACCCGGTGGATTGGTATCCCTGGGGTTCGGAAGCGCTCCAGATGGCCAAGGAACAGGATAAACCCCTGCTCCTGTCGATCGGGTATTCCGCGTGTCATTGGTGCCACGTAATGGAACGGGAATCGTTCGAGAACGACGAGATCACTTCGCTGATGAATCGCCATTACGTCTGCGTCAAGGTTGACCGGGAAGAACGCCCGGATCTCGATGAGATCTACATGCAGGCCACCATTGCCATGAATCAGGGAAACGGCGGTTGGCCCATGACGGTGTTCCTGACGCCGGATCAACAGCCGATTTTCGCCGGCACGTATTTCCCGCCGACCGACAAGTGGGGCAGGCCCGGCTTCGGCACGGTCCTCAAAAAAATTGCCGAAGGCTGGGAACGCGACCGCCCCGCCATTGCCGATAGCGCCATGCGTTTCACCGAACGGTTGCAAACGGCCATGCGCCCGCCCGCACCCACAACAGTCGGGCAACAGGAGTTCAACTCTGCCGTTGAACAATTTTCAGCGGATTTCGACCCGATCTACGGCGGTTTCGGCCAAGCCCCCAAGTTCCCGCCTGCCACCGGGCTGTCATTTCTCCTCCGACAATACCAACGATCCAGGACGGACCACGTCCTGCACATGGTTTGTAAAACCCTGGATGGTATGGCCGCCGGCGGCATGTACGACCATATCGGCGGAGGGTTTACCCGCTATTCCACTGATGAACGCTGGCTGGTTCCCCACTTTGAAAAAATGCTCTACGACAATGCCTTGCTCGCGAAGACGTATCTCGAAGCGTTTCAGGTCACCGACAACCTCAATTACAAGCGCGTCACCTGCGAAATTCTGGATTACATCCTGCGGGAAATGACCTCGCCCGAGGGTGGCTTTTATTCCGCCACGGACGCAGACTCGGAAGGCGTCGAAGGAAAGTTCTTCGTGTGGGACCCCGAACAAATCCGGGACGTCGTTCCATCGGAGCAGGACGCGGTCCGCTTCTGCGCGTATTACGACGTGACCCCTGACGGCAATTGGGAGCACCACAGTATTCCCAATACCCCCCATCCTCTCGAACACGTGGCGGAAAAACTTTCCTGTTCCCCGGAAGAGCTTCGAGAGACGATCGACAGGGTCAAACCGCTTGTCTATCAGGCGCGCCTGAAGCGCGTGCCCCCGGGTTTGGACGATAAAATCATCACGGCCTGGAACGGCATGATGATCAGCACCCTGGCCGAAGCGGGACGGGTCCTGAAACACGCCCCCTACCTGGAAGCCGCGTGCCGGGCCGCTGATTTTCTACTCACTACGCTCTCCCGTCCCGATGGAGGTCTGTACCGCACCTATCGTGCAAGCAAGGCCCACCTCAACGCGTACCTGGAAGATTACGCCTATCTCGTGGAAGCCCTTATCGACGTGTACGAAGCCGGCGGCGAAGAGCGATACCTCGGAGAGGCCGTCCGATTGGGCGAACGTCTATTGCGCGATTTTCTGGATAAGAAGCACGGTGGATTCTTTACCACGTCCAATGACCACGAAGTCCTCATCCTGCGAGGACGTGAAGGACCGGACGGTGCCACGCCGAGCGGCAACGCCGTGGCGGCTATGGCTTTAGCGCGGCTTTCGTTCCACGAGGACCGTGAAGGTTTTCTGAACGCCGCCACGCATGCCGTTCAGGCTTACGGCCAACAAATCAGTCGCATACCCAGGGGGTTTGCTAAGACCATCATGGCCGCGGAGTTCCTGTTGAACGGCCCGCTGGAATTGGCATTCATCGGGTCGCCAAGCGACAAAAGGCACGACAGGTTGCTCGATGCAGTCGCCCGTCACTTCATTCCCCATCGCATCATCGCCCACGGCAACCCCGATGCTCTCGAGTCGCAGCAGCATCCACTTTTAAAGGGTAAGGGCTTCGTTGAGGGACAAGCGGCCTTATACGTGTGTCGAAACTATGCCTGTCAGGCGCCCATCACCAATCCGGACGAGGTGGCGCAGGCCTTAACCTGTACACCCGGCAAGGATTCGCCGCCACGCACGCTGGCCTCTCAAGGCATACCTGGGACGGCCACCGTTCAGGGAACCGCCGCCTACGTGTCAGGAACCCTGGCGCGTTCGTCAGGTCCCACGGCCCACGGCTATACGACCCTGGGCGGCACGGGTCTGACCAACTCCCGGATCGGGTTCGGCGGCTACAGGACGGGTATCGAGCACGAAGACCACCGGACCGCATTGATGAAAGCCATTCGGGAAGGCTGCAACCTCATCGATACCTCCACGAACTATGCGGACGGCGACAGCGAACGCCTGGTGGGAAGCGTGCTTCAGGAGTTGATTTCCCAAAAAGAAATCACTCGCGAGAACGTGATTGTGGTTTCAAAAATCGGCTACGTGCAAGGGAAAAACCTGCAATACGCCAAATCCAGGGAAGAGGCCGGGCGTGCCTATCCCGAGGTGGTCAAATACGGGGAAGACATCTGGCATTGCCTCCACCCCGAGTTTCTCGAGGATCAACTCACGGGCTCCCTCGACCGCCTCGGACTCGCCACGCTGGACGTCTGCCTCCTGCACAACCCGGAATATTTCCTCTCCGACGCGAAACAACGAAAACTCACCGTCGACGCAGCCACCCTGGATGAACTGCGGACCGAATTGTACCGGCGCCTCGATCAGGCGTTTGTCTATTTTGAGCAACAGATCGACTCGGGCCGCATCCAATACTACGGCGTCTCCTCCAATACGAGTACGGCCCAACCGGATAATCCGGAAGCGACCTCGCTGTCCCGCATGCTCGAAGTCGCCCAACGGGCGGCGCAACGGACCGGCAAATCCCACCATGGTTTTCAAGTGCTTCAATTACCCATGAACCTTTTCGAGTCGGGAGCCTTGCTCGTACCCAATACCGGACGGGAAAACACCGTGCTGGAGTTTGCCCGGGAACGTCGCGTCGCCGTGTTCGTCAACAGGCCGCTCAATGCCATACCCGCCGGCCAACGGGGAATGATACGACTGGCCACCCCGCGGTACGAGCCGGTGAAAACGCCCTTTGAGACGCAACACCAGACCGTCCTGGCGTTGGAAGACACGTTTCGTAAAGACTTTGCACCCTTGATCCCCTATTCGGGAAAAGGACTGGAACCCAAGGATTTCTTTTCCCTGGCCGATGAACTCGGTCGCCTCCGGTCCCAAATTCACAACCTGGAGCATTGGGATCAGATCGAGTCACAGATGATTGCGCCACGTATCAATCAGGCCCTTCAGGTCAGCGCCAGGCACATGAACCAGGATAAAGCTACAGAATGGCAAAATTGGCAAACCCGGTACGTCTCTAAACTGCTGCTCTTACTCAAAATCATACGGCAGGAAGCGGCAAAGAAGAGTGAGCAACGCCTGCAATCCGTCACTTCGACGGTCAACCGATTCCTTCCGCAAGAAAAACACGAAGAACCATTATCACGAAAGGCGCTGTGGTGTTTGACCAGCACACCCGGCGTTACCTGCGTCCTGAACGGCATCCGCACCACGGAGTACGTCGAAGATTCTCTAACGATCCTCGGATGGGAACCCCTGCCCAAGCCTCAACCCGTTTTCGAAAGCATGCAAACGCAGTAACGATGGCCAAACCAATGACACCCTCGCCTTTGTAGGGGCGACCGGCCGGTCGACCTCCTTACCAGAGAACCCCTCTACCTCCCCTCGCCCCTCCTTACAAAGGAGGGGAAAACGGAAAACAGCAACGAATGAACACATACGTCTGTAGTCGATATTTACCCACGAACCGTTACTCATTTCGCACCCAAATCTTCCAAAAACGGGACAAATTTTCCCATTCACGACGAAAAGAATAGGTGTTCAAGCCGAGAGGAACGGGTTGACGATCCGTTGTGCGCCGGACCTGAAATTCTCCGGCATCCGGCTGTGCGAAAAACACGATCGCGCCGTGGGAATCCGTTCGGTAGATGGTCATGCGCTCGTACGCCTGCAACACGTCCTCGGCGGGATGTCCGTAACGATTTCCCTGGCCCGCGGACACCACCGCGGTCTCCGCGTTCAGTTGTTGAATCCACTGTCGATTCAGTGAACTCTTGGCCCCATGATGCGGAATTTTGACCAGGGTCGCTGACTCTACCAACGGATGGTCGATCAACCTGGCCAAGGCTTCGACTTCCGCGTCAGCCGTCAGCAAAATGGAATGCTTTCCGCAAGTCAGACTCAGAACCACGGAGAGATTGTTCAATTCCGATCCTCGAAAGTCGTTCAACGTGGCGTCATTGTCCGCCAACGGTGGGTTCAGCGATATGAATCGGCAGTGCCCTTCCTGCACCAACGTTTCTCCTTCCAGGGCAATACGTTCAACGAGTCCTTGTCTCGCAATCGCATTTCGGAGACGTTGATAAAAGGGCTTCGCTCGCCGAACCCCGTTACTCCAATAATGATCGACCTCGAAGTTGTCGATGATCCAGGCAAGCCCACCCACGTGATCCAATTGCGGATGAGTGGCAATCACGTGAGTCAACCGCCGGATGCCTCGATCCCACAAATACGGTCCCACCACCATTCGGCCGATATCCCACCGTTCGTAGGCAACCCCGCCGTCCACCAGGATCACGTCGCCGCCGGGAAGTTCGATTACCGTAGCGTCGCCTTGACCCACGTCCAGAAACGTCACGCGCAACGCATCGTCCTCGAATACGTGTCGCGGCGACCATGCCCACCACAACAGGCAGAAGATCAGCGCACTCACGCTCACGACCCGGACCGTCCTTTTCCGGCTGAGCAACGCCGTCATGAAACACAGGTAGAAGCCTGCCATGGACAGGATCGACGGCGACGCCACGTGCCATTCGGCGCCGGGAATCATGGCCATCATGCTGACAACGGCTGTCAGGCCGTCCATGATTTCCTGGTGAACCCAGCCAAAAGGCAAGTGTTCCAGCCCGCCGAACAAGACGATCAGCGACGCGCCGAGTCCCAATGGCACGACCAGCATGCCGACGAAAGGCACGACAACCGCATTGGCAAAGAGTCCCAACCACGCCACTTGATTGAAATAGTACGCCACGAGCGGCACGGTCCCCACGGTGGCGGCAAGGGTCATCAACGCATATTGCTTTCCCCAATGCTTCACTTTGTCAGGGAAGGACTGCGGGATCTCATCCTCGTCATCGCTTGTACTCCATTGAAATACCAGGGCAATAGCCAGGACGGACACGTACGAGAGTTGAAAAGACAGGGCGTACAGCGCCCTGGGATCGGCCAGCGTCGTACACAGCGCGGCTATGCCCAATGCAATGAGAACCTGTCGCTCATAACCGATCCATACCGAGAAGAGATACAACAGGATCATCAGCAGAGATCGAACGGTCGCGACGTGGGCGCCGGACAACAACGTATAAAACAGAACCATGGGGACGGTGACCAGCACGGCAAGTTGTCTGGGAGTGAGGATACACGAAAGTCTTTCCAGCCACCGGACCGGCATGCGACGAGTGATCCCTCGCACGCCCAGGAACGAGACAAAGGCCAGCAATCCCAAATGCGAACCTGATATGGAAATGATGTGGACCGTCCCCGTCGTCATGAAATCGTCACGCACGTCCGGGGGAATATCGTTTTGCTCTCCGACGATCATGCCCAGAAATAAGCCGCGGGCCGGTTGCCTGAGCGTTGCAATAACAGCCTGGCGCACCTGATCCCTCCCACGATCAATCTGCGACCATATCCATTCACGAACTTCGAAAATGCCAGGATGTTGAACCTGTACTCCCTGAGGCCCCCTGACGGTCGCGACCGCGTGAATCCCGCGGGCCTTGAGGTAGGCGCCATAATCAAATCCGCCGGGATTACGCGTGCCGAAGGGTGGACGCATTCGGACGCGCACGGTAATCCTGTCTCCCCGAAACACGTCCGTATCCGGTCCGCACTCGCGACCGGACTCGCATGGACGCCAAGTCAAACGCAGATTTCCACGAACTTCACGTCTCGCCGCGCCCTGTTCGACGGATTCCACGGCCACGATCATCGTCATCCGGCTCGGACCATGCTCGACCGGCGCCGTCACGACGCCAGAAAGCGTCACCTCTTGCCGACCGGCCTGAAACGGCAGGTCAACGCCTTGATCCGTTCTCGCGTCCAGCAGCCAATACCCCAAGCCGGCCAGGACACACGCATACAGGATCAGTCCCTGTCTCCTGGAGAAATACGTCGCCTTCTCACACCAGGACAACGCTCCGGCGAGGAAGACCAGCAGGACAAGGATAGTGAGCGGAAGAAACAAAAGATAGGACCCGAGCAGGAGTCCTACGAGGAAGGCAATAATGCCGGAAAGAAATACGCGAGAAAGGCACCTTGTTAATGTACAGCAATTTAGATCAAATGATCAATATGAGAGAGGATGATTTCTTGAATTCATGAACGAACATCTCATTTTTATCTGCGAATTAAGGAACCTCTGATCCGATTACAGCTTTGACTACGCCAGCCAAGTCATCCGCGACTGCTTTGATCTGCGAATCATCCTGGCCCTCAACCATGACCCGGACCAACGGCTCGGTTCCGGAATACCGGACCAGAATCCGTCCCGTCCCGTTCAACCGTTCTTCACCGGATCGAATTGCTTCCCGTAACTCGGGAAGAGAGCCCAGGTCGGGTTTCCGGTTCACTTTCACGCCCAACAACACTTGCGGAACGGGCTCGATGCACTGGGTCAGCTCCGAGAGAGGAGAACCGGACCGCTTGACCAACTTGAGCATTTGCAGGCCGGAAATCAGGCCGTCTCCGGTCGTATTATAGTCGAGAAAAATGACGTGTCCTGATTGTTCTCCCCCCAGGTTGTAACCCTCGGCCAACATGCGTTCCAGGATGGACCTGTCGCCAACTGGCGTCCGGACCAAGTTGATTCCGTTCTTTTGCATGGCCAATTCAAGCCCGAAATTCGTCATGACCGTTCCGACGACGGTATCGCGATTGAGCTGACCGCGTCGCTGCAAATCCAATGTAAATGAGGCCAAGGCCTGATCTCCATGCACCACGTCACCCTCTTCGTCCACAAACACGGCCCGGTCCGCGTCGCCGTCCAAGGCAATCCCCACGTCGCCTCGACGCGCGCGAACGGCCTCCTGCAGCCGCTCCGGATAGAGGGCACCATATCCCGCATTGATGTTTGTACCGTCAGGCTCATCCCCGATGACGGACACGTCGGCACCCAATTCCCGTATGACCTTGGGAAAGACCGAATACGCGGCGCCGTGGGCACAGTCGATAACCACCTTCATCCCCTGATAATCCATTTCGCGCGGCAGAGACCGTTTCACGAATTCGATATAGCGTCCTTCGGCGTCAGCAATACGAAACGCCTTGCCAATTTCATTGGCCGTGGGACGAAGATGTTCGATCTCATTCGTCAAGATCAATTCTTCAATGCGTGATTCCAGTTCGTCGGGAAGTTTGAAGCCATCATGTGAAAAAAACTTGATCCCGTTATCCTGGTAGGGATTGTGAGAGGCGGAAATCATCACCCCTGCGTCGGCCCTGAGGCTGCGCGTCAAAAACGCCACGCCCGGCGAAGGCATCGGCCCGACCAGCAAAACGTCGACCCCCATGGAACAAATGCCCGAGACCAGCGCCGATTCCAACATGTAGCCGGAAAGTCGAGTGTCTTTGCCAATCACGATTTGATGGTGCCCTGCCCGTCCCTTGAATACGTAGGCCACGGCCCTGCCCAACTTCAGCACCGTTTCACTGTTCATGGGTTCCAGGTTGGCAACGCCCCGCACCCCGTCGGTTCCGAATAATTTCCGCACGTACAACGTCTCCTTTCAAGCCTGCGCAATCGCTTCCGACATTCGCACCACTTCCCGGATCGACCCGACGTCATGCACGCGAACGATCCTGGCTCCACCCCAAACTGCGGCCGCCACGGCTGCGGCAGTTCCCATGATGCGTTGATCAATGGGTTGACCGGTGATCGTCCCGATAAAGGATTTATTCGACACGCCGACCAGGACGGGCCGACCCAACTGCTGCAATGAGCCGAGTCCTTTCAGTAAGGATAGATTCTGTTGTTCGTTTTTTGCAAACCCGATCCCCGGGTCGATCAACACGTGCTCGCGAGCGATGCCGATGCCCTCGGCATGGTTCAAGCGACTTCCCAAATAGTCCCGCACCTCCTCCACCACGTTGTCATATCGACAATACTGTTGCATCGTCTGCGGCGTGCCTCGCATATGCATCAGCACCAACCCGGCCCTGGTTCGCGCAATCACTTCACCCATTCGCGGGTCATGCTCCAACGCGCTGATGTCGTTGATGAGAACTGCCCCCCAATCGATAGCCCGTTCGGCAACGCCGGCTTTCCGGGTATCGATCGATAAGGGAACTGTCGCGCGCTTTCCAATGACGTCGAGAACCGGCTTCAATCGACGAAGTTCTTCCTGTTCGTCAATCGCCCGTGAACCGGGGCGCGTCGATTCGGCACCGATGTCAACCAGGTCGGCCCCTTCACTCACCATGCGTTCAACGTGAGCCAGTGCGCGTTGAGGATCGAGAAAGTGCCCGCCGTCGGAAAAGGAATCCGGGGTCACGTTCAGTATGCCCATCACCAGGACGCGACGGGAACAGGGAATCCTGACGTGACGGGCTTGCAGGTCCGTGGAACTTGAGTGAGGGTCTTTTGATGTCAATGATGGGAATCAGGGTCGGAATGTGATTCCGTCACACTTGCGCCGGTTCTCGAACGATGGTTCCGCGACTGATGATTTGATCGATCTCCAAGGAATCCAAAACCTCTTTTTCCAACAGGGCTTCAGCCAAAGCCCGTAGGGTATGAATATGTTCCGTAAGCATGCGCTTCGTCCGCTCGTAGGCTTCCACGATCAAACGTTTGACTTCATGATCGATTTCCAGGGCCACTTGCTCACTGAAATCCCGACGTGCCGTAATCTCCCGACCCAGGAAAATCTCCTCATCTTTTTTGCCGAAGGTCAACGGTCCCAGTTTGTCGCTCATGCCCCATTCACACACCATTTTCCTGGCAAGTTCGGTGGCCCGTTCAATGTCGTTCCCTGCGCCGGTGGTGACGTTTTTTAAAATCAGTTCTTCGGCCACGCGGCCACCCAGTAAAATTGACAGGGTGTTGTACAAGAAATCCTCGGAATAGCTGTGCCGGTCATCGATGGGAAGCTGCATGGTCATGCCCATCGCACGCCCCCTGGGAATGATCGTCACTTTGTGGACCGGGTCGGCGCCCGGCAACAACTTGGCCATGAGAGCGTGACCAGCCTCATGATACGCCGTGGTGCGCTTTTCGTCTTCGCTCAGGACCAGGCTCTTGCGCTCGGCCCCCATCATAACTTTATCTTTGGCATTTTCAAAATCAATGAGTTCCACCAACTTCTTGTCCAGTCGCGCAGCCCAGAGCGCCGCCTCGTTGACGAGGTTTTCCAAATCGGCCCCTGAAAAACCGGGCGTTCCCCTGGCAATTTGATCGAGGTTCACGTCTGACGCCACGGGCACCTTCTTCGTGTGGACCTTGAGAATTTCCACGCGACCCCGCACGTCGGGACGATTGACCACCACCTGTCGATCGAACCGGCCTGGCCGTAACAAGGCAGGATCGAGGACGTCGGGACGGTTCGTCGCGGCAACAAGAATGACACCCTCGGTCGTATCGAACCCATCCATCTCCACGAGTAACTGGTTCAAGGTCTGTTCCCGCTCATCGTGACCGCCACCCAAGCCCGCGCCGCGCAACCGACCAACGGCATCGATTTCGTCTATGAAAATGATACAGGGCGCATGCTTCTTCCCTTGCTCAAACAGGTCGCGCACGCGAGACGCACCCACTCCCACGAACATTTCCACAAAATCGGACCCGCTGATGCTGAAAAACGGGACACCCGCTTCTCCGGCAATGGCTTTAGCCAATAGAGTCTTTCCCGTTCCCGGAGGGCCGACGATCAGCACCCCCTTGGGGATTCGCCCACCGAGTTTTTGAAATTTTTGTGGATCTTTCAAAAATTCAATGATTTCAACGACTTCTTCCTTGGCCTCTTCCACGCCAGCCACGTCGGCAAAGGTCACCTTTTTCTTTTCCTCGGTCAGGAGACGCGCTCGACTCTTCCCAAACGAGAGGGCCCGATTGCCCCCGACCTGCATTTGTCGCATCAGGAAAAACCACAATCCCAGGAACAGAATAAACGGTCCCCAAGTCACGAGAAACGTGATATACCAAGGACTTTCATCAGGCGGCTTGGCTTCAATCTGCACCGACTGCTCTCTCAGGGCTTTGACCAGGTCCGGATATTCAACGGTATAGGTCCGAATCCGGTTGCCATCCTTTAAAATCGCGCTGATATGACTGTCCTTCATGGTGACCTTGGAAATCTCTCCCCGCTCGAGGTGGGCCATGAAGTCACTGAAGATCACTTCCTCCTCGGGTGGCTGGGACGGCACGGTGAACAGGTTGAACAACAGGATCATGAACAGCCCAACCACCACCCAAAACAGCAAATTCTTGACACGAGAATTCATAAAAATGCGTTCCTTCTCTCTCTCAATCTTCCCGGGCAAACTGGAATCGTCTCGAAAACATCAGAAATACTACCATGAGGATCGACCATCTGCAACCTACTGCCCTTTACGTAATCCCTCACCGGATAGTGCGTGACCATCGCACCCCCGGTATTCCTCAAGACTTTTTTCCGGTTGTACGAATCCGGACAACGGCAACGTGCCTGGTCTCCTCGGTCACTCGAAACCGGTGATCGGAACGATACCCCCCGACCCACAGGATACCTTCAGGCGCTACCACGAGAGGTACGGTACTTCGCTCGGCTTGATGAATTTTTACATCAGAGAAAAAATCCTGAAGTTTCTTTCGTCGTCCTCCCATTCCATAAGGGAAAAAGTAGTCTCCGGGCTTCCAGGATCGAACGACCAACTCGTGACTGAATCGATCCGCGTCCAGGTAGGCTACGGAATCGTTCCGCCGGGACGGGATTGTCTTCGTCGCCGTGATTTTTCCTTCAATCGTCTGCCCCGTGACCAGCCAAAGGATCGACCCCGGGAAAGGCCAGACACAGGACGATCCGCGTTGCAGACGACTGTTCCGGTCTGCCTTCATAAACGTCACCCGGTCATATTCCCTGACGGCCTCCAAACCGGCCAAACAACCGGATGAACCTGATGTTCCGTGAACGACGTGCTGCAACAGCG
Source organism: Nitrospira sp. (assembly GCA_028819435.1). GTDB lineage: Bacteria > Nitrospirota > Nitrospiria > Nitrospirales > UBA8639 > Bin75. The sequence goes on from JAPPLK010000073.1 coordinate 30,377, forward strand.
TCTCCACGGTCTCGAAACCAAGCGGACCCGGCTTGACCCACAAAGTCTTCACCATTAAAAGGATCATTCTCCGTTGAATGGAGACGGGAAAGGTCAGAAGACGAGAACGGCTCCATACGACGCGATCCTTCGTGCGGCTAAGTTCCACCGATTCCAGCGCGGCCTTCGCCGCCTCATCCAGGTACTGATGTTCCTCTCGCAGTATAACAGCCTGCCGGGACAAGACACTGACCACGTTGGGATTGAACGTTTTCAGCAGGGGAATCAATTCGCGGCGAAGGCGGTTCCTGGTGTATTTCGGGCTGTCATTAGTCGAATCGACGCGGAACTCACGGCGTTTCTCATCAAGGTACGACAAGATTGCAGGTCGGCTCACCGTCAAGAACGGCCGGATGACGCATGGTTCCCGTTGAGACGGCATGCCCGATAGCCCGGCAAGTCCGGTCCCGCGAAGCATAGACAGCAGCACGGTTTCCGCCTGGTCGTCCTGGGTATGCCCGACCGCGACTTTGGTGCCGCCCCATTCCCGGGCGACGGCCTGCAACTGCGTGTATCTCTTCTCCCGTGCAACGGCCTGGAGCGACTCCCCTTTTCGTTTCCGAAGAAACGATTTCAGGTTAAGCCGTTTCAAGAAAAAAGGAAAACCCAACTGCCCGGCGAGTTGCTCGACAAACGTCGCATCCTCCAGGGACTCCTCTCCCCGCAACCCGTGATCAACGTGAGCGACGGCCAACGTCAGATCCAGGTGCTCCCGCCAGGCAGACAGCACCTGCAAGAGAGCAACGGAATCCGCCCCACCGGACACGGCAACCACGACCCGGTCTCCGGGAGACAAGAGATCGAGTTTCCTGACGTGTTTCAATAGGTTGTGTTCAAAAGCCGTCAGGGCGCGCATCATCGCCACCACTGGAGATTGCCGTACGGGTCTATTTATGGAACTTATGCGGCAAACACGCGTCGAGTCTGCTGAACGTCCTGGGCGATTCGTTCGGCAAGTTCCCCGGAATCGTCAAACCGTTCATCGCCTCGAATGTATTGTAAAAATTGAACTTCAATGGCTTGTCCATACAGTTCGCAGTCGCCATCCAGGACGTGCACTTCCAGTAATCGTTCGCCTTCTCCGAACGTGGGACGTGTCCCGATATAACTGACCGCGGGAAAGACCGCATCCTGCCACACCATCTTTGTGGCATACACCCCATCGGGCGGAAGCACCCGGTCTTTGTCCGGACGAAGATTAGCCGTGCGATAGCCCAACCCTTGCCCGCGACGTTCGCCTTCAATCACCGTGCCTTTCAGGGAATACGGACGGCCCAGGTCGTGCATCGCCTGTCCCATCTTCCCTGCCCGGACAAACTGGCGAATACGGGTCGAACTCACGACCGCTTCCCGGGAACTCACGGGTTTGAGGAGATGAACCCGGAACCCGGCTTGTCCGGCCAACTCCCGCAGGGTATCCGTATTGCCCGCCCGGCCTTTGCCAAACACAAAATGCTCCCCCACAAACAGGTCCTTGACGCCCAGTCCATCCTTGAGGATCGACCACACAAACTCCTGCGGGCTCAAAGCGGCAAACTCTTTGGTGAAAGGCAACACCACGAGATGCTCGACGCCCTGCGCCTCGAACCAATCCAACTTTTCCGAAGGGGACGTCAAGAATTGAAAGGTGGTTCCGGGACTTAACACCAGCGCCGGATGGGGATCAAAGGTCAACACCATCGGCGTACCCTGATGTTCACGAGCACGTTGAACGACGGTGGCCAGCAATTCTCGATGCCCGACGTGCTGCCCGTCAAAATTGCCTATGGTCAGGAACGGATGGGACGGCAAAGGAGGGGCTGGAAGTCCGTGCGAAACCTTCATGGGATAGCGGCATTCAACAACCGAACGGCATCCTTGGCAAAATACGTCAGGATGAGATCGGCACCGGCACGTTTGATGGACAGCAGCGATTCCAACGTCGCTTTGGATTCGTCCAACCACCCTTGTTGGGCCGCGGCCTTGATCATGCTGTATTCGCCGCTGACTTGAAACGCAGCCACGGGTACGTCCACCGCGGCCCGCGTCCTCGAAATAATGTCCAGGTACGCCAGCGCCGGTTTGACCATGACCACGTCCGCACCCTCTTCCACGTCGGACAACACTTCGCGAACGGCTTCACGCGCATTGGCGGGATCCATCTGGTACGAGCACCTGTCACCGAACGCGGGGCTGGAAGAAGCCGCCTCCCTGAACGGCGCATACAGGCAGGAGGCATACTTGGCGGAATAAGACATGATGGGAAGGTGCGTGAATCCGCCCTGATCCAATTCGTCGCGGATTGCCGCGACCCGTCCGTCCATCATGTCGGACGGCGCCACCATGTCAGCCCCGGCCTCTGCATGGGTTTTCGCCATCAGACGCAAACAGTCGAGGGTTTCATCATTCAAGATGCGCCCGTCTTTCACGATGCCGCAATGGCCATGGGACGTATATTCGTCGATACAGACGTCCGTCACCACAAAAAGACCCGGCACGTGATACTTGAGCGCGCGGACGGCCCGTTGCACGATCCCGTCAGGATCATAACCGGAAGACCCGCGTTCATCCTTGTGATCGGGAATCCCGAAGAGCATAACCGCGGGAATGCCCAACAGGTGCGCCTCGGTGGCCTCCTTGATCAGGAGATCGATCGACCACCGGAATTGCCCCGGCATCGACTGGATGGGTTCCCGTTGATCCGTTCCTTCCCTGACGAATAGGGGATAAATCAGGTTGCCCGGCGACAGCGCGGTTTCGCGCACCATCCGGCGAAGAGACCCGGATTCACGCAAACGCCGCATTCGTTGACGAGGAAATCCCATGATTTATCCAAAAGCCGTTTTGAAGAGCGATCCCCGAGTTTGCACCTCAGCGGGCGAGACCAGCGACGGTATCCACGACGCCAGCGTTATTTCCTGGGAAGATTCGTCAGAAACACCACCAGGTCCCGCACGGAGATCATCCCAACAAGTTCCCCACCCTTCGAGACTCCCAAATGCCGGACGTGCTCCTTGGCCATCAGGTCATTGGCATCCAACAACGTCTTGTTCTCATCAATTTTCAACACTGGCGCCGACATGATTTGTTCGACGGTCGTCCTGTCCGAATCCAATCCCGCGGCCACCAACCGCCGGACGAGATCCGTGTCGGTCAGGACCCCGATGATCTCCTTATCGCGGGTGACGAACACACTGCCGATACCGCTATCCTTCATAATTTCCGCCGTTTTCCGGACACTGGTGTCACGATCAACGGTAATGAATTTTTCAGCGGGGACCATAAACGATTTCACTGGAACCATAAAATTCTCCTTGGATTATCACGCCTCGTTGAACAAAAATGACCCATTCGCCAGGAAGTCAGGGCCTTTCGACCATTCATGCGCCGTTAAGAAGGTGCCTCACGTCGGACGTAATCGACCAGCGACTGAACCAACGCCGGAATCGTGTTCTGCGAAGCCATGACGTGAACGTCCAGCCCCATTTCCCGAATGGTTTTGGCCGTAATCGGCCCGATGCTCGCAATAATCGTCCCATTTAAACGTTGTTTCAAGTCACGTGCTTCATCAAAAAGTTGAAAAAAGTTGCGAACGGTAGACGAACTGGCAAACGTAACCACGTCGATCACATGGTCACGTAAAAGTTGCTGAACGCGATCCCGTTCAATCGCCGGCACCACGGTCTTATAGACCTTCACGACTCGCACAACCGCCCCGGATCGCTCCAACTCCTCCGGCAGAATCTCACGGGCTTGTGCGGCCCGGGCAAGCAACACCCGCTGGCCGGACACGCCGGCCCGCTTCAGCCCTTCGATCACTCCTTCGGCCTGGAACGTGTCCGGCACCAGGTCGGCCTCGATGCCGAATCGTTTCACCTCCTCGGCCGTTCGGGGGCCGATGCAACAGACCTGCAACCCTGCCAACGCCCGGGCGTCGCGCCCATGGTACCACAGGCGTTGCATAAATGCCTTTACTCCATTGACGCTGGTCAACACAAGCCATTGATAGGCGGCCAGTTGATCGATGACTTCATCGACTTCAGTCCAATCATCCGGGGGACCGATGGCGATGGTCGGACATTCAATCGGTTCGCCGCCGCGAGCCCGGATAAGACTCGACAATTCCGGCGCCTGGTCTTTGGCGCGTGTCACCAGTACGCGCTTCCCGAATAACGGTTGCGTCTCAAACCAATTGAGTTGCTCCCGCAACCGGACGACTTCCCCCACCACCACGACCGTGGGAGGACGAATATCAGCCGCTTTCGCACGATCCACAATGTCCCGCAACGTTCCGACCACCGTACGTTGTCCGGCGTAAGTCCCCCACCGGACCAGCGCCACGGGAGTATCCACGGCTTTCCCTTCTTCAATCAACCTGGACACGATCATGGGTAAATTTTTGACACCCATCAAAAACACCAGGGTCCCGTCTGCGGCAGCGAAACGCGGCCACTCCAATGCCGTCTCGTCCTTGTCCGGGTCTTCATGGCCCGTGATAAAAGCCACGGTCGAGGCCAGGGTACGATGCGTGACGGGAATACCCGCATACGCCGGCACCGCGACCGCGGAGGTCACGCCGGGCACCACTTCAAAGGGAATCCGGTGTTCAACGATCCACTCGGCTTCTTCTCCACCCCGTCCGAACACGAAAGGGTCTCCGCCCTTCAGCCTGACCACACACTTCCCTTCACGAACCTTCTCCAACATCAATTGATTGATTTCATCCTGGGGCCGATAGGTCCCGCACCCGCGTCGTCCCACGTAAATCCGCTCCGCCTCCGGGGAGACGTAATCCAGCAACGCCGGGTTGGCCAGGTGGTCGTATAACACGACGTCCGCTTCCTCAAGACAGGCTTTGCCACGTAGCGTCAGCAGACCGGGATCTCCCGGGCCCGCCCCTACAAGATAGATTTTCGATCGAAACTCCACCATTTACGGACGCCCATAGATTTGCTCTAAAATATGTGTTCCCCCCGAACCCAGGATCCATCTTTTGGGAAGATTCGACACGAACGTGACCATGTCTCTCACGGAGATCATCCCAACGAGGGCTCCGTCCCGCGAGACGCCCAAGTGCCGGACGTGTTCCCTGGCCATCATGGCATTGGCGTCACGAATCGTCTTGTTCTCATCAATTTTCATAACGGGCGACGTCATGATGCGTTCGACGGGCGTTTGGTTCGCATCCAAGCCCATCCCCACCAACCGCCTGGCGATGTCCGTCTCGGTCAAAATCCCAATGACGGCCCTCTCCCAGGTGACGAACACACTGCCGATACGATTGTCCCGCATCAATTTCGCCGCCTGCAGGACACTCGTATAACGCTCCACGGCAATGATTTTTTCAGCGGGGGTCATGAACGTTTTCACTGGAACCACGGAACTCTCCTTGAGAGACGTTTTCGATCATTCATGTTACACGCGCCCATAGATTTGATCCAGAATACGCTTTCCCCCCGCCTCCAGGATTCGCTCGGCCAAGGCCGTACCGAGCGGGGCCGCTTGCTCCACCGGACCGTCGATCCGATCTCGAATGACCTGCGTTCCATCGACGCTTGCAACGAGTCCCTCGAATTGCACCGTCTGGTCCTCGATCACCGCATGTCCTGCAATCGGTACCTGACAGCCGCCCTCCAATCGATCCAGGAAGGCTCGTTCAGTCGAAACCGCAATAGACGTCCGGTGATCGTTGATGGGGTCGAGCAACTCTCGAACAAACGTGTCATCAGCACGAGATTCAATCCCCAAGGCACCCTGGCCAACGGCCGGAAGACTCAAGGCTGGGGGAAGATATTCCGTCACGTGCCGGGCCCAACCCAAACGCGTGAGACCCGCCGCAGCCAGGACGATCGCGTCGAACTCGCTTTCCTGAAGCTTTCGCAGTCTGGTGTTCACGTTGCCTCGAAGCATGACAACGTTCAGGTCCGGGCGGTGAGCCAACAACTGGGCTTGCCGTCGAAGGCTACTGGTCCCCACCTTCGCACCAGCCGGAAGATCCTGGAACGCCACGCGGTCCCTGGTCAGTAGAGCATCACGGGCGTCTTCCCGCGCCGGGATACAGACGATAGCCAATCCCTCCGGCAACACCGAAGGCACGTCCTTCATGCTATGGACCGCGAGATCGATGTCTCCCCTGGATAACGCCTCCTCGATTTCCTTGACAAATAACCCTTTCCCTCCGATTTTGGCTAACGGCACGTCCAGAATTTTGTCGCCGCTCGTTCGAATCCGTTCAAGCCGGACCGACACGGATGGAGCGATTTCCTGGAGTCGAGCCTGAACCCACTCTGCCTGCCAGAGGGCCAATTGACTGCCGCGTGTGCCAATGACGAGAGACGTCCGCCGTCCATGCGTAAGGCTCACTCTGGTTCCTTCATCGGCCTGGGCATGCCTCCAACCCTACAAACCCGAAGCCCGCCTGGAAATCCCGTCCTGTTCCGGCTCCTCTTTTGACGCCGGAGGAACCGTCGTCGCGTCCGTCTCATCCCGGACGTCCTCAACGTTCACGGATTGTTGCTCGGGAAACCCCTGGCCCAAATCATAAAACAATCTTGCCGCTTCAATATACACAAACCCGTTGGATGATTGGGCCGCGGATTTCAAGGCCACCAATGGACCGTGAAGCAGTTTATTGACGATCCCGGAGGCAAGCCCTTCCACGGCCTCCTGCTGCTCCGGAGTCAACGCCCCGAGCCGGCTAAAGGCTTTCTGCAACTCCGTCTCCTTCAGGGCGTCCGCCCGTTTGCGCAAGGCAATAATCGTGGGAGTCGCCTTGAGGGACTGAAGCCATTTCAGGATCACTTCGACTTCGTCCTTGACGATGGATTCGGCACGGGTGGCTTCCATCCGGCGCTCTTCACGGTTTTGTTCAATATGCGATTCAAGATCGTCGATATCGAACAGAAACGCATTATCGACCTGACGAACGTCGGGATCGATATTGCGGGGGACCGAGACGTCGATCAAGAAAATCGGCTGATTCCAGCGTGCGCGAACCGCCCGTTCCACGTCCTCGGGACCGATTAGGTAATGAGACGCCCCGGTGGAACACAGCACAATATCGGCCCGGTGCATGTTCGCGCGAAAATCTTCAAAGGGAATGGACGTGCCGCTGAACCGGGCAGCCATATCCGCCGCCCTGATCGGGTCACGCGTGGTGAGCAACACCTCGTGAACCCCATGATTCACCAAATGCCGTGCTGCCAATTTGGCCATTTCTCCGGCCCCGACCAGCATAACCGTCCGGGCCGGCAGGTTACTGAAGACTTTCCGGACCAATTCGACTGCGGCATAGCTCACCGATACGGCGTTTTCCGCGATCCGTGTTTCCGTGCGAACGCGTTTGGCTACGGAAATCGCCTTTTTGATCAACTTGTTCAGGATGACCCCGGTAGCATTGTGGGTTAACGCCTCCTGGAAAGAATCCTTCACTTGACGCAGGATTTGCGGCTCTCCCACGACCAGGGAATCAAGACTCGACGCCACGCGAAACAGGTGCGTAATGGCCCGATCTTCCGCGTGACAATACAGGCGGGGCATTAATTGTTCCGCGGACACCGACAGGTGCGTATCCACGAAAAATTCCTGGATCGCGGAAAATCCTTGTTCCACGTGGTCGGCGACCGCATACACTTCCACGCGATTGCAGGTCTGTAACAACATCCCCTCTCGAATACCTTCATGATCCATAAGACGGTTGAGGGCTTCGCCCATCCGGCTGTCGGGAACCACGAGCAGTTCCCGAAGCTCGACGGGAGCGGTTTTATGACTCAACCCTACAAGGATGATATTCATCAGCTTACGGGAATCCCGCTTCCTTTCAACACGACCCCGAGAAACGTCAACAGCACGCCGGCAAATCCCACGATTGTCAGGTAGGCTGCCTTTTTTGCCCGCCAGCCCACGGTCACCCGGCCCATCAGGACCACGAAATAAAACACCCACGTCACCAGCGCCCAAAGCTGTTCGGGATTCCAGTTCACGTAGGAACCCAGTGTGAGCTGGGCGGAAATGGCCCCCGTCAGAATACCCAGGGTGAGAAAAGGAAACCCCAACAACATCGAACGCTGGTTCAACGTGTCCAGGAAATCCAATGGTGGCAGCTTAAAGAACAGGACGTTGAATTGTTTGGATTTCAGCAGCCGCTCCTGCATCAGATACATGACCCCTGCCACAAAGGCCACGGCAAACCCGACGGCTCCCAACATGCTGAGGGTGACGTGGACCCACACGGCTCGCAACATGGGTTGCAGGACCGGGGTTTCCGCAGGCAGGACAGCAGTCGAGACCAGCGAAAGAAAGGCAATGGGCAGTATGAAGGCTCCCAGGACGTAAAGCCGCTGGAGGATGACGACCAGCAAAAAGACAAGGATCAGGGACCACGAAAAAAACGAGAGGGCTTTGTGAAACGTGACGCCTACTTCTCCGGAAAACACTTGTACGGCCAGGACCACGCTATGGATGGCAAATCCGATACACGTCGCGGCAAGCGCCACCCGGGCAAGCACGTCAGATCGCCGGAGCAAATAGATCAGGGAGAGCAAGATCCCGATAAAATACAGCCCCAACGTCAGTTGCAAAAAGGCAACGGTCATCGGTATCACCAGCAAATAGTGCAATGCACCTAGCTTGGAAGTATAGATAGGCTGTTTTCAGATAGCAACAAAGGAAAGGCGGAATGCAGGATAGCAGGATAGCAGCTTGCAATTGTATGTGTTCAGTAATTCCCTTCGACAAGCTTCCTTCGACTTCGCCCCTATGGGGCTACGCTCAGGATGAGCGGATTATCCACACCCGTTCGCCCTGAGCGTAGCGACAGCGAAGTCGAAGGGTCAGGACAGGCATTGACGGCATGGTCAGCCGCCGGACCCTGCCGTGGCGCCGCCGCACACGTTGATGACTTGTCCCGTTATCGAGGCCGCATCCGCTTGGCAAAGATACGTCGTCAGCGCGACGATCTCTCCGACCTCCGCCATCCTTTTGATAGGTACCGCTGCTACGGCCTGAATTCGGAATTCCTCTGCTGACATCCCCAGGATCGAGGCTGTTTCCTCGATGCCCTGACGAGCCATATCGGTATCGACCCAGGTCGGACAGATGGCATTCACCGTAATGCCGCGCCCGGCCACTTCGAGCGCCAAGGCCTTGGTAAACCCGATGATGCCGTGTTTGGCCGTGCAATACGCCGCGTAACCCGGGACACCAAACCGGCCGAGAACCGAAGACATGTTCACAATACGACCCGGCTCCTTCATATGCGGCAACGCGACTTTTGAACAGAGATAAGAACCTGTCAAATTCACATCAAGAATATTCAACCAACGCGCATCATCAGGATCGTCTATGGGAGTTCTGCCTGAGACGCCGGCGTTGTTGACCAAAATATCAATCTGCCCCCATTCATTGACCACGGATGCAACAAATCGCTCCACCTCGCTACGGTTGGTCACGTCGGCAGGCAGGCTCATGGCCTTTCCTCCTGACTTCACGACCTGCTCAACCGTCTGTTCGAGCAATTCCGCGCGCCTCCCGCACACGGCCACGCGAACGCCTTTCTCCGTCAACCCCAGGGCGATTCCCCTGCCGATTCCTGATCCGCCCCCCGTGACAATCGCCACACGACCTTTCAACGTCACCTGTTTCCTCCTTCGCTTACGACACGTACTGAGAGCATGTTTTTGTCAACGAACGTCCGAACCTTTACAATGATGGCCCGTAGGCAAACCCAAACCAGCCAAGGACCCATTCATGCCGGGAAGTTTGTATCTCGTCAGTACACCGATCGGAAACCTGGAAGATCTCACCTTCAGGGCCCACCGCATTTTACAGGAAGTATCGGTCATTGCGGCTGAAGACACCCGTCATACCCAAAAACTCTGTCGCCATTACCAGATCCATACCCGCCTAACGAGTTATCATGATTTCAACAAAGAAGAAAAAACTCCGGTTCTCCTTGAACTTTTGAAAGAAGAAAAGTCCATCGCCCTCGTTTCGGATGCCGGAACTCCCCTGATCTCTGACCCAGGCTACTTTCTGGTGACCCGAGCCATTGCCATCAATGTGCCCATCGTTCCGATTCCTGGTCCCTCTTCGGTGATCACCGCCCTCTCCGTTGCAGGATTACCAACGGACGCGTTTACGTTTATCGGATTTCTTCCCAAGAAATCGTCGGCCCGGACCCGCCTTTTGGAAAGCCTTCGTGAGGAAACCAAGACCATTATCCTCTTTGAAACGCCTTATCGGATAAAAACCACGCTCCTGGCCATTCAGGAAATCCTCGGCGACCGTCGGATCGCCATCAACCGTGAACTCACAAAAGCCCATGAAGAAATCATTCGCGGCACGGTACAGGAAATCCTTCTCTCAAATTCATCCCGCGTACTCAAAGGAGAAATGACGCTTGTCATACAGGGAAAAGAGAAGCGCAGGAGACAGGACCTACAACCAGGATTCAATCATCGGCCTTCTGAATGAAGATACGATGATACGAGTCGACGAACTCACGCCGAAGAATATTGTGCCCTTCGTTTTCAACGCTCTGCGGGACATTTCTGATGGGTTCACCGTCATCCAGAAAAACCTCCAATACCTGCCCGGGTTGCATGGTTTCCAGCCGCAGTTTGGTTTTGACAAAATTGTAGGGACAGATGACACCACGGAGGTCCAACACTGCATGGGGATCAACTTCCTGACTCATCGTCTATGGCTTCTTTCATGGGATTAACGCAATGAACGGATCTTGATGATGGCAAGACCCATTACAGAAACAAAGAGAGCGTGCCGGCACACACGCCAACACGCTCTCTTTGTGTTGTAACTTTTCTCGCCGGGATCAGTCTCTTATTGCACTGTCCCTTTGTCGAAGTTATCCCGCTTGTCACCATAATCGGTGGCAATCGTGGTGCTTACTCTCTTGTTGACCGTATCCGGCTGCGGAGCGCATTGCCAGCAAGGCGCGGCACCTGTCACGGCACCGAGGCTCGAGGTAATCCCCCCCTGCACGGCACCTTCTTGCATCCCGCCTTCAGGAACACCGGTGTAACCGGCCGTCGGAGTCGCAATGCCACGGAAATTGGTCGGGTCCGGCCGTTGGCCTAATCCACCGCCGAAATCCGGGTTGTCTGCGCCACCAAGCACTTGGGATCCTTCAAGGACGTACACGGTACGAACCATTTTCCGACCCGTGCTGAACTTCTGCGATGCAGTAGTCTCGTCCTTGGCCGCAACGGCAACATAGTCCCCTTTGTTCACTGCCTTAAGGTTTTCCATGTTGGTCTCGGCATCGAACCAGAGTTCCTTCAAGTTCAAGCCTCCGCGAAGGGTCTGACGTTCGTCATGTGAACTGCCGCCCATGTCGAGATACAGTTTACCCGCCGGATAATCAATGGCCACCACTTCACCATGAATCGTTTCAGGAGCTGAAAGGTAACGTTCCATGTCATCCTGGTCGAAGACACGGGACCGCGTTCCAGACCCTTGAGATTCTCCAACACCCGTGCCGAAGCCGGAGTGTTGAGGCGCACGCTCTTGCGCCACTGCCACGCTAACTGAGCCTACAAGAATGATTGCTGCTCCAAAATACCCTAACTTCCGCATGTGGCTCCTCCTTAGGAAGTGTAAGTTAATAATCGAACACTAATAATAAGGAATGATAGCTGGAATAATCAGTCCTTCTTCGTGACTTAGGTTTTGTTCAGTCCTGCACCATAACAACTATAGTGATCTGTTCAAACAGTGTCAAGGGGTTTCTCCTTGAAATCTCAGTATGGCGACAAAGGCAAATCGCCTCATGGTTGAGACCGGAAGGCCCTTCGTGTGATTAATTTTCGCTTCCGCCGCCCTACGCAAGACACAGCCCGTTTCCCTCAAGGCCCTCGGACATCGAAAATGGTGCCCGGACCGAGGGTCGAACTCGGACTCTCTTGCGAGAACCAGATTTTGAGTCTGGCGCGTCTGCCAGTTCCGCCATCCGGGCATGAACATACTGGATTCCCGTTTTCTAGCATGATCGCCAAGTCACGTCAATCAACCGGCTTTTCCTTTTCAGGCTTTTATCGGGCATGCTAAGATGAACGCTCGGTCAGCGCACACGCCCTGGGATGTCCTGAGGATAGCCAGACAAGGAGGAACATTCATGTCGGAGATTCAATGTCTCAAATGCGAACAACCAACGGAAAAAATCACCGAGCCCCTGTTCATGGGAAAACTCGAAGAAGAAATCAAGAACAACGTCTGCCAGGCCTGTTGGGACGAATGGAACAAACCCGGCGGGGTGAAGACCATGGTCATCAATGAATACCACCTGAACCTCGGTGACGAAAACGGCCGTGCCACGCTCAAAAAACAAATGCGGGCGTTTTTCAAGCTGCCCGACGCCGACGCGGAATTCAAGGACTATCGAACCTGAGCCGGCGTGCCAGATCTGCCCCTTTTCCATATTGACCACGAACGGCTCGTTCCTTTCGGACGTGACCGCTTGTCGAACCCGCGTTTCCCCCTGTAGGATCACAACATGGATATCCCGCTTGGCAAAGGCATTTTCCTCGTGGCAAGTCCCAGCCTCCGCGATCCGAATTTCCGGCAGACCGTCATCCTGTTGTGCAAGCACGGCCCTGAAGGAGCGCTCGGGGTCGTCGTCAATCGGCCGACGGAGATCAATATCACCGAAGTGCTCCCGCAAGTTCCCATCCTGGAAGGCCAACGTCACCGGGTCTTTTCTGGAGGACCGGTCCAACGCAACAACCTCCTGCTCCTCTACCGGATGTCTGAAGAGCCGGAAGATTCCCATCACGTCTTCAACGGCGTCTACATGGGCGGCGACATGAAAACCCTGGAGGATCTGTTACAGAACCCCTCGTCCCTGGGAAATTTGCGCGCCTTCATGGGATATTCAGGCTGGGCGCCCGGCCAACTGGAAAACGAAATGCGAACCGGGTCGTGGCTCACGGTCCCGGCCGACTCCACCACGATGTTTGGCCAGGACCACAATAGCCTGTGGGGCAATATTCTCCGGTCCCTGGGCACGGACATGGCCCTCTACGCCGACATGCCCGCCGACCCGCAGATGAACTGACCGGCGGCAAGCCACCCTTCATGGAAGACGATCAAGAGACCACGGATCAGGAACCAAGCATCGCTGAATTGCTGGCCATGCCGGAAGCCGCCGGCATCGAGTTTGAACCGCCTCGCATGAAGCAAGGCTGGAGGAAACCGGAGAAGGACAGGGTTAGCGGCCAGGATTCATAACAATGGCAGGATCGGTCCCCATGACACATGGGATCATTTTGGGCCATCCTTAGGCGGCGGGGCTTGCGGCTTTGGCTTTTGTGGTGGTGGCAGGGGCGGAGGTGGCGTCTTACCAGGCCTGGCAGGCTTTCCGCCACTGCGAATTTTGACGTTAGGACTGTCAGGTGGCATATCGTTCAGCCATGACTCTGTAGGCTGCTTTCTCGCATTCCTCGTTCAATTTTCGATTCTCTCGAATATCGGCCTGCCCTGCCCATCCGGTGACGTCTGAAATTCTTCGTGAAAGGCGCGTGTTTTCGCGGCGAGCATCCGCGTCGTCCATGGTTTCAAGTTCAAGCCACAAATTCTGCCATTCAATCTCCAGTGCGCTACATTCAATGCTGATCGCGTGCAGAATCGCAGCCTTCTTGGCGTAATCGGATACAAAATCCCAAGCAACGAGGAGAGCAACCAACCCTCCGGCGACAACTTGAGCCATCGCCGGAAGCAAGTCCAGCAGCGCGGCAATTCCACCCGCCGCTGCCGCCAACAGCAGAAACCGGACAATCAGGTGATTGCGCCGATGCTGGTCCGAGAGAGCCTCATAGTAACGAACAAGCCGCGCCACATCCAGCAACTCTTGCCAAATGGCGTTCCGTGTCTGTTCGGCAACCATGTTGTTCTCCTACTGTAACCTGCCAAGCTTTTCGACATTCTACCGAATCATACGTGTTCTACACAATCACCAATTTAAAGCCTGCGCACGCTGGATTCTCGATCTTCCAAACTCCATGATGCTCTCTCTTTTCTTTAAGTTCCCCAACAAAACTCCTCCACCTCCACCATCACCTCGCTTCATCACGAATAGTCCAGGCCATGCCCTCTATCCACTCTCTCGCCTCGGCTTCCCGTTCAGTACCTGCCGCCATTTGGCGATAGCCTTCCTGAAGATCGCCATAGATGACATAAGGCCTGATCAAGGAAGAATTCGAGTGAAACAAAAGGACTTTGAGCGCTTGGTAACAAGTGTGAAACAGGCAGGAGCTATTCGCCGCGAACAACTCAAGCATGGACGGACGACCGATTGAGTGATAACGGATGTATCGAAAGAGCTTCTCATAAGCATCTGTAAAATGGAGGAAAATTCCCTTCTGATAAAAAACGAGGCGTATGTCCTCTCTGTTTTGGTCGCGGTTGTGCTTGCACTGCCATTTGCTTATATTTCGAACAATGATGCTGTGCATAGGATTCTTCGCTACTTCCGCATCACCAAAGAAACCGCTTATCCGTCAGAATGGTATTCTGCTTTCTCCCGACATCCCGACTGCTATGTCGTGTTACACTTGAAAGGACAACGTCGTCTTTATGGATGGCCTGAAGAGTGGCCCAGTCGTCCGGACGAAGGTCATTTCAGAATCGCAGAAGGCGAATGGCTGGAAGATAACAAGCGAATACCCACGAAAGGAGTTTCTGCTATTCTGATACCCGTAGGCGAAGTCGAAATGGTGGAGTTTTTGAACAATAACCCTGAAGAGACTAGGGAGTAAACCATGGCCAAGGTACCGACACCACCACCCACGAAGAGAGCAAGCGTAAACGACGGCGTGTCACCTAAACCCACGACCGCCGTTAAACCACCGCCACCACCGCCGAAAAAACAGGGTTAGCGCTACGGCGTCGCCTGATCTTCGAACTCGGAAACTGCGCAGCGGGCAGGATAGCGGACATATTCGCGACCGGAAGCCACCTGCCTGGATCGAATGTCCCTGAAAATAGCTTCCACGTCGTAACCAAAACGTGCCGCGTGATCGTCTCGTACACCCCGGACTTGATCCGGGGGGGCGAGGCTTCTTCATGTCGGATTACGCCTGTCCTGAGCGAAGTCGAAGGGCTACGCTAATCCAACCTACTCGCTATCTTTCTCTTCATTTATTTTGTAGCCACGTCATCTCATGGCGCTTTGGAGGTCGGCTTCGCGGAGCACGTCTTACAACCCCAAATGAAGCCTTATTGTCGCGTCCACGTTTCCCATGTCGTCATCGGACAATTTTCCGAAGAACGCTACGAGGCGTTCCCTGCTCACGGTCGTCAGTTGATCAGCCGTCGCCTTATGCGGCTTGTCATGTATCACAACGATGGTTTCGCCGGGATACACCCTGCTGATATTGGTGGTCAACGGAACAACCTGAACCCTGTTCAAATGAGCTAAAGCCACGTCGTTCGTCACGACAACGGCTGGCCTCTGCTTACGAATTTCCCCACCCACAGACGGACCAAATCTGACCCACCAGACTTCACCCCGCCTCACCCTGGATATCCTCGGCTGTGCCCTCCACCCACTCCATCGCCTCGGCTTCTCGTACGGTATCTGCCGCCATTTGGCGATAACCCTCTTGAAGATCACCATACATAACGTAAGGCCGGACCAAGGACTCAATAAACCGGCTGATCTTGCGTCTACCCACGACCTGATGAAGACCCGCGTAAACATCTTCGTCTATGGTAATTGTCAGCTTCTTTTGCATACCCGCTCCCTACACGTATAATACACGTATAATATCACTCGCATAGGAACAGCCTCAACCGGCTTCACTACACAACGTCACCCAACATGAATTCTCATCACGGTAACTTCCTTGTCTTGGCCTCGGCACGGTGTTACGATTGCACTACTTACCTGAGTGAAGTGGAGGCTGAAATGGATATGAAGGAAGCCGTACGAACGGCGAAAAAACATATTACCGAACTCTTCACTGATGAAACGATCACGCATGTCGGCCTTGAAGAGGTTGAGTTCAACAACTCGTCAAATAACTGGGAAATTACTATTGGCTTTTCCCGACCGTGGCAAAACATTTCCCTAGCTACTGCACTCAGCAATCGCCCTCCGGCACGCTCCTATAAACTGGTGTGCATTAATGACAATGACGGTCATATGATATCGGTCACGGACCGCGTCTTGACTGATTCTCAATGAATTTATGACTCCTGCCGGGTTCTTCATCGACGCGAACCTGCTCCTGTTACTCATCGTCGGTAGCGTCGGGAGAGACTTGATCGCCAAACATCGCCGATTACAAGAAAAGTTTGCAGTAGAAGATTTTGATCGCCTGATTAACCTGCTCCATCCAGAGCAGGTGTTCGTAACTCCAAATACGCTCACCGAAACATCCAATCTGCTCGGACAACATAGAGAGCCTGAACGTTCCCGCTTTTTCGACAAGCTCAAGTTCATCATTCAAGAGAGCAAGGAAGTCGTCGTTGCCAGTTCGGTTGCCTCGCGTAACAACGCATTCGAGCGGCTTGGGTTGACCGACGCGGCACTCTTAGAAGTTGCCACGCCAGAGACTCCGCTGGTGACCGTAGACCTTGACCTATACTTGGCGGCATTGGCAAAAGGGCAGGATGCAGCGGTGAACTTCACGCATCATCAGGACCTATAATCGGCTGTCTGCGAAAACTGATTTATCAAGCTTAAAGAAAGGTTTTTAGTTTCTCTAAATCAGAGGAATAACGTTCCTGAATAGAAATTCCCCATGCCGGACTACCCCTACACCACAAGAAATTAACATGGCATATGTGACAGCCTTTTTTCGTTTTAAGAACTTCTCCTGTCATCCCCGACATCTTTCATCGGGGATCCAGGGTTGTTGCTTTTTTCTTCGTCCGTGAAGAGAAAGACTCTGGATTCATAGAGGCACTGGATCCCCGATCAAGTCAGGGACAAGCGTCGGGAATGACGTATTCTGATGGTATTTTTATATCAATTCGGGAGAGCCCTGTAGGTCGGATTAGCCGTAGGCGTAATCCGATATTGCGGCTTCAACTTTTGAGTCATGTCATTTACCGCTTCTTATTTTTCTCGTACGAGGTCCAATATCGACCCAATCCGCCTGGCGGTGTCGGTGAAATGCTGGACTTCTTCGGGTTTGAGGGGGCGGTTGAGGACGGTGCGTTCGCGGTAGGAGAGCCATTTTTTGAGGACCTGATAGCCGCCGAGTTTGTAGGTCCAGACCGCGGCGGGGACATTGCGCCAGAAGGCGCGGTCGTTCAGGTAGACATCGAAGGTGGTTTCGCCGAGCGTGGCTATGCTATCGCTCATCGTTGCCTTTTCGTCCCGTGTGTAGGCACGTTCGACGATGCGGCCTTGGCCCGGCATGACGGTATCACCTGTTCCGAAGTGGCCCCAGCCGGCCGTCACTGCGAAGTCGTCTCCGGTCATGTTCCGACCGTCCGTGGTAGCAGGCACGGCAATGACGGCAATTTCAGGGCGTAAAGGGCCTTGGGTAACGCCATGCACCGGCGTTTCGGGATCGAGTAGCCGGACCAGCTCACGGCCTCGCGCTGCTGAAGCAGCAAGCGTCGCAGGCGAGCCATCAGCATCGCCATCGGGCCAACCGGGAAGTGGGATGCGCGGCCATTCCATTCGGAGCGCGCCGGCATTGGCCTGCCGGTAGCCAGGATCGTGGAGTACGGCGAGGACATGATAGAAAAAATCTTCTACGCCTGCACCAAGGCGTTCGAGATAGCGTTGCGCAGCACCAGACAAATTGGGACGGCGTTGTATTCCGTTGTCTCCAACTCCGAGACTGTCGTCGCGAAGCCAGGCAGGAAAGTAGTGAGACCGCCCGTTTCCAAAATCGCCAGCGAGATGACGAACAAGGGTCCCTCGTGAGAAGAAATCTCTAGATTCTCGTTGGCGGGCTTCGACCCATAGATTCCCCTCGAACACATGTGGTCTGTAGTCGGGACATGGGCGGGCCAAGAGACCAGATTCGGATTCCCAGTACAGCCATCGAGTGTCAAATGGCCGGTGACAATAACGAAGGAAACCAGTGCTATCCGGACCACCGCGCACAAGTCTCACTTTACGCACCGAACGCACGTCTCGCCCGACCGATGTCGTAGTTTTCATTGCCACTGGATAGCGCCGCTCAATCTCATCATGGCTCAACGTTGCGTCGAAGTAATCGGCAATACGTGCTTTGAGTCGGTCAAGATCGGTATCGACGAGAAACGAATCGCGATTAGTGGTCACCCCCGGAAACGACACAGGGAACAGATTGGGTAGCGACGGCCAGTCAAACCAGCCGGCGCTAACCGTCGTCGGCTTGAACAAGAGGCCCAGACGAAGGTCAGGCATGCTCTTCTCATAGAGCGTATCCGGTTTTGTCTCCGCCGTCGTCAACAGATCCCTGGGTTTCCCTTGCCCCCAGAGATGCCGAAATTCCACTCTATCGGTTGGTTCGTGATCCGCCTTTCTTACCATCGTTGCAATGGCGGTGCCGACCTGAATGCCGACAGGATCACCTTCCGTTGAGAAAATACTCGGATCGGGCAAGCCATCCGGCGCAACTTTACCAGTCTCTCGACTATCGCCGTTCAGGCAGTCGATCCGAACGGCATCGAACGCCTCAAGATAGCGCTCCCGCATTCCCGTAAAGGAGAGCCTATCAAGCCACGAATAATTCGAGATGAAGCAGACTACTCCTCGGCCGGTCTTCTCCGTAATACGCCGCTCAGCCATACGGAAGAAACGCACGTAGAGATCGTTCAGTCCCTGGCCCTCAGGCCGGCGTACCCGTTTGGTTGTACGATATGCATCCGAGAGTTCCCGTTCCTCATCCACGGCCATGCCGGTGAAGCCGTTGTAGGGCGGGTTGCCGAGAATCACCAGAATGGGCGTCTCCTGCTTCACCCGCTCGGCGCGGTCGCGTTCTTCTTCGAGTTCGGGGAAGGGCAGCGGCTTGGTCGTTCTCGGCTCCCAACCGGTGAGCGCATTGGTGAGGAAAACGCCCGCGCGCTCTTTCCCATCGTCTGCCAGCGGCGCATCAAGATCTTGCATGGTGAGCCCGACTTGCAGATGAGCCACGACAAAGGGCGCGGGCATGATCTCGAACCCGAACACTCGCTCCATCGCCGCCTGCTTCACCCGCGCACCGGCGAGCGCGCCAAGGCCCTGCCCTTCCAGGTTGGCGGCGATGCGACGCAGCACTTCGGCGAGATAGGCCCCGGTCCCGCAACACGGGTCGAGCACGTAGACGTTCTCCGCCGCGAGTCCGTCCGATATGCCAAGATCGTCCTTGAGTGCCTTGTCCACACGGGCCACCATGTAGCGGACGACCTCACTCGGCGTGTACCAGACACCCAATTGTTTGCGCAGATCATGATCAAAGGCTTCCAGGAACGGCTCGTAGAAGTACGACACGGCTTCGCCCTCCTTGAAGCGGGCGAAAAACGCCTCGCGGTCCACCCGGTCGAGCGCGGCAGCGGTCCAGTCCAGCACCTCGACGAGATCCAGCCGTTGCAGCCGGCCCGGACCTGAAATCTGGTGAAACAGCGCCCGCAGCACCGGCGCGCGCAGGTGCCAGACCGCCGTGCGCCAGTCGAACGTGCCTGCCGGCGACGGCTTGGACCGTGCCCACAGCACCCAGGCGGAGAAGATGCCGTAGAACAGCGTCTGGACGAGGGTCGAGTGGAAGAAACGCGAACCTCGTTCGTCCTCGAAGCGAACACCGAGCGCCGATTCAAGTGAGTCGCGCACCGCCGTGAGCAATGGGGTGTTGCCCGTCGCCTCGACACGCGCAAGGCCATCGCGGCATAGGAAGCCAGCAACCAGGCAAGGTCCTTAGGCTCGACAAGTGTGGCCCGATGCGACAGCGCCCGGCCCAGGTACTCACCGAGGCCAGCACCGATTTCTGAAGCGAACGTACGGGGATGCTCCAGACGACGGTGGAAATCTTCCGCGTTTTCGGCCAACCGGAAGGTTTCGAGTTTGGCCGGTCGGCCTGACGTATCCTCACCCACCAGCACAAAGTCGCGTGTGTTCGTCACCAACACCAAACGGTAGCGAGTCCAATAGCGACTCACCTGATCGCCTTCCGCCGTGAGCCACGCATCGTCATTCACGGGCTTTACCTCGACGACGCCGCATTCAGGAATCTGTCCCTCGCGGGGCTGGCCCCTCTGCACCTGTTTGGCCGCGTAGAGGCCGAAGTCGGGATGGCCTGCGCCCTGGTTAGCCAGTTCACCGACGCAGAATACCTTGGGCTTGAGCGTTGCGCCAACGGCGTTCAGCAGGTTGGCAAGCGGCCCGTAGTTTGATCGCTCCCCGGTCGCGCCGCCCGTCGCGCTGACTCGCCTGAGGTCGGCGAGGTAGGTTTCAACCGCTGTCGTGAGTTTTGTGTTTATTCGGGTCATTGCTGCCTATGTTCTCTCATTTATTGACAGAAAGCGAGAGGAGGGGCAAGCCTATGCAAGTGAAATGAACATGCGCTCGACATTTACGGGCCTATACAACGCCGGATTGCCGGGAAGAAAAAGCTAAAGACCCTGGATCCCCGATTACTAATGTCGGGGATGACAGAAGGAAATGCGAAGGCCCCTCACTCCAGCCCCGGATCAAATCATGCGGGACGGCACGGGGGCCGTCCCCTACGGGGTCATGATGTCTTGCTCATGTAGGGACACCCCCTGTGGTTGTCCGAATAGATGTAGGGAACAACGATCGTTGTTCCCTACTTGTCGGGTTACGCCCTTCGACAGGTCTGCCCTGCCTGTCCTGAGCGCCCTTCGACTCCAGGCGCGTAGCGCCTTACGCTCAGGGTGACCGGAGAGGCACCCGTTCGTCCTAGGCCCTTCGACAGGCTCAGGACAGGCGTAGCGAAGCGAAGTCGAAGGAAGCGTCGTCGAAGGGCTAAACCGACCTGCGGTCCGCCCACGGTCTCCTCTACCTCCCCTTGCCCCTCCTTACAAAGGAGGGGAATAGCGCGATGAGGCATGTCCCTGCCCCCGAGCAGGGATCGCGCGGCTACGAATAGGAAGAGAATCGGTCATCAGGTGACAAAATGTACAAAAGTTAAAAATTGTTACAAATATTACAAATTGTAAACTTTGTAAAAAACTTTACAAAGTTTACAAAATTTTGAATATTTTAAAAAAATAAATTTTGAAAAGACTGTGGAAACCTAAGACATCTGGCAACAACCACATGTCTTAGCAAAATTAATTCGATTCTGTTATTCTTTTTTGTCCCCCTCACCCTGCCCTCTCCCTCCAGGGGAGAGGGTTTTATGGGGCAGGCATTTGTAGAATTGTTGAA
This sequence comes from Nitrospira sp., assembly GCA_028819435.1. Lineage (GTDB taxonomy): Bacteria > Nitrospirota > Nitrospiria > Nitrospirales > UBA8639 > Bin75. The sequence goes on from JAPPLK010000073.1 coordinate 51,720, forward strand.
GCGTGATGAACAAACCGTCACCTCCCTCCAGAACGCGGCAATTCAAGGGGCTCCTGCAATCCGATCAGTTGGAGTTTCTCTGTGAGGCGCACAATGGGCTTAGCGCCAGGATCGTGGAGGAGGCGGGGTTTAAGAGCATATGGGCCAGCGGGCTCACTCTCTCCGCCCAATTCGGGGTGCGGGACAACAACGAAGCAAGTTGGACGCAAATCCTCGACCACCTGGAATTCATGTCCGACGCCACGCGAGTCCCCATCCTGCTCGACGGCGATACCGGCTACGGGAATTTCAACAACATGCAGCGCCTGATCCGGAAGCTGGAACAACGCCGGATCGCAGCCGTCTGCATCGAAGACAAGCTGTTCCCCAAGACCAACAGTTTTTTGAAGGGCGAAACCCAGCCCATGGCCGACGTCGAGGAATTCTGCGGGAAAATCAAGGCCGGCAAGGATGCCCAGACCGACGAGGATTTCTGCCTGATTGCCAGGATCGAAGCCTTTATATGTGGCTGGGGTCTAGCCGAAGCCTTGAAACGGGCCGAGGCCTACCACCGGGCGGGCGCCGACGGCATCCTCATTCATAGTGCTCTATCGGTCCCTGACGAAATCCTGGCCTTCAAGCAGGAATGGGGCAATCGCTGTCCGGTGGTGATCGTGCCGACCAAGTATTACGCCACGCTCACGGACGTGTTCCGGCAACACGGCTTTTCCCTGGTGATCTGGGCCAATCACCTCCTCCGCGCGGCCGTGACCGTCATGCAGAAAACCGCGCGCACCCTGAAGGAAAACGAGAACCTGTTTTCGATCGAAGATAAAATTGCGCCGGTAGCCGAAATCTTCCGGCTTCAGGATGCAGCCGAACTCCAGGAAGCCGAAAAACGCTATTTGCCCCACAACGGGACCAGCTTGGCCGGGATCGTCCTGGCCGCGTCCCGGGGAAACGAACTCGGAGAACTAACGCAGGACCGGCCCAAGACCATGGTGCCGATTCAAGGTCTGCCGATCCTGTCTCACATCGTCGATGCATACAACACGATCGGCATCAAGAACCTCACCGTCGTTCGCGGCTATAAAAAGGAAGCCGTGTCCCTGCCCAACCTGACCTACGTGGACAACGACGATTTTGCCAAAACCGGAGAACTCGTCTCCCTGTTCAAGGCGTTGAAATCAAAGAATGGAGATTTTCAGGACACTATCATTTCGTATGGAGACGTCCTCTTCAACAAGCACATTCCCCAGATCCTTTTTCAGGAACCCGAGGATTGGGTGATTGCCGTGGACAGCGTATGGGAAGGCAAAACGTCCTACACCCGGCTCGGTGGGTTCGCGGAATGTACCCTGCCGAATTCGCGCAAGGCGTTCAATGCGAATATCTACCTTAAACAATTGGGACGGGACCTGCCCCGGGAATCCATCCATGGGGTCTGGATGGGATTTTTGAAGGTGTCGGCCAACGCAGCCGAGCAGTTACACGACGTTCTCGAGGACGTGCTCGCCGATCCGGCCAACGCAAAAGCCGGCATGTCGCAATTGTTTCAGGAATTGCTTAAACGAGGCGTCCCGATACGCGTACTCTACACGGTCGGACACTGGCTGGACATCAACTGTCTCGACGACCTGGTTCAGGCCGGACACTTCTAGATTCCTACAGGAGCAAATCATGCAAACCGTGACTGCACACAACGGCGTTCCCATTCCCAACTTCATGTACGGCACGGCGTGGAAGAAGGAGGACACGGACGGGTACGTGCAAGCGGCCGTCCATGCCGGCTTTCGAGCCATCGATACCGCGAACCAGCTTATCCATTATCACGAAGCTCAGGTCGGAGAAGCCTTATTGTCGCTGGCGAAGGAGGGGATCTCAAGGGAGCAACTGTTCGTGCAGACCAAATTTACGCCCGTTTCGGGGCAGGACCACCGGACGCCCTATGACCCCATGGCTCCCGTAGGCGAACAGGTGGCGCAATCGTTTGGAAGCTCCATCGAACATTTGCACACGGACTTCATCGATTCCTATATCCTGCACGGACCCTACGGCCGCTGGGAACTCGAACAAGAAGATTGGGACGTCTGGACGGCGCTCGAAAACCTGTATCAAGCGGGCCGAGTAAAAATGATCGGGATCAGCAACGTCCAGGCCCTTCAACTGCAATTGCTATGCGAGCTGGCCAACGTCAAACCCATGGTCGTCCAGAACCGTTGCTACGCGGCATTAGGGTGGGACCGGGCCGTCCGGGAACTCTGCCGGGACCATGACATCGTGTACCAGGGGTTTTCGTTGCTCACTGCGAATCGCGGGGTTGTCCAGAACCCGGAGGTCGGCGCCATTGCAGAACGGTGCAACACTGGGCCGGCCCAAGTCATCTTCCGGTTTGCCCAGCAGGTGGGCATGCTCCCCATAACCGGCACGACCAACACGCAACGTATGAAGGATAACCTGGACATCGACCGCGTGGAACTCACCCAGGAAGAAATCGCCCGGATCGAAAACATCGCCACGTGATCGCCAACGCCTCAACAAAGGATGCGCCACCAGATGATCAGAACGCTTTGAATGCCTACATTCAAACGGTGGACGCCTACGGCAGCCTGGTCGATCAATCCTATTCTGCCTTTGCTGTCATTCCCGCGCACGCGGGAATCCAGGGTCTTTCTCTTCACAAAGGCAAACGGCAAAACCCCTGGATCCCCGATCGAGTCGGGGATGACGGAGGGGGAGGGTCGAGGATGACAAAATGGGGGCTATTTTTCATACCAGCCTATTGGATTCCCGTCCGGTCGCGGTAGACCGACAGGTACACGGTATCGGCTTTCTTCCGGCTCCACGGAAAGCGGTATAACGTCCGGATCTGGCTTGAATACTGTCCGATGTTGGCCTGCTGCCAGAGACCTTTTTCAAAATATCGCCGGCCCTCCTGCTCCCTCAGGAATCCCGCGACCCACTCTTCCGCAAAAAAATCGACGGCCCAACTGTTCGTCCACGTCGGACGACACTGCCGGACGTAGTCATCGACCTGATAGAGCAAGTCCTGCAACTGTTCCAGATCGGCCATGACGGATTCATTGGTGAGGAGAAAGAGCAACTCATGGCCTTGGGGAACCTCGATGAGACCGATCTCGCGCTCCAAACGCCTGCAAGCCGCCTCATCCACGGCATACACGTCCGGCTCGCCCGGATCGTCTTGCGGGATAATTATGGTACGAGAAACATCCCCTCGGCACACCAGGCGCAAAGAAGGATGGACACACGCCCATTCAAGCCGGACACCGAACAGCCTGACGTCCTCCAATAACGTCGGCATCCGCTGGTTCAGGACCAGCTTGCCCTGAACCGACTCACCCGGAACCAGTCGGATACCCTGCGATCCAAATTTCCCGGGGAAAGAGTCATGCTGCATGCGACTCTGTCGTGAATCCATTCGAAACGCCGAGAGCCAACCAACGTCATTCGGGGGGAGCCAAGGCAAATCCCGGAGATTGACGGTGACGGGTTCGGGATTGTGATTTGTCAGATGGACGTGAATTTCATAGACCCGCTCATCAGGTTTCTTCAGCAATACCTCCATGGCCAGTGTCACACGGGAGTCCGACTCAGGCTCCACGGCCTGACCGGATGAGGCAGACGGAATGCCCGGCAACCAGACACAGAATACGAATAAAGCGCACAGCACCAGTTTCATGGTGAAAGACAACCCCCTCAATCCCCCTTCTCAGGGGGACGGCAGAACTCCTCTCCCCCCTGACAAGGGGGGAAGGGGGGTTCTGTAGGGGCGGACCGGCGTGTCCGCCCTCCCCTTACCTCTTCTTCACACATTTTGTCACGCTATGGTACAGTACAATAAAGAGAGACGGCTCATGCAAAGATTTTCGTCACACGTGGAGTACGCTTTTTCATGAATCAACAATCCGTCAAAGAACCTGCCGAATATTGTCTCACGGTCGTGCTCTGCGTCACGCTTCTCTGCTCCGCAACGACACAGGCGTTCGCCGGGGAACAACGAGACGGAACAATTGAAGAGATCGCCGGTCTCGCAGAAGCCGAATGGATGGATGGGGCTCCCAACCGTGCCTTGCACATCCTGGGTCCCGGGCTTGAAACTCATCCGAATGCCGTCAGATTGCAAAAATTGCGAGCGGACGTGCTCGCCACGGCGTCCCGTCGTCACCAGGAAGCCGTCGAAGCCTATGACGTGATACTCGACAAGCACCCGGAATCCCTGGAGGTCCGCTGGGCCAAATGGAGCGTGTTGCTCCGGGCGGGACAGCAGGATCAGGCCATAGCCGAATTTCAACGAATCGCGCAACTGGATGCGAACAATCCTATTGTCACACTCAGGCTGGCGCAGGAACTCCGAAAAGTCGATCGCTTGGAGGAATCCCTGGAGTGGTATAAGAAAGCCGTGGCCATGATTCCGGACATGGTGGGGTGGCGGTTGGCGCTTGCCCGGGCCAAGCTGGACGTCCTGGATGGCCGCGGGGCCCGTGACGAAGTCGAGTACGTGCTGCGAATCGTCGAACCCGGCTCTCCCGAAGAAGCGGCCGCCCACAGTCTGCGATCAGTAATCTATGGGGCCACCAAAGAGCGGGGCCGGCGCTTCGAGCCGATCCTGAGCCCTGGCGGGTCCGCTGAAGAGCGCAAAGCATGGTCCGCCATTCGCGCGGACGCATGGAGGCTCTTCGACGCGGGCCGCTATGCGGAAGCCGAGCCGGTCTATCGGAAAATCCTGGCCCTCAAACCCGGCGATTACGCCGCCGTCCATGAACTGGGGATGACTTTACTGGGTCTCGACCGGTGCGATGAAGCCATTCAAGTCTTTGAAAGCATGTCCGGGATGGACCCATCTGACGAAGTCTACGCAGACGCATTTTTCCGGATCGGCCGCTGTCTGATGAAGATGGGAAAATGGACGGAAGCCCTCGCCTATTTTGAGATCCTTTATGACGCCGCCCTCGAATTCGATGAACAAACCAAGGAGGTTCCGCCCAAGGCCGACCTCAGGGTGCTGAACACGGAAACCATCGCCATGTGGCTCAAACGGGTGAAGAAACACATTCCCGCGGATGAGATGCCGAAACAAAATCCGTTGCTTCCCGCGGTCGATCCCAACGCCCCGGCCCCGATGACCGAAGAAGAACTGTACCACAAAATAGCGACGGAACGGCTGAATCCCGCACAACAGATCTACACGAGGGCATCCCTGATGGGACGGGATTCCGATTTCAGCATGTTTCGCTACGTCATTCCAGCCAACCGCGTCATGCGTGACGACCGCCCCACCGGCACCCACGAATTTATCCCGATCGAGCCGCACGACACGTTTCCGAATACCCGGGAAGAAATTTATCTGCTGTTCGGGCTCGTGACCGCGTCCTATGACGAGATGCCGCTCAGCGTGGAATGTTTTCTCGAGACGCCACAATCGAACGCGAACCAGATACCGTTGGCCCGGGACCAGGTCATCATGAACATGGGCGACCAGACCGGATACTTCATCATCACCCAGCCTGAATCAGGATGGACACCCGGACTCCACCGGTGCGGGTTATACGTCGGCAGTGAACTATCGGCCTACACGCATTCGGACGAAATCCGGTTTCGCATCATCCCCCAAACTTCGTGACCCAAACAGCCCCATTGTTGTTTAGGTATGAACTCGCACTCTTTCGCTTGCCGGGACAAAACGCAATCTGGTACTTCTTCGTTCGGCATTGATCCGGCCAAAACTGTTCAAACCGGCAGCACAAAGATGCCCCATGATTGATCTCTCAAGAAAGCCCCTCATAGGTGTCGTGGCATTCCTCGTCGTATGGGGATACGGCGTCAACGCGTTCGCCGGCGAGGCAACCCACGTCGTCACTGAACTTCAGGAATCGATCATGACCATTATGAAAAAAGGACGCGATCTCGGCTACACGGGCCGCTATCAAAGCATCTCTCCTATGGTTGAAAAAAGCCACGACCTCGACACGATCGCTCGGCTGGTCGTCGGAAGACATTGGAAAGAACTCGACACGAACCAGCGTTCGGCTTTTGTCGAGACGTTCAAAAACCTGAGCATTGCCACGTACGCGGGACGGTTCAAGGATTATGGGGGAGAACAATTCACCATTCTTTCAGAAACGTCCTTGAAAAGAGGCAATCGCAAACTGGTCACCAGCCACTTTGTGAAATCCGACGGCGAGAAAATCTCGTTCAACTACATCCTGCACCAGGTTCATGACCAGTGGAAAATCATCAGCGTCAGCGTCAACGGTGTCAGCGACCTGGCCCTGAAACGCACCGAATACGGGGGCATCCTGCGCAAAGACGGGTTCCCGACCCTCATCGAACGCCTGAAATCCCAAATCGACAAGAACGCAAATGGACTCTGAGCGTCACGAATCTCCGGCGGCTCGATGAGAAGCATGACGAAGGCCATCAGCAAGACGCACGGGAATGCCGCCATGCTGGGTGTGGCAGCCGGATGGTTGGTATTCACCGTGCTGACGGGATGCGCGACCACGAAGTCCACCGATCCCGAGGTATCAGATCACGATCCGTTCGAGCCGGTGAACCGACAAATACACAGGATCAATGACTTCGCCGATCACTGGATCGCAAAACCAGCAACCGATGCCTACGTCTCATATACGCCCCGCCCTATCCGGAACAGTGTCGCCAATTTTTTCGATAACGTGGTGTACCCCAACGTCATCCTGAATGACTTCCTCCAGGGCAAGGGGACCCAGGGACTCGAGGACTTGGGCCGGTTTCTCGTGAACACGACGTTCGGATTTCTGGGAATTTGGGACATGGCAACACCTCTTGGTCTCGAAGCCCACGATGAAGATTTTGGACAAACCCTGGGCACGTGGGGGATGGACGAGAGCACCTACCTGATTCTGCCGCTCATCGGGCCCAGCACCGTGAGAGATCTTCCGAATTTAGGCGTCAGTACCATCACCAATATCCTGTTCTACGTGCCCAATCCATACGTGGTACCCGTCGCCCTCCTGGGCTTCATCGACTATCGGGCCGGACTGGACGAAGCCGTCACGCTTCGGGACAGCACGGCCGTCGAACCGTACCTCTTTACGCGGGAAGCCTACCGGCACCATCGCAGATTCCTGATCTACGACGGAAATCCCCCCATTGACGAAAACTTCCTGCTTGACGATCCCCTCGACGATCTTCAATGAGGGCGACCGGCCGATCGCCTCTACACCCTCTCCCCGATTAAAAACGTCGGGGATTGTAGGGGCAGGCCCCTGTGCCTGCCCTCCGCCCGGCGTCCGGAATAAGAGCCACAACCGTTAGCGGCCGGGCCTCGTACCCCACCGCTCGAATTCGGCCAGGAGCGCCGGAAGGATCACCAGGGCGCAGACCAGGACCAGGATCAGCACCACCACCAGCAGGATACCCAGGCTGGCCATGCCCGGATGGGGCGAGAACCCGAGCGCGCCGAAGGACGCCATCGTGGTCAGGGCGCTGAAGAGCACGGCTTGGGACGTGCTGCTCCGCAGGACCCGGACGATGGAACCCGATCCGGCTTCCCGTCTCCGCAGGATCAGGTAGATGCCGAAAGCGATCCCCAGCCCGAGCACCAGGGGCAGAGCGACCACGTTGGCCAGGTTCAGGGGAACGTCCAGCACCAGGCACGTCGCCACCGTGAACAGCAGCGTCAGGAGCAGCGGCAAAAGGACGAAAAGGGTTTCGCCCAGGCGTCGCAAGACCACGAACAGCAGCAGGGTGGACAGCGCGACGGCCAGGACGGTCGCTTGCACGCAGGCGTCGATGACGGTTTGTCCGCCTTCCAGAATGCTCACGGGCGACCCGATCGCCCCGGGCGCGTGTTGCCGTACGCTGGTCACGAACCGGCGGAGCGCCAGGTTTCCCTCAACGTTCTCGGCGGGAAAGACTTCCACCCTGGTCCGGCCGTCTTGCGCGGAATAGTGACTCGTCAGACTTCGCGGCAACGTCGCCAGCGTGATCTCATCCGGCGCCAGCAGGTTTCGCAATCGTTCGAGCCACTGCGGGAAGTCGCCCAGCAGCCGCGCGCGGAGGTCAGGGACGAAGCGGGCCGATCCGCGCGCATCGTCCAACAGGCCGTCAATCTCCTGCCTGAGGGTCTTCAGGTTCCGGGCCAGTTCATCCTGCCGGGTTGCAGGTGACTGCGCGTCAAGGACGGCGCGAAACTCCTTCATGGCCCGTACTTCTTCGTCGTCACTGGGCATCTCGACGGCAACCTGCGGAATGAGGACGGGCTCCAGCACCAGCGCCATCTCGTCGATGATGGCCAACTTTTCTTCCTGGTCGCCGGGCACGAAACTGGACAGCGTGAGGACCCGGTTGACTTCCGGCACCGTCCGGATTCGATCCGCCAAGGCATCGGCGGCAGGGAGATTCTCAGCCAACACCTGGATGACGTAGGGCGAGGTGTCTGGGTCTTCCAGTAATTCCTGAAAGGTGGATACGCTTTCGGTGGACGGATCCCGAAGGTGCAAGGCGTTGAAATCGAATGGCAACCGCGGCACCGCGGTGGCCGCGACGATCACCATGGGGATCAGGAGTCCGAGGATCACCCGCCGATAGCGGATGACCACGCCCGGCGCCGGATCTTCCCCGTGACGTTCTGACGTGGTGGCCGCGGAATTCGGCGCGCGGGACCGGCTAATCGGAAACACGGTCAGGAATGCCGGGAAAAACGTCAGGTTGGCAAAGAGGGCGATAAACATGCCGACCCCGGCAATGAGCCCCATTTCCGCAAACCCTCGATACGACGTGGGAAGGAAGGAGAAAAAACTCAGGGCCGCGGCAACCGCCGCGAGCGTCAAGGGTCCACCGACCCCGGCGACCGCACGCCGTAAAGCCGTCTCATGATCGCCGACTCGCGCAAATTCTTCACGATACCGCAGCCCGAACTGGATCCCGAAATCCACACCGAGCCCGATGAACAACACCGGCACGGACGCGGTAATGAAGTTCAGCGAACCAATGGCCGTCACCACGAAGAAAGCCGTCCACAAAAGGCCCACCAGGAGCGCGCACAGCATCGCTCCTACGAGCCGCAGGGAGCGGAACCCGGCAATCAACACGAACGACACCAGGCACAGCGACACTCCAGCAGCCAAGCCGGCGCCGCGGGCAACCGTTTCCCGCTCTTCGGCTTCGATCGGGATAGGACCCGTCAGCCGGATACGCACGCCGAACCGTTGTTCAAGCACGGTCCCGTGCCGGTGCAGGAAGTCCAGCGGGCCCTCGGCCGCCTCCAGACTCGAATAGTCCAGCCGTGATTTCGCCAACAGGAACCCGCGCGACGGATCGCCTTTACCCGTCACGTCTTCGAGCATGGTCTGCTTCCAGGACGAGGTTGGAGACGCCCCGAGACGTTGCGCTTCGATGGCCTCGCTCAAGAGGGCAAACGCATCGCTCAAGACCTTCTGCTGCTCGGGCGTGGGATTCTCTTCCAAGGCCATGGTGAGGATGGAAAAGAACCCGCGCAGGCTGGGATCCTGTACGAGCGTCCCCAGGAACGGAGACCATTCAGCAAGACGTTCGTCCAAGCGCCAGAGTTCCTCCACGTCGAAATACAGCAGGCCGTACTTGTCGAAAAATTCGTCCTGTTGAGGTTGATACACCGATTCGAACAATGAAGGGCGTTGTTCCAGAAGCCCGGCCAATTCATGAACCGCATCGCGCCTGTGCTCCGCGGAACCCTGGTCCACGACGATCAGGATCAGGTCGTCGAGTTGCGGAAACGCGGAGTAGAAGTCCCGTTGCAATTCCCTGAAGGGCAGGTTCGGATCCAATAAATGGACGGGGTCCGTATCAAGTTTCAGGTTCTTCGCGGTATACACGGCGGACAGGCCCGTGGCGGCGAGGACTCCGATCACGACCCACGTGGCCGCCCGCCGGCAGGCATCCACCAACCGGACCAGGAAAGCCTGGTACCCGTGGCCTATCCGATCAAGCATGCACGCTCACAACGGGAATGAATCCAAGGGGAATCGTTACAACCTCAATTGTCTGAGCCGTAACGCATTGGCGATGACCGACACCGAACTGAACGTCATGGCGATGCTGGCGATGATGGGGCTCAGGAGAAGCCCAAAGAATGGATAGAGAACACCCGCGGCAATGGGCACTCCCAGCGAATTATAAATAAACGCGAAGAAAAGGTTTTGCCGGATATTTTTCATCATGGCTTTGCTTAAGGTCCGGGCGCGAACCACGCCTCGCAGGTCGCCTTTCACCAGGGTCATATCCGCGCTTTCCATGGCCACGTCGGTACCCGTTCCCATGGCAATACCCACGTCGGCTTCGGCAAGAGCCGGGGCATCGTTGATGCCGTCTCCGGCCATGGCCACCACGTGTGTTTGCTTTTGCCATTGCTTGACCACCTGCTGTTTGTGTTCGGGAAGGACCTCGGCCTGAACGTGTTGCAACCCGAGTTGCCGCCCCACGGCTTCGGCGGTCCGTCGATGATCGCCCGTGACCATGACGACGTTGAGACCTTCGCGTTTCAGGGCATCCACCGCCTCGGCCGTCGTGGTCTTGATCGGATCGATCACCCCGATCAAGCCGGCCGGCTGCGCATCCACCGTCACGAACACCACGGTTTGGCCTTCTTGCCGAAGAGCCTCGCCCTGCCGGTTGAGTTCAAGCAATTCTTTTGACGGCACACCCATATCCCGTTCCAGAAACAATCGATTTCCCAACGCCACGATTTTGCCATCTACGGTGCCTTCCACCCCCTGCCCGGTTTGCGAACGAAATTCTCCCACTTCCCCAAGAGAAAGCTCTCGTTCCCGCGCACCGGCAACAATGGCTGCCGCCAAAGGGTGTTCGCTGACTCGCTCGACGCTGGCCGCCAATTGGAGCAAGGCCGCCTCATTCCACCCTGACGCGGGAATGATCGACCGCAAGACGGGTTTCCCCTCCGTTAAGGTACCCGTCTTGTCCACCACCAACACGTTCACTTTTTCCAATCGTTCAAGGGCTTCAGCATTCTTAATGAGCACACCAGCGGTCGCGCCTCGTCCCATGCCGACCATGATCGACATGGGCGTGGCCAACCCGAGAGCACAGGGGCAGGCGATGATCAACACGGCCACGGCGTTGACCAGGGCATACGCCAGGCGAGGCTCCGGCCCGATACTCGCCCACGTGCCGAACGTAACGACCGCCCCCAACACCACGATCGGGACAAAATACCCGGCCACGACGTCGGCCACCCGCTGGATGGGCGCATGACTGCGTTGCGCCTCGCTTACCATGCTGACGATCTGTGCCAGCATGGTTTTCTGGCCGACGCGCCTGGCTTCCATCAACACGGTGCCGGTTCCATTCATCGTGCCCCCGATCACCCAATCCCCCGGACGTTTTTCAACCGGAATAGCTTCGCCCGTGACCATGGATTCATCCACCGAGGTCGAGCCTTCGAGAACCTCCCCATCGACGGCAATCTTTTCTCCGGGACGAACGCGGAGACGCTGACCGGCACAGACCCGGTCCAACGGAATCTCCTCTTCCCGGTTATCGTTCCATACGACTCTTGCCGTCTTGGGCACCAGCCCGAGAAGGGCTTTGAGCGCCCCCGTGGTTCGACGCCGTGCCCGAAGTTCCAAAACCTGGCCCAAGGCCACCAGGACGATGATGACTGCTGCGGCTTCGAAGTACACGGGGACGTCACCAGCCGGGTTGCGGAAGGCTTCCGGGAACAGGCCAGGCACAATCGTTGCCGCGACGCTCGAGAGATAGGCCGCTCCGGTGCCCATGGCGATGAGGGTAAACATGTTGAGACGGCGATTGACGATGGAGGCCCACCCTCGCTGAAAGAACGGCCACCCCACCCAGCCTACCACTGGCGTGGCCAGGACGAACTGCAACCAATTGGACCATCGGGGAGCAAGGACGTCCTGCAAGGGCTGGCCGGGAATCACGTGGGCCATGGCCAGCACCAGCACGGGCAACGCCAGAATCAACCCGACCCAAAACCGGCGGGTCATGTCCACCAGTTCGGGATTGGCCTCGTCGTCCACCGTCACCGTCCGCGGCTCAAGCGCCATACCACATGACGGGCAGGCTGCGGGCGTCTCCGACACCACGCCGGGACACATCGGGCAGATATAGTCGGTCCCCGGCGAGGCCGGCGCATCCTCCATGGCCTGCGTGTACTTGCCGCTCAAATACCCGTCCGGATCGCTCCGAAACCGTTCCTCGCACCGGGGATGGCAGAAATAATACGTCGTTCCTTTGTGGTCATATGAACCCGCAGCTGACAGTGGATCCACCATCATTCCACACACCGGGTCTTGGACCTGGGGCACACTGGCCATCATGAGTTCGCGGCGTTTGGGCTTTTTCACGGATGGGTCGGGCGGCATTGCGATGGTCCCCTCTGAACGGATAGATCGCCCTTGAGAGCCTTATAATACGATCATACCTGTTCCCGAAATTTTTCTCAGCTTCAAAATCAAAGAACGGAGGGCAGGCTCAGGGGCCTGCCTCTACAAATACGGGATCTTTCCTTGGCCGTAGGGGACAGCCGGAGCCTGTCCTGAGCGAAGTCGAAGGAAGCGAAGCCGAAGGTTGCCGCCCCGAACGAATGGTGCCACGACACCAAAGAGAGGACTTTTCGTACCAATCCCCCATTTTTTGATGTTGGCAAATCCGCTGTTTAGCCGTAGAATAATGATATTCCGACTGAACGCAGGAACGATGGTCACCCAAAAAGGAGCCGTCCATGAAACGATTTTTCCAGCTCAGCTTGATGACCTGTTTGACCGCCTTTGCGTTGTTGATCCTGACGATCATAGCCTGTAATCCCGGCTATGCAGCCGAGACCGCCACCGGGGGCGCTGCCATGGCGCCCGTGTATGGTTTCACGTTGAATGACATTGACGGGAATCCCCTGGCCCTGAACACTTTTACGGGGAAAGTCCTGCTCCTGGTCAATACCGCCAGTATGTGCGGCAATACGCCTCAATACGAAGGCTTGCAGACTTTGTATGAACAGTATCGGGAACAGGGGCTGGAAATCCTGGCATTTCCGGCCAACAATTTCGGGAAACAGGAGCCCGGCACGAACGAAGAAATCAAATCCTTCTGCTACACCAAATACGCGTTGGAATTTCCCTTGTTCAGCAAAATCAGCGTCAAGGGAGAGGACATGCATCCCCTCTATCACTACCTGACCGCGCAAAGCCCGTTCCCCGGCGAGATCGAGTGGAACTTTCAGAAATTTCTGGTGAATCGGCAAGGAGAGGTGATTGCCCGTTATCGACCGGGGTTGAAACCACTGTCAGCCCAAATCGTTCAGGACATTGAACAGGCACTCGACAAGAGTTGAGGAACCTCTGATTTATTGTGATAGCGGGATGCAGGGCAAGGCGTCCCGGAGCGAAACCTGAGGCTTATCATAGAGATAGGTGAAGGTTGAGCGAGGACACAACGCAGCCATGCGCCCGATAGTGCAGTAAATCAGAGGTTCCTTGAAAGAAATCAGACTTCAAACTCCACGACCATTTCCTGTTCGATCATCCAATCCTGAAGCCTCAGGCCGAGCCCGTCCAGGCTACCTCCCGTGACTTGCCGGTAGTAAAACTCGACGAGCCCCTGAAATACCTGAAGGTTCAACGGCCCGTCGTAGCCCCGCGGGGACGTGACGCAGAGCGCCGCGTCCCCTTGCCTGTTCACCTGCACGTCCGCGTACACGTCAACAAATTCCCGTCCCTCGATATTCAGGTCAAAGAAGATTCGTGAACCGACCCGTTTCTCGTCACTCCCGGCTTCAGGAGTATTCACGAGACACCGTCGAAACGTCACCGTCGCGACAGCCATGAGAGAATCCCCGCAAATTCGAGCGAAGGATGCGGCGGGTTCATGAGGGTGGCATCGAACGCACGCTGAGTACCCGCCATAACTCATCCCAGCCGGACACCCTGGTTATGCCAGGCGGTGAAAACGTTCGGTTCCAGGGTTGATCCATGAGAAAGACGCGGACGCCCTGCTCCAGATAATCACTCACGTGCTCGGGATGATCGTCCACGGCCAGGACAATGCCTTCCGCCACTTCCGGCTTGTCCTTCGCGTGGTGGAGTTCATCGAATGGAATGCCGTGTTCCGCCAACCAGGCCAGGGTTTGCGGGCGAGCCGTGGGGCGCCGTGCCGTGATCAGGACGATACGGTAATCTTCCTGAAGTTGTCGCAGCACCCGTCGCGCCCCGGGAACTAATGGAAGCATTGGTATGCTGCGTTCATGAAAATAATCGAAAATCCGTTCGATCAGGTCCGGGGCCAGATTACTCGTATCAAGCCCGCCGGCACTGGCGTAGGTCTCGGCAGGCCACGACTTGCCGGTCAATTCATGAAAAATACGTTGAACTTCCCGTTCTGCCTGTGCCACGACGTTATCAATATCAACGGCAAACCCCGGTCGCATATCAGATCTTCTTCAAGCTTCCGGCATCTTTCAGGATGCCGTTTGCCGTATGGCGGCTCTTCAGGTTACGTGGAACCAGCAAAATTTTGCCGTTTCCCGGACGTCTCCATTTTTCGTGTGAGCCTTTTGCGTTTTTCCAATACTCAAATCCGAGTTTTGAAATTTCCTGAGTGACCGTGTTGTAGAAATCTCCTGCCAAATTATACAGCCGCCTTTTCTGTCTCCGGACGCTGCCACAGAATGGCCGGTATCAAATCCTTGAAAGAATGCTCGGCAATCTCGGGGGCACTCCGATGATTGGCTATAATCAATTCAGGTGCGACATCCATCATGATTTCTTCAAATTCATCAAGGTTGGCCGCCTCGATATGCAAGCCTTCGATATCGCTTTGAGAATAGAAGACCTTTGCTTCGGCATCCCACACGGCTTTCACTCTAAAGGTACGCTTCATCCCATCCTCCCCTACTTTCAGTCTTTAAAACGAAGATAGCAAACCATACTATGTATAACACGGAAGTGTCTATTCTCTGATCCGGAGCGTGCGGAGGCGGTTGAAGGCCGCGGCGATTTCGAAGGCGCGAGGCCGGGCGAAATTGCCGGGGTGTCGTTCTCCTTGGTGATAGGGATCGAGTCCGTCCAAACCGGCGTCGTCAAAGAGTTCGACCAGACCTTGGACGACCGCCTGCAAGCCCCCCTTCATCGAACGGCGGGGCGCGAGATGCAGTGCATACCCTACCGCCCGGGACTGACTGACGTCCACGAGTTGTTCTACGCCGCTCACGTCAATCACTTCATGCCCAAAGGCAATGGCATCCACGGACTTGGCATCAATTTTTGCGTCACGGTTCCCACGGGACGGATCGAGGCTCTCCCATACGGGAATCCTGGACGCGACCTCGGCCAAGGGCGACGTGGTTTCGATGGCCCGTTGGGTCCGGAAATCTTGGGCAATTCGTTTCGCGTCCTCCGTCACGTCGAGCGGCTGATAGTCCTGCATCGCAATTACCGTGTCAGCCACGTCGAAATAATCGCCACAGCCCCCCATCACCAGGACCGTGGACACCCCGTGCCGTTCATACAATTCACGAACGCGGTCCACGAACGGCGTGATAGGCTCGTGCTCTTTGTGAACCAATGCCTGCATACGGGCGTCCCTCACCATGAAATTCGTCGCGGAGGTATCCTCGTCCAGCAACAGCGCGGTGGCCCCGACTTCGACGGCTTCAAGGATGGACGCGGCTTGACTGGTGCTCCCGCTTGCATTGTCCGTTGAAAATGTTGCGGTATCCTGTCCATAAGGAAGATTTTTGATAAATCCGCTAATGTCCACCCGTTCGACGTGGCGTCCATCCTCGGCGCGAATTTTGACGGCCCGCTCCGTTGTCACCACGTACTCCCGTCCATCTTCCGGCACATGGGGATACACCCCACGCTCCAACGCACGCAGGACCGTGGACTTGCCGTGGTACCCGCCTCCCACGATCAACGTGACGCCTTTAGGGATCCCGCAACCCGTCAACGAATGCACGAGCCTGCCGTCCTGGGAAACCGGATGCAGGAGTGGAATTGCCACACGCAACGAATCAGGAGCACGAAACGGTTGTGCCGATTGACGTGAAAGAGGACGATCTGACGCCCCACTGCTTCTTGGAAGAATCGAACCGTCGGCGATGAAGGCCACTAATCCCAACGAATCGAGTTGGGCGCGGATCGATTCCTGATTGTCAACACAATCCACAAAGGTGCGTGCGCGTTCCTGATCCACGGATCTCCACTTCATGGCCCGTTCTGCAATTTCGGGTAATTCCTGACAGAGCATGGCTTCGGCTTGCCGGCCCAGAATAGTGCGGCCTTGCGCCGGCAGGCCCAACGACAAACGCGCTTCGACCCATTGCGGGGTGACCACCATGGCTGTCCGTTCCAACACCTCCTGACTGCCCGCGTCAATTTCAACAAGCCCGCTTTTCCCGATACCGCGATTGCCCCGGCACACATGACGAATCGCATGATGGACTTCACGAATCAGAAAATCCTGTAACGCCACTCGCCGGACGTGACTGGAAAAAAGATTGGTGGGAAGCCTGGCGACGGTGCCGGGGACGCGCACTCGAATTTTGGAAGGAGACGCGAAGGGATCACCTTGCACGTGATCAATGAACAGGGTGAAGCCGGGGAAGGCATAAGCCCCTTGGAGATCCTTGTATGCCTTGTAGCCTCGGCCATCGATCCGGGCGAGGATGTTTCTGAGGTCATCGACGGCATACATCGGAAAGCTGATGCTATTGAGAAGGCTCGACCCGTCCGGCGTTCACGTGAACATTCGACAATTCCTCCAGCGCAAGCATCAAGGCGTGCGTGCCGGAGCGTCCGTGCCCATGAGCCTGGACGGCCAGATAGAGTTGATGGACCAATGCAAGCCCCGGCAGGACGAGCCCCATGCGCCGACTTTCTTCCAGGGCCATCTCCATGTCCTTCACGAAATGTTCGACAAAGAACCCGGGGGCGAAGTCTCGATCCAGGATTCGGGGGGCCAGGTTGTTCAACGTCCAACACGCTGCGGCGCCGCCCTTGATGGATTGCAACATGGTTTCCAGATTCAATCCCGCGCGATAGCCGTACAATAACGACTCGCAGACCCCGATCATCGTTCCGGCAATCGTGATCTGATTGCAGAGCTTGGTGTGCTGGCCCGCGCCCGTTCCACCCTGGTGAACAATGGTCCGGCCTAACGCTTCAAACAGCGGCCTGACCGCTTCCACGATGCGGGCTTCTCCGCCCACCATGATGGACAATGACGCACTGCGCGCTCCCACGTCCCCACCCGAAACAGGGGCATCCAGAAAATGAGCGTCGCGAGCCTTGAGGTCTTCGGCTATCGTAACGGCCAGGCTTGGAGGAGCGGTCGTCATATCCATGAACACCATTCCCGGTCGCGCCTGTTGAATGAGACCTGCTTCGCCCAGGTACACGTCGGACACGTCCCGGGGGAATCCCACCATCGTGAAGACCACGTCGGACTCATCGGCGACCTGTGCCGGCGAATCCACCCATCGCGCCCCTCGTTGAAGCAACCCTTCGGCTTTTGATCGCGTTCGTGAAAAGGTCGTCAGCGCGTAGCCTTTGGCAAGAAGATGTCCGGCCATGGCCGCGCCCATGACACCCGTCCCGATCCATCCAAGACGAAGCGGGGCAGGCAATGTAAACGGTTCGGACATAAGGAACGAAAAATGGTTACCGGGTGGGCAAGGCGGGTTGTTGTCGGGTCAGACAATGTAACGTCCCGAATCCCCATGCCAGATCGACCGCGTGAATCCCGACTACGGGGCGGTCTCGAAACAATTCACTCAAAATCCCCAAGGCTATCCGATCATGAGGATCATTGAACGTCGGAACCAGGACTGCTGTATTCGCGATATAAAAATTGGCATAGCTCGCCGGAAGCCGCCGACCGTCAAAATACAACGGAGCCGGCATGGGTAACGGCACCACCTCGATTTTTGCTCCATTTTCCAACGTCGCGTTCTCCAGGCGCTCCCGGTTTTCTGCCAGCACGCGATAATTGGCGTCACCGCCGTCCCGTTCCTGACACAACACCACGGTCGTCGGATTCACGAAGCGACATACGTCGTCCACGTGCCCATGGGTATCGTCCCCGGCAATGCCTTTGTTTAACCAGATCACGTTGGTCGCGCCCAGGGATTGTTTGAACACCGACTCATAGTCCGCTGCCAGAAATCCCGGATTGCGGACCTGGACGTGACGGTCGAGCAAACATTCTTCGGTGGTCAACACGGTCCCGGCCCCGTTCACGTCGATGCTGCCCCCTTCAAGAACCACGTTCCGCCCATTGTACATGACGGGAAACAATCGGCATTTCAACCGGGAAGCCAGCTTCACCGGCACCAGATCGTCCTTTTTCCAATCAGGGTAACGGGCCCACGCGGTGAAACGGAACCGCGCGATAGCCACTTCGGGAACAGGTTGATCCCGCGTCACGAATATCGGACCGAAGTCACGAGTCCACCCGCGATCCGTGGCAATCCGAAAAAACTCGACAACGGCAAGATCGGCTCCGGCGCGTGTAAACACACTCCGCGCACGGTCCTCATGGGTCCGGGACTGAACGAGGATACGGACTCGTTCTCCCTCCGCCAATTTCCGGACAATTTCCCCATAGACCCAATGAATGGCAACCAGCTTCCCAGGCCAATCGTTAGTGTTATGAGGCCACCCCAGCCACGTTGCCTCATGCGGCTCCCACTCCGCAGGCATGCGAAACCCTAATCGAGCAGGACCGTGATTCAATGCCTTCTTTCTAACACTCGCCATCGTCGCCTTGATCAAAGAACCGTTTCGTGATGCCACCGTACGCATCGACCCGCCGGTCACGCAGAAACGGCCAATTGCGCCGGACTTCCTCAACCTGGCCAATGTCCACCTCGGCAAGGAGAATTTCTTCCTTGTCAATCGACGCCTCGGCCAGGACCGTGCCGAACGGATCACACACAAACGAACTTCCCCAAAATTCGATGCCGTCTCCGCTTGCACCTGGCGTCTCATGCCCCACTCGATTGACTGCTGCCACAAACACGCCGTTCGCTATCGCGTGACTGCGCTGAATGGTCTGCCATGCGCTTCGCTGCGACTCGCCTTCCCGGACTTTTTCCGACGGATGCCACCCGATTGCAGTGGGATAGAACAACATCCCGGCCCCTTGCAACGTCGTGAGGCGCGCGGCCTCGGGATACCATTGGTCCCAACAGATGAGCGTACCGATTTTACCCGCACTCGTTTGAATCGCCTGAAAGCCCCTGTCTCCCGGGGTGAAATAAAACTTCTCGTAATAGGCCGGATCATCGGGAACGTGCATCTTGCGGTAGAAGCCTGCCATGGACCCGTCACTGTCAATCACCACCACCGAGTTGTGATAAAGCCCCGCCGTCCGTCGTTCAAAAACCGGAACGATGAGCACCACGTTGAGCTGACCCGCCACCTGGCCCAACGCCTCAGTCGAGGGACCGGGCACCGGCTCCGCCAAATCAAACAACGCCGGATCTTCCGTTTGACAAAAATATTGCGAACGAAACAGTTCCGGCAGGCAGACGACCTTGGCACCACTCCGTGCGGCTTCTTCGACTTTTGCGATGGCAGAACCGAGGTTCTCCTGAGGCGCAGCCCCGCAAGCCATCTGTACCAGGGCTATCGTCAGATTGTTTCCGGGATTCATGAGATGAGCCAGATTATCGTTGATTCAGTTTGCTCAAAGTTGATCCATATCTATGGGACAAGCACAATATTCCTGCTGAAAATTTTGCCATGCCTCGTCTTCCTCTGATTTATTCCAATCTTCAGCCAGGCTACCTTCACTGAGCAAAGCACATTCGCCAGCATTTGATTGCTTCATCTCTGCTCCGTTCGCACTGTCATTGATACGAAAATGAATGTCCGGTTCCCTCTGGTGTAGCGGCACCATCCATTCGGGACGGTACGGGGCCGCCCTCTACGGGCTGGGGGATACAGGCCGCAAGCCTGCATGAGGGATTGGTATGAAAATAGCCACTTTTGGTTATTCCTGCCCCTCTCTGTCATTCCTGCGAAAGCAGGAATCCAGTGTCTTTTATCTTCATAGACGAAGAACAAAG
>JAPPLK010000006.1 GCA_028819435.1 Nitrospira sp.
ATCATGACGACGACCATGACATGGATCATGACGACGACCATGACATGCATGATGATCACGACGAGCATGGACACGGTGAGCCCATGGGCGGAGTCATCAACCGCAGGGCCAACCGGCGGGTTACCGGGTACCGGGAAGAATTCTGGATCCAGGATCAATACACGCCCAATGACCAATGGACCATCAACCTCGGTCTGCGATTGGACAACATCCACGGGTACGTGGACGCCTTCCAGGCCAGTCCTCGCATCGGGGTGACCTATGCGCCCAACAAACGGCATGCCTTTCGCGCCTTTTACGGCCGTCTGTTTACTCCGCCCGGTCTTGAGGCCCTGCCGCTTCTAGCCCTTGGTCTTGAAGGCACCACCGCGGCACCCGATGACCCGACCAATGTCAGGACCAAGCCGGAACGGTCGCATTATTTTGAAATCGGCTCGACCCATGCGATTGGGAGAAGTACCGTGGTCCAGTTGACGGGCTACTACAAAGTCAACCGCAACATGACCGATGCCCACCAATTCAATACGACGCCGATGCTGGGGTATTTTGCGTATGACCGGGGCTGGGCGCGGGGGATCGACTTCTCCCTGAAAACAAAACTCACGCGCACGCTCTCGGCCCGCGCCAACGTGGCGTGGGGGCAATCCAAGGCGTGGGACCTCCAATCAGGGCACTTTTTGCTGCACACGCCTGAGTTGCGAGATCTCGCTACACGTGATGGCATATTTACCGACCATTCACAAACCGTCACCAGTTCCGCGGTGGTCACGTATCGTCCCTTTACCAACACCACGATCACCGCACAGATGCTCTTTGGGTCAGGTCTGCGAAGCGCGAGAGAGGGACAAAAAACGAATTCGGGGACTGAAGATTCGGTTACCACCTACAATCTCTCCCTGAATCAGGTGTTCCCCTTTGCCAAGAAACAAAAGCTGTTGCTGGCCGTGGACGTGGTCAACCTCTTCGACCAGCATGAATTCATAAACACCGGCGAACAGAGTGTCGGCCTCGGCGTGTCCCACGCCAACGTGCCGCGCTCCGTGTTCTTCCGCGCACAGTGGTTCTTTTAGGGAACCTCTGATTTATTGTGATAGCGGGATGCAGGGCAAGGCGTCCCGCAGCGAAACCCGAAGCTTATCAGAGAGATAGGTGAGGGTTGAGCGAGGACACAACGCAGCCCTGCGCCCGATAGTGCGTTAAATCAGAGGTTCCTTAACCTGACGAGAGCCTGACGGCTCCTCCTGTCAGCAAGCCCCTCCCCCAATCCATGGGGGAGGGGCTCCCCCGCTTCATGAACTGCCTGTGCCTTCCTCTGTCATCCCCGACTGCAATCGGGGATCCAGGGTCTTTTTCTTTACGAAGACAGGAAAAAACAAAGACCCTGGATTCCCGATTAAAAATGTCGGGAATGACGCAAGAGGAGAGTCGGAGATGACGGAGTATCCCTACCCGTTCATCCTGAGCGTAACGAAGTGAAGTCGAAGGAAATGACCGAACACCAACAAGGATGGTGCCCGGACCGGCGGCACGGCAGGGCGTTACACCGGACCCGCTTCCGGATGTTCCGGTGGCGTCAAAGAGTCAGCCATGTCCGGGCGATTTCTGCGTAACAGGGTTTCCACCATGAGATAGACACATGGCACGATGACGAGAATGATCACCGTCCCGAACAGGATGCCGAAACCCAGCGAGACGGCCATGGGGATGAGAAACCGGGCCTGCAACGCCGTCTCGAAAATCATCGGGGCCAACCCGAAGAACGTGGTCAACGACGTCAGGACAATGGGACGAAACCGGTTCATCGCACCTTGAATCACCGCGTCATGGAGGGATACCCGTTGTTCCTCGCGAATCCGATTCGTGGCGGCGATCAGGACCAACGAATCATTGACCACCACGCCGGCCAGGGCCACGATACCGAACATGCTGACCAAACTCAGCCCATACCCCAGGAGCAGGTGCCCGGCCACCGCGCCGATGAAGCTGAAGGGAATGGCCAGCATCACGATCAGCGGTTGCACGTAACTCCTGAAGGGAATCGCCAGTAACGCATAAATCAATAACATCGCCAAGGCAAACCCGGTGCCCAAGGCAGACAACGATTCCTGTTGCTCCGCCTGCTGGCCTTCCACGGAATACGTAAGTCCCGGATATTTCTTCTTCAACGCGTCCAACTCATTGGCGGTCACTTCCGCCATGACGCTATTGGCATTGGCGATCTGGTCATCGACGTCGGCCGTGACCGCCGCGATGCGACGCCCTTCACGTCGCTTGATTTCCGTATAGGCACGTCCCGCTTCAATCTCCGCGGCCTCGGCCAGGGAAATTTCTCCTCCTTGCTCCGTGAGCAGGATCAGGCGTTCGATCGTGAAAGAGGACCGGCGTTCGGATTCGGGCAGCCGGACCATCACCTTCACTTCGTTGCGTCCTCGTTGTTGACGCAACGCTTCCACGCCATAAAAAGCTCCGCGCACCTGCCGTGCCAAATCCGTCGCATTGAGTCCCAGGTTGCGAGCTTCGGGCTTGATGCGAAAATTCAATTGCGGTTTGCCCAATGATACGCCGTCGTCGATATCCGTCACTCCCGCGTACCCAGACAGCCTCTCCGCCAATTCCTGGGCAGCCGTTTCCAGTATCGTCCTGGAACGATGGGTGAGTTGGATATCGATCGGAAGTTCACCTGTCGGACCCACTTCTGCTTTAAACCCCAAGGATTCCAAGCCCGGGATCGTCCCGATGGCGGCCCGCCAGGCCCTGGCAAAATCCGCTCCGCTGAAATCCCGTTGATCCACCGGTTTCAAAAAAACCTGCACCCCGATGGTATGGCTGCCCATGGGCCCCGAATCAGCCTGCCGCGGTCCTCTTTGCATCAAGGCCGCGCCGATTTGGCCATAGATGCCTCGTAACGCGGCCTCGCCCCCGAGTTGGGCAATCGCGACTTTTGCCGACTCCGCCAAGCGATGCAACACTCTCCGGGATTGTTCCATGGGCGCACCATACGGCAGGGTGGCTTGGGCCGTGATAATTTCAGAATCGATCGCCGGCAGAAAAGTAAAGGCGATATGCCCGCCGGCCACGATGCCCGCCGTCAGGATCAACAAGGCCAACCCAACCGCCACCGTCAACCAGCGATTGGCGATCGCACTTCGGAGAAACGGTTGATAGCGTTCCTTTATGAAGTTCTTTATGGCTTGACTGAACCACTGTCGCGGCCGGTCGAGCGTTTTCCAGAAGCCCGACAGTTCTCGCGTATGGGCCAGGTGCGCCGGCAACACGAACAAGGATTCGATCAGCGACACCACAAACACCGCTACCACGACTGAGGGAACCTGCCTCAAAAAATTACCCAAAGCGCCGGGCACGAAAAACAAAGGCAGGAACGCGGCAATGTTGGTCAACACGGCAAACATGATGGGGCCGGCAATCTCCCGGGCCCCGGCAATGGCCGCCTGGACCAACGGCAGCCCCTGTTCCCGCTTCTGATAGATGATTTCCCCCGCCACCACGGCATCGTCCACAATGATCCCCAGCGTGATGATGAACGCAAACAGGGAAATCATGTTGATGGAGGCGCCCGTGAACGGAATGAAGAGAAACGACCCGATAATGGACACGGGCAGGCCCACCGTGACCCAAAACGCAAGCTTCAGGTCCAGGAACAAACCCAGGAGCAACAGGACCAGGGTTAAGCCAAGAAATGCATTTTTCAACAACAAATTCATCCGGTCCTGATAAATCTCCGATCGATCGTTCCACATGGCGAAGCCAATGCCGTCGGGCAACTCCGGTCGCAATTCCTCCAAATACGCCTGGACGCTCCTGGAGATGGACTGGGGCGTTTCCATGCCGACCCGGAACACCTTGACCTGGATCGCCCGTTGACCATTAAAGTAGGCTTCCTGGTCCACCTCCTCAAACCCATCCCTGATCGTTGCAATGTCGCCCACGGTGATGGTGGCCCCATCCGGCGTCGAGGCCACGGGAACGTCCGCGTATTCCCGGCCAAAATCACGCCGCTCCTGCGTCCGCAACAGCACTTCCCCAGCGGTGGTCTTCACCCCGCCCCCCGGCAGTTCAATGGCCGCCTCCCCGATCTCTCTCGCAATCCGGTTCAGGGTCAGGCCGTAGGCGCGCAGGTGCCGTTGGGGCACTTCGATGGCAATTTCCCGGGGACGGGCCAAGCCCAGTTCCACGAGCGTGATCCCCGGCCGTTGCAACAGTTCATCCCGCACGCGTTCAGCTACGTCACGCAGGGTTTGCTCTTCCTGGTCACCGTACACCAGGACGGTCACGACCTGATTGCGGACTTCCGCCAGGCTGATAATGGGTTCCTCCGCCAGTTCCGGAAACGACTGAATGCCGTCAATCTCGTTCACGACGTCTTGCAGGACGTTGTCGGCATTGGCCCCGTCAATCAACTCGATCTCCACCTTGGCCCGGCCTTCGGAAGCCGTGGCGGTGACTTCCTTCACCCCGTCCAGTCCCCGCACCACGTCTTCAATGGACAGGATAATCCCCTGCTCCACTTCTTCCGGGCTGGCTCCGGGATAGGGTACGGAGACACGAATCTGATCGACTTTGAACTCCGGAAAGACCTCCTGCTTGACGTTGGTCAAGATGACCAATCCGCCGAAAATAAAAATCAGCATGACGAGGTTGGCCGCCACCGTGTGGTGGGTCATCCAGGCAATCGGACCGGAACGCGGGGAGGTTGAGTCGGGAGAGGCCATGGACGGGGTCACTCGGTGGAGACGGGCGACGCCCGTTCGGGCTCATCGGATGCCGGAGAGGGAAGTTCCTCGACGGTTTGCAACGGAAGTCCGGGAATCGCCGCCGGGACTTGACTCGTGATAATCTCTTCTCCGTCCCGGAGCCCCCGGCCGATAAGAACGGTATCCTTTCGGGACAGGACGACGTCAACCGGGCGAACGTCCAACTGGTTCTCGGCATTCTTGACCCAGACGCGAGAGCCTTCCCGGATCGCATTCCGAGGCAGGACAATCACGTCGTGTAACTCGGGACCCTGGATCTCCACGCGGACGTATTCACCCAATAACAACGGACGCCGCGCCCGGGCGGGTTTGGTCAAATCCAGGGGATCGGCAATCGACACCAGGACCTGGGCCATACGACCGTTCTGCGTCACGTCGCCCAACAATTCGACGACCGTTCCCTGCCGCGCCACCGGTTCGCCGCCACCGCGTTCACGAATCACCCGGACGGACGACCCTTCAGGATGACCGGCACCGGGAAAGGTCATACCCTCCACCTGCTGGATGGGCACGCTCACCTGCACCCGAAACTCGTCCGTGCCCACCAGCGTCGCCACGGAACTTTGCGGGTTGATGAGTTGACCGATTTCGACGGATTCATTCAGCACCAACGCATTGAAAGGGGCTCGCAGGACCGTTCGTTTCAAGTTCAACCGGGCCCGGTGCAACCGGCTCTTCGCCGCGGCCAGCGCCATGCGTTTCTCCTTGAGGTGCGGACGGCGGAGAGCCAGTTGTCGACTCAGGGTATTGACTTCGCCGGCAGACGGGTTCAACAGGCTCCATTCGCGCTTCGCCACGGCTTGATTGCCGAGTTCCACCTTCAAATCAAACTCCGCTTTCGCCAAGGCGGCCCGTTGCTCGTTCACCGCGACCTGATAATCGCGCGGGTCGACCTGCAACAACACGGCACCGTTGTTCAGGGTTTCCCCGATGACCAACCGCGGATTGAGCTTCACCACCCGTCCGCTGATTTCCGGTTGCACGATCAACCGCTGATGCCCCTGCACGGTCCCGTACGCGGCGATGACCGTCTGCTCATCCCGGACCCGCGCAGTGAGGACTTCGACAAAGGTCGGTTTCACCTCTTTTGAGATCTTGGGCACGGTCGGACCCAGGAGCATCAACCCCTGTGCCCCCAGGACGGCCAGCCCGATGATGAGCAGGGGCAGGACAATCCCCAGTATCTTCGATTTTTTATCCACTGAATCGACAGGGTCCGTCATTCGGGCGCCTCCCGCATGGCGAGATCCTCGGACACGGGTTCGGGCATCCATCCTCCCCCGAGAGATTTATACAACTGCACCACGGCGAGCAGTTGATTGCGTTGCGTTTGAACCAGAACCGTTTCCGCGTTAAACAACTCGCGCTGAGCCGTCAGGACCTCCAGGTACGACGCTTTCCCGTTCAGGTATTCCAGTCTTGCCAACTCGAAGGCCTCACGAGAGAGGGCCACCAGCCGTTCTCGTTCCGCCCGGATCTCGCGAATTTTTTGATGGGCAAGGAGGGCGTCTTCCACTTCTCGAAAAGCTTGTTGAATGATTTTTTCGTAGGAAATGACCGCCTGTTCCTGTTGGGCTTGCGTCACTTCCAGGTTGGCGAGATTGCGCCCCGTGTCGAACAGCGGCACGGTCAGCGTGGGGCCGAACATCCAGACCCGCGAAGAACCGGCAAAGAGATCGGCAAATTGCAGGCTCTGCGCGCCGAAATTTCCCGTCAGACTGATCTGCGGGAAAAACGCCGCTTTGGCTACGCCGATTTTGGCATTGGCCGCGACTAATTTTTGTTCGGCTTCCACAATATCCGGGCGCCGCTCCAGCAACGCCGACGGCAACCCCGCAGGCACTTCCGGAGCCAGCGGTTGATCGCGCAACGAAGTCCCGCGAATAATGCGGGCCGGGTTGCGTCCCATGAGAAGGCTCAGTTGATGTTCCTTCTGTCCGATTTGCCGTTCAAGGTCGGGGATCACGGCCCGGGCGCGGGCCACCTCCTGTTCCTCACGACGAATATCCCGCGTCGACCTCTGCCCCACGAATTTTCGCAACCGGACAAGATCGTGGCCCTCTTGTCTGGTCCTGAGTATGCGTTTGGCAGATTCCAATTCGGCATCCAGGGATCGCAACTCGAAATACGCCGTGGCCAGGTCACTGACCAGTGTCAGGATGACCGTCCGGCGTGCCGATTCCCGGGCCAGCAGGTCGGCTTGGGCCGCTTCCGTGGCTCGACGCAGTCTTCCCCAGAAGTCGAGTTCAAAGGATAAATCCACCGTGGCCCTGAATTGATTCGTGGCGGGAATCTGGGGGATGGTGGCGCCGCCCCCCCTGCCCAACCCGAACTGTCGAACCACCGCCTGTGACACTTGATTACGCTGAATGCTGCCCTTGCCGTCAATCCGTGGAAACTGATCGGCGCCCGTGGCCGCGAGTTGGGCACGGGCTTCTCGTACTCGGACGACGGCTATTCTCACGTCCTTATTTTCCACCAATGCCTTGCGGATGAGGGCCTGAAGGTTCTCATCCTGAAAGAGTTCCCACCACCCCAGGTCGGCTAACGACACCTCTTCAAGGGATTCACCCTGCTGCATCCGAAAGCTGTCCGGTTCCGCGACCGGCGGCCGCTCATAATCCGGCCCCAGCGTGCATCCGCCCACAATGAACGTCCAGAGGCTTAGCAGCAGGACCCGGACTCTCATGATTGACGCGCTCTCCCGCTTCGCGCCGCCACCAGCCGTTCACCGGGAACCGCACGCATGCCGGCAAGACTGACGCTGGTAATGTGTTCGGCCAGCGCGTTGACGTAGCCCTCGGTGAACTCGATATCGTCATACAGACGATCCATCACCGGCCGCGCGAATTTGTAGTGCAAACACTGCCCGATCACGCTGAAGCAATGATGTCGAACGTCCTGCTCGGTCGCGTCGTCCGGCAGTAAGGCCGCCACAATGGCCCGCAGCTTCAAATGATTCGGGCGAATGAACGTGTCCACGAGCGTATCCAGGATTGGACTGGGATTCACCATTTCCTGGATGTGGATCTTTTCCAGGGACGAGGAGGGTTTGTGCATGCCCACGACGTGATGCAGGAACCAGAACACAAAGGTTCGCAGTTGCTCTTCCGGCGGTTCATCTCCCAAATCCATGTGTTCCACGTCCTGATCCAAAGTCAGGGCATGGGAGACCACTTCGCCGTAGAATTGAGCTTTGTCGCCAAAATGGTAATTGACGGCCGCCACGTTGGTACCCGCTCGCCGGACAATCTGCTGAATCGTGGCATGGTGATAGCCCCGTTCACCAAAGATTTCCAACGCCGCGTCAATCAGTTTTGCTCGAGTACGTTTCCCCATCACAACGTAAACTTGCCAAATTCTAATTCATATTTCAAATAGCAATTTGAACCATGAGTGTAAAGCACGCATGTAAACGTTCCGTCATCCCCTTCGCCTCGGGACTTATCCCTTTAACTTGACGGGCCTCCAGTTTGTGCTTGATTGGCCGCATTGGTTGTAATAGCATGTCTCCCGACGTATTATAGTGGGGGGAATGTCCGCTGATGATCCTAACGCACCCACAGATCGCCGAGGCATGTCAAGCCCAGCGCATCACCATCACGCCCTTTGAGAAGCAGCAAATCCAGCCAGCCAGTTACGATCTTCGAGTCGGCGAAGATGGAATTACCACCAGTTACAAGAAACTCACCAACATCAAAGAGTCTCTCTCTGTGAGAAGATTACATGACTTAGATTCGAGTATAGGGCCTCTCTTGTTGTTTCTATTGCTTCTCGTTCCCTTGGATTGGTTTTCTCTTTCGTCGGCGTGACGGCCATGAGTGTATTGGCATGGCTGCTGCGCCCTTGCCGGCCAGCCTCCCCACCTGACGCTTCCTCTTCCGACAGTCTCGACCTTCCCGCCGCCCGCGCCCAGACCCAGCCGACTTTGCCGTGCGGGGGGGGGGCACACGATCTCGAAAGCCTCTTCGAGCCGCGCCACGGCGGTGCCGCCTTTGAGCGGGACGCGCAGGCACTCGATGAGGGTGCGGGCCATTTGTCGGCCGTGCGGGCTTTTCGCTGGCTGCCGCTGCTCCTGCTGCTACTCCTGCCGGAGATTGCCTTGGCGCAAGTTCGGGTGGTGCCGGGGATCTTGCAAGTGAACGAAGGGGAGGTCGTCAGCATCACGGTGAAGCTGTCGAGCAGGCCCGCGTCCACCGCGACATTCAGTTTTGGCGGTATCGACGGAGTGATCACTGCCGAGCCGACCAGTCTCACGTTCACGACGACCGACTGGGATGAACCGCAGACGGTAAGGCTGACGTTCCTGGAAGACGACGACGCAGTCGACATACCTCTTTTGCGTGTAGGCGGTTATTTGGAGATCGCCGGCGTGCGACGCTTTCTCCGCAGCATCCTGTTGGTGCGCATCACTGATAACGACAAGAACGCGCCGGCGCTGCGGTTTGACCCGCAGTCCGTGACGGTGGGCGAAGGTGGCAGCGGCACCTACAGGGTGCGCCTGTCTTCGCAGCCCACGGATGCGGTGACGGTGGCCATCACGGGGCAGTCGGGCACGGACCTGACGCTGGACAAGACGAACCTGATGTTCACGAGGACAAACTGGGAAACCGATCAGACGGTGACGGTGACGGCCGGGCAGGACGACGACCAGGATGATGATGTGGTAACGCTGAGTCATGTCGCATCGGGCGGCAATTACAACCGTGTGAGGGGAAACGTCCTTGTGACGGTGACCGACGATGACGGTGAT
>JAPPLK010000027.1 GCA_028819435.1 Nitrospira sp.
TCACCCGATGGTCAGGACCCCGGCGCCGTTGATCGTTCCGGCTTTGAGGGCTTGAAGCGCTTGGTTCGCGTCCTCCAGCCTGAAGGCTTGGGTGTGGGTGCGGATGGGAATTTCAGCCGCGATCCGGAACAGGTCCAGTCCGTCCTGCCTCGTATTGGCCGTGACGCTTTGGAGGGACCGTTCGTGAAACAGGTCGCGGTCGTACACGAGCGGCGGAACGTCGGATGAATAAATGCCTGCCATGGCAACCGTGCCGCCCCGTTCAAGGGCTTGCAGCGCATGAGGCACGAGGTGCCCGACCGGGGCAAACACGATCGAGGCATGGAGCTTTTCCGGTGGTGCTTCGGTCGAATGCCCGACCCACGTTGCCCCCAGTCGTTCGGCGAGACGTTGATGGGCCTCCCGGTGTGAAAACACGTACACCGGGCAGCCCCAATGCCGCGCGATCTGGATTGTAATGTGCGCGGATGCGCCGAACCCGTACAGGCCCAATCGTTGCCCGGGCTTCAGCCCGCTCCGGCGTAACGCCCGGTACCCGATGATGCCCGCGCACAGGAGCGGCGAGGCTTCCGCGTCGGAAAAGATCGAAGGAATGGGATACGCAAAGCATGCGGGCACCAGCGCATATTCCGCAAACCCGCCATGCACGTGATAGCCGGAAAACGTGCCGTGTTCGCACAGGTTTTCACGACCCGTGTTGCAAAACTCACAGGTCCGGCACGTATCCTGGAGCCAGGCGATGCCCACGCGGTCGCCGGGATTGAGGGTGGTCACGCCGGTACCGAGTCGATCGACGATCCCGACCGTTTGATGGCCGGGTATGATGGGTCTCGTGGCAGCCGGCAACTCGGCCTCCACCACGTGCAAATCCGTCCGGCACACGCCGCAAACGTGCACTTTCACTCGCACGTGGCCGGGTCCGGGTTCCGGCACGGGCACGTCCCGGAGTTGCAAGGGAGCCGTGCTCACGTCGCCATCATGATCGAGGATCATCGCTTTCATACCACCACCGTTTGAAAATATACCACTGAAGAGGTTTCACCCTTCAAATTTCTATTGACTCCAGGGCGGAAGAGGCATACGATTTTCTCCTGAAATTATTGATTCAAACAAGAGGGGTCAAGCATGAATGACCTCAGCCCACCGAAAGCGTAAGGCCCGTAGCGAGCGAAGGTTTCACCTTCTTCGGAATGCGGGCTCAAATCGTTGCCGAGAGGCGATGCTTCCGGACCGTGCTTAGAAGCACAGGGTCGGAACGACCAAGTAACCGACCAAGTAACAGCCGGAACAAGCAGAATTCCAGAAGAGAATTCTCCCTCGGGCAACGGCGCCTCCGGAAGAAAACAGGCCACGCCACTACCGGGTCAACAACAGCAGAAAAATAGAGCGCATGATGCGCACGATTCACACGGGCCTGCTTTCTTGGGAAAGCAGGCCCGTGGTCGTATGAGACGAGTCAAGGGAAAATTGAAAAGCCGCACCTTGGTTTCTTCGCTTTTTCCTTTGCTGGCATAGCCCAGCCAAGAAATAAAGAGCTTTGGCCCGCCACAGGAGGGTAGGAGAGAAGAATTACGTGATAAAGGAAGCCCATAAGATTGGGGCAGGACTCTATGTGATTTGGGGTCTCCTGCACCTGAAAGCGTCCTACGATGTCTCTATTTTAGCTGGCATGGTTCCGACTGAATTCGCTCTGGCCCAAGGAAGGATATTCCAAGACGCCTGGAACTTGGCTTTCCTGGGCCTCTTTGCCATCGTGATTGCGTTCACTCTCAATTGGAAAAACGACGCTGTAGGCTATTGGCTGAACCTGGCCGTGGTAAGCGTGACTGATATAGGGTTTTTGCTTTTTATCGTTGGGCCAGGTCTTATCCCATTATTCCCTGGGATCGCCGGCCCGGTTGTGTGGATCTTGGCCCTAACATTCAGCACGGTTGGGTTTCGTCTGACAGCGAGTGGGTCAGCTTGAAGTTGCTCAATATTTTGATGACATGTAGTCAGGTTGGGCTCACGATTTTTTGCCGAAAAGGAGGTCGTGATGTCGGATTCAATGAGTGGACAGGACACCAGTGTTAACGGGACTCTGATACGGGTTGGGGGCATGTGCGGAATCGTTGGTGCCATTCTGTTCATGGTTGCCAATATCGTTCATCCACGCTCGCCCAATATCCAGGTAACGGTCAACCAGATTGAGACAGTGGCCCAGAGTGACATTTGGGTCACGGACCACTTGCTCTTACTCCTTGGAGGCGTGCTTCTTCTGCCTGCCCTGATCGCCATTCAGCGTTCCATCCTCGCTGGGCCTGGCGCAACGTGGGCATACTTGGGCTATGTCCTCGCTGTGGTGAGCACGAGTCTCTGGGTGGTTCTCATGGCCTTGGACGGGATAACTTCCAAGGTCGTTCATGCCGCGTGGGCCAGCGCACCTGAAGCAGAAAAGGCAATCGCCTTACGCGTGGCTGAAGCCATGGAGGAGATCGATGTCGGTCTTTTTAGCGTGTACATCATCGTCTTCTTCGGACTGACCTTTAGTCTGTTCGGACTGGCGGTAGCCAGGAGTGACAGTTTTCCCCAGTGGTTAGGATGGGTGGCGGTGGTTTTGGGCATCGCTTCTTTCGTAGATGGCACCGTGCAAGCCTATATGGGCCTTTCAGTCTTAGTGACCAATGTTTTATTCGCAAGTTTCTCAAGTCTCCTGACCGTGTGGATTTTTATCATGGGAGTGTTAATGTGGCGAAAACAACGACATGCGTAGTGATTGCGAGAGACAAGGTTAAGGCAATTTATACTTTTAAGATGGGCCCCCAATAAGTTTTATGCCTTTCCCGGGTCCCCGGTCCACTGACTTCTTTGAGTGTATTCGTCGTGTAGCTCACTTTCCTTTGACCGCCATACGGAATTCCGTGTACATTTTTTGTCAATAACCATCCCGCACCTGACAATGAGCAATTCCTTTTTCAAAGGCCATGGCTTGGGCAATGATTATATTGCCCTTGATCCCTCACAGTTGACGTTCAAGCTGACCGCCAGGACCATTCGCGCGATTTGTGATCGACATTGGGGGGCGGGGAGTGACGGCATCCTGGCCCTGGTGCCTTCCAAAAAGGCCGACTTCGGGTTGCGGATTTTCAACCCGGATGGGAGTGAAGCGGAAAAATCCGGAAACGGCTTGCGCATTTTCGGCTGTTTTTTGTATGCCACGAAAAGGACCAAACACCGGTCTTTCTCGGTTGAAACCAAGGGCGGGCTGGTCCGCGTGGAATTAACGTTGGACGGAAATGGGCAGGTGAACGGCGCGACCGTGGATATGGGGCGAGCCTCGTTCAGGCCAAAGGATTTACCTTGTACCATTAAGGCCCCGGAGTTGGTCTTGCAGCCGATCAAAGCCGTGGGGCAGTCCCTGCGATTCACGGGGGTGAGCGTCGGCAACCCGCATTGTGTGGTGTTCAAGGACCGGGGCGGGTCGTGGACGCGCGAGGATTTACTTCGCATGGGACCGGAATTGGAAACCCATCCCACCTTTCCCAAACGCACGAACGTTCAACTGGCGTTTCCCACCGGCCCTCACGCCGTGTCCATTTTAATCTGGGAGCGGGGTGCCGGAGAGACGCAGGCGTCCGGCTCGTCCGCCTGCGCGGTGGCCAGTGCGGGAGTGCGCCTGGGGTTGGTGAAAAGCCCGGTGAGGGTCCTGGCTCCCGGCGGCCGACTGGACATCACGGTGGATGCCCAGTACGGCCTGACCCTGAAAGGTCCCGTCGCCGAAGTGTATCAGGGACGGTTCAGCGGAGCACTGTTACCCGGCGTACGGTAGCCGTCGTCAAGACTCGTCTACTTGGGGAATTGGACCGGCGGCGTGACGTTCCAGCCTTCCCCGTTCAACGATTCCATAAACTCCACCAGGTCTTTCTTTTCCTGATCCGTCAACTTCAGGGGTTTGATTATCGGATCAAGGTAGGCATTCGGCAGTCCGCCCTGATCGTAGAAATCCACCACCTCGCGCAACGTCGCCAGGCTGCCGTCGTGCATGTAAGGTGCGGTGTTGGCGATTTCACGTAGCGTCGGCGTTTTGAACGCGCCCACGTCTTTGGCCTTCTTCGTCACGGCCTGGCGGCCGACGTCGCTCTCCGTTTTGTTCGAGCCAACCCCAAGGTTATGGTATTGCTCGTCCGTAAAATTGAATCCGAAATGGCAGCGGAGACATTGCCCCTTTCCCAGGAACACGCGAAGCCCGTTTTGGGCGTTGGCCGATAATGCCTGTTCTTCGTTCCTCATGGTGAAGCGGTCATAGGCGCTGTTCCCTGAGAGGAGGGTGCGTTGAAAACTGGCAATGGCTTTGCCGATCAGGTCGGTTGTAATGGCAGGCGACCCGAAGGCCCGTTCAAATAGGGGTTGATACCCGGCGATGCTCTTCACTTTGGCCACGAGTTCGTCGTGGTCCTTGAATCCATGCTCGATGGGGTTGGCGAACGGACCAACGGATTGTTCCTCGAGCGTGGCTGCCCGCCCATCCCAGAATTGGGCCGAGCTAAAGACACGGTTGATAGCCGTCGGAGCGCTGCGCCCTCCTTTTTGCCCATGAATGCCTGCGGAAACCGGCTGTCCGTCCGTAAAGGCCAGGGACGGCACGTGACAGCTTGCACAGGCGATTGTGTCGTTCGCCGACAATCGTGTATCAAAGAAGAGCAGTTTCCCCAGTTCCACTTTTTCTTTGGTCAAGGGGTTGTCCCCGGGGATCACGAGGCTGTCTTTTTCCAATCCCAACGGGAGAGTCAGTTGAAAGGGTGTTTGCCCCGAGCCCGGCGAAGGATCTGCCTGGATCATGCCGGTGGTGACGAAGAGCAGCAGGACTCCTGCGATCAGAACCCATCGAGGGCGAGAATCTTTGAAGACGTGGAGAAAACCTTTCCGTGCTTTGTTGCCGGTCATTTCATGCCTCCTGTTTTGTCAATCATAAGTTCGTTATACAAGGCAGTCGCTACGGCGCGTACCGTTTCGGCAAGCCGCGAGCCGTCGCAAGCCGGTATTTTCGTTCGAGTTGAGAATTTAGTCAAAGATGTCAACGTGGTGGTCAACTACCCCGGGTTACGGCGAACCGTCAATTGTAACTGTCGCTACGATTCTGGACTCTTAAGTAAGGAGTGAGATAGACTTCTGGTGACGGAAACGGTATTCATGAACACGGCTTCATGGTCTTGAAAGGCGAACGATGATGGATTTCGGCAAACACGTCGCTGAGGTATGGCAAACGGGCGTACTCGGGGTCAGCCTCGGTGCCGTCGTGACGGCCATTCTCGTGGTATTGGTCTTCCTGGGTTTGCGCCGCGTCTTTTTCCGGTTCGTTGTTGCCTCGCTCCGGTCCATGACCAGGAAGACCGAATCGGAATTCGATGACCTGGTGCTCCACGCCGTGGAAAAACCCCTGGAATTCGGGTTTGTCGTCGTGGGGTTCTACGTAGCCGGCCAGTTCCTCCCCATGTCCGGGGCCGTCAGTGATGCGTTCGACACGTTCATTCGGTCCCTGATCGCGCTGACGTTGTTCTGGCTGATGTTTCGGGCAATCGATCCCTTGTCTGTGTTCATGGACCGCGGGATTGCCATACTGGGCAGTGTGAGCATGCACGATACCATGAAGAACTTCTTCGTGAAGCTCGCCAAGTTCGTCGTGATCTGCCTGGGGGTCGCGGCCGTGTTTCAGGAGTGGGGGTTCAACGTGGCGGCGCTCCTGGGCAGTTTGGGATTGGTCGGCATGGCCGTGGCCCTGGGCGCGCGAGAGTTCATTGCAAATTTATTCGCGGGCCTGACCATCTTCCTGGATCGGATGTTCGAGAAGGGCAATTGGATTCGCACGCCGGACGTGGACGGGGTCGTCGAGGACATCGGCTTTCGCGCCACCAAGGTGCGGCAATTCGACAAAGCCTTGGTGACCATTCCCAACTCGCGGTTGGCTGGGGAAGCCCTGGTGAATTTTTCCCGCATGACGAATCGCAGAATTTATTGGACCATCGGCGTCGAATACCGCACGACCCGGGACCAACTGCACATGATTGTTCATGATATTCTGGAGTACCTGAAATCCAGCGAGGACTTTGAAACGGACCCGGCACGAACCAAGACGTTCGTCTTCGTGGATACCTTTGGCGCGTCCAGCATCAATATCATGCTCTACTGTTTTACCAGGACCACTCAGTGGGGGGAATGGCTGGCCTGCAAGGAGCGTCTGGCCTACAAGGTCAAGGACATTGTCGAGGGCCACGGCGCGGCGTTTGCATTCCCCTCGACCTCGCTCTACGTCGAAACGCTTCCCTTCGGCAACCCCGAGACGTTTCCCCTTCCCGGCAAGACCCGGCCGCAACAGGTTCCCTGACTCCCTTCTTTTTCCTTCTGTCATTCCCGGCCATATAAACTGGATCCCCGATTAAAAATGTCGGGGAGGAATCCAGGGTCTTTGCCTTTCCCCTTGTTGCTAGTATGGACCTGCCGTAACGACGGCTGTAATACCCTTGACGGCATATGCTCTTTAAGTCATATTTAAGTCATGATGTGGGACGTTGGTTTCGACCCGGCCTTCGATCCGGAATTCGATGCGCTGCCCACTGCGGTGCAGGATGAACTCCTTGCACAGGCGAAGCTTCTTGGGGCATTCGGTCCGGCTCTGGCCCGCCCACGGGTTGATACCCTGAAGGGATCGCGCCACGCCAACATGAAAGAACTTCGTTTTCAGGCCGATGACGGGGTGTGGCGAGTCGCCTTTGCCTTTGATCCCCGGCGGAAGGCCATTCTGCTTGTGGCCGGCGACAAATCAGGCGTCAAAGAAAGGTTTTTTTACAGACGGCTGATCGAGAAGGCGGATAAGAGGTTCGATATGCATCTCGGTCGGCTGAAAGACGAAAGGAAATCAGGATGACAACCCTGGCGGAAAGAATGAACAGGCTCCCCACGGCGCGTCGGAAGAAAGTAGAGAAGCGGGCCAAGGCGCTGATTGCCGAAGAAATGTCGCTCCAAGACCTGCGCAAGGCTCGGAAACAGACGCAGGTGCGCGTGGCAAAGGCACTTGGGATCAAACAGGAAAGCGTATCCCGTCTTGAGAAACGTAGCGACCTGCTGTTGTCCACGCTGAGTGGCTACGTGGGAGCGATGGGCGGAAAGTTGAGCTTGGTGGCGGAATTCCCGGACCGTCCGCCCGTTGCGCTGACCGGCATTGCCGCCTTGGATAAGGAAGACCGCCGCTAGAATCATAGCGCGCGCCGGGCCGTTACTGGTAGCCGTGGCGCTGGTAGCATTCCAAGGCTTCGAGGAACGCGCGATTCGCCAGGTTGGCGGCTTTTGCCATAAAGTACCGCTCAACGGTGTTGCAATAGCCGTTTTCCTCGGGTCGCTTGCACGGTTTCAACGGCCCATCCGGATTTTTCGAAACGTCGCGGGCGATGAAGTCGGCGCTTTTTTCCACCCGGACCTGGTGTTGAATTTCCTTCCGAAGAAAGGCGATTTGCTCCTTGATCCCGTCGGCCCGTTGAATGGCCTGGGGGATGGACGCCTGCAGGACCGAGCGCATCGTCCGTTTGAATTCCTTGACGTGTACGCCTTCGAGTAACGCGTCCATTTCATCGGCCAGGTGAGACAGGTTTTCCGGGCACGTGTCCGCGGCCTGCGCCGCCGGCAAAAAGAGGGCCAGGACCAGGGCCACGATCCCCAAGCACGTCGTCATCGAGGATAATTGTTTCATTGCTGGTTCATCCAACCTCCATTCTGCTAGAGTATACGTGAAAGACGTTTTGATCAATCCTCGTGAACGCCTCCTATGGAACCCGCAACCATCCCGTGCAAGACGATTCTCAATCCCACGGGTGGATTTTTGGGTCAGGGGTTTACCCATACCATCAACCTGTATCGAGGGTGTGCGCTCGGCAACTCGTTGTGCGGGTTGTATTGCTATGCGCAGTGGAATCCCTATCACGTGCGGGGACGGACGTGGGGACGGTTCTTGGACGTCAAGGAAGGAGCCGTGCATGCCTATTGTACGCACTATGACCGGCTGAAGCGCCTCGGGGAACCCAAGCCCATCAGGATTTTCATGTCCAGCGTCACTGAACCCTATCCGCCGCAGGAACGGACCCTGCGACGTACACGGGAGTTGCTGGAAGCCATGGTCGGGCGCCCGCCGGATGTCCTGGCCATTCAAACGCATACGCCG
This sequence comes from Nitrospira sp., assembly GCA_028819435.1. Taxonomy (GTDB): domain Bacteria; phylum Nitrospirota; class Nitrospiria; order Nitrospirales; family UBA8639; genus Bin75. Next base: position 8,189 of record JAPPLK010000027.1, read on the forward strand.
TTGGTAGTGGAAGACCTTTCACTTCTGCGGCAACTGCAGCGGCAATGCGACGTGCGCATCCACGTAACAGTGGAAACGGATAAACCGAACCTGCCGGCTTCTTTTCCGAAGCAAGCCTATTCTCCCAATGTCAGGATTCAGGCCCTGCACGCCCTGCGTGCCACGGGGCTGGACGCGGTGGCCACGGTGAGCCCGTTGTTGCCGCTGGATGACCCCGAGCGCTTTGCCAATGAACTTGAGCAAGCCTGTACGCGGGTCATCCTGGATCACTACCTGCTCGGGGATGGGAGCAACGAAGGGCAACGGACGAATCGGACCGCGTTCCCGCGGTTGTTACGGGAAGCGGGCTACGCCGAATGGACGACGTTAAAAAAATTTCATGAAATCGTGGACGTGTTCCGCAATGCGTTCGGGGGCCATGAGCGAGTGGGTGTAAGCCGGGAGGGGTTTAACCGGCCCCGTGACTCAAAAAGCGAATGATAGAAAAATGGTATGATGTCACAAGAGGGTTCCAGGCAAGAGGGATGCATTGAGGGGCAAAATGCGGTAAGATGTATGCCTCTCCGCTACCATCGGTTTTTGAGCCTTCAACAAAGGAGGTGTCAGGATGTTCATGCAAGCGTACACAAACCAGACGTATGCCTTGTTGAGAATCTTCGCGGGCCTGACGTTTGTCTTTCATGGCACACAAAAGCTCTTTGCCTTTCCCGCGCCCATGCAACATGAAGTGCCGGCGTTTGTCATCTATATCGCCGGTCCCATTGAATTGATCGGCGGTCTGCTGGTCGCGGTCGGGTTGTTCACGAGGTGGGCGGCGTTCTTGTGTAGCGGGCTGATGGCCGCGGCGTATTGGATGGTGCATGGGACCCAGGCCTTTTTCCCGATCATGAATCAGGGAGACCTGGCCATCATGTATTGCTTCGCCTTCCTGTTCATCTCGGCACAAGGGTCGGGAATCTGGAGTGTGGATGAGGCTCGCGGCGCCGAATAACACGCACAAGGATTTCAGTTGGGGCAGAATCGAGTAGGTGGATTAGCCCTTCGACTACGCCCCTACGGGGCTACGCCCAGGACAGGCGTAGCCAGCATAGGTGTAGCCGCGCCATCCCGGATCAAAGTCCGGGACATGCCTCATGGCGCTTCTTGGTATCGGCCTCTTCAAGCCGCATGAGAT
>JAPPLK010000074.1:0-4375 GCA_028819435.1 Nitrospira sp.
AGTCCGGACCGTGAAGGTTTACGCAGAGACGCGGGAAAGAGGTTCCGAGGCAATGGGGACTCCATTGTGGTAGATCACGTATCGTGAGGGGTGGGATGGAATCCGGTCGCCCGGGAGAATGATGCCGACGAGGTTTAACGGGTCGGACCCGGAGAGACGGATTTCCTGTGCGCCGGTTTGCGGGTCGTTGCGCACGGCTCGCAGGGCTTCCACGGCCTCCGGCAGCCCGAATTGTTCACCCGTCATGCTTGCGACAAAATGTCCGCCGCGAATTTCTCCGCGCAGCTCCATTCGTCGGTAGATCACCAGTAAATCGCGCCAGGCAACGGTCAGGGATTCTCGTTTCAGTAAATCGCGGAAGACGATTCCATACCGTTGTAATAATTGCCGGGCCCAAGCTTCAATGGGGTTGGAGGCTGGTTTTGCCGGTGTCCCGTCCGGTTCAACCGTGTCGGTCTTGAGCAATGACCATCGTCCGATCGTATGCCGTGGCCGGTGCTTCTGGTGGCGTCCGATCCCGCGACGGCGTTTGGGGTCGAGCAAGGCGCGGAGATTGTCGAATCCATCCGCGGTGACCAGCCCGAGACTGGCCAGTTCCCACAATCCTTGTTCGACTTCTGCCTGGAGTTGGTTCGTGCCGTGTGTGACGTCGGCGAAAAAGCTCGCGCCTTGTTGTGAGAGATAATCATGCACGGTTCGGGCAACGGTGGTCAGTTGTTCCGGTAGCCACGCGAGTTGGTTCCGGGGGGCTTTGCGAGCCAGGGCCAGTAACCCTTCCGCACTGTGACGAGGAAAGAGGCTGATCGGAGCGAGACTCGTGGGGATCATCCGTTTTTTCTGTTTGGCGCCGGCGAGTTCATGGTCCCGGGTGGGTGGAGTCAGCCGTCCCCACGTGATAATTCCGCGCAGGCAGAGATAGTCGAGTTCGTCCTGTCGGTAATGGGCCATGCGGCTGCCGAGTACGTGGGGTTCCCAGGCGGAAGCCGCGGCTTCAAAGCCCGCCAGTTGTTCGATGATGGTTTGGAGCCCGGGTTCTCCGTGCAGCCTGGCGGTGGGAGCGACGTGCTGCCACCGGAACAGAAAGCGCATGAAGTCCGACGCGGAGACGGTTTGAATTTCCCGACGAAGCGTCAGCACGGTTCGTCGATGAATGCGAGCCAGCAAACGACGGTCACACCATTCGATTTCGGGTTTCGCATCGTGGGGTTGTGAAGATGGGAGACCATCGCGCGGGCGAAACGTGCCTTGGAGGACTTGGCCTTGTGTTTCGAGTTGTTTGAGCGCCGTGTGCGTGACTGAAATGGGCCATCGAAGGATTGCTGCCAATTCCTGCGCCGTGGTGGGGCCGATGACTTCCATCCAGCTTCGTACGATCGAGGCTCGTGCCTCCTGCTCAGTACCGGAGAAGACGGGCGAAGGCGTGCGCTCATGCTGGCGGACATCCGTGTCCGCAGCCAGGTCAGGCCTGATTGCGGCAAGCAGAGAGAGATGATCGGGTGTGGTCCATATGGAGATCATCGCGTCCCGCGTTGGGTCCGTGTGAGAAAGCACGAGGGCTCGTCCCGAATGGAGCAGGTCGGGGAGGAAGGCGCGCCATTCTGCGGCCCGGTCCTCCGGGACCCACGTCAGAAGATGAAGCGCTTCCTGTAATTCATCGGCATCACGAACTTGCGGCCAAGCCTCCCGGCAAACCGACGCAATTGCATCAGCATCAAGCGCGCCTACGGTTGCGGCTTCCTCGGGGGGCAGCACGTGTCGCATACTCACGGCGCGTGAGCGTCGTTCTTCGAGCGGGGCGTCGTCCAAAAATCCATACGGGTTCGCGTTCAAGATTTCATGAGAAAAAGGCGAAGGCGTCGGAGATTCGACGGACAGGCATTGCACGTTGCCCTGTTCGATGCGTTGCAGGAGGGTCGTTAGGCCCTTGAGGTCCATGGCGTCCTCCAGGCAATCCTGAAGTGTTTCTTGCACCAAGGGATGGGAGGGGACTTCGATGTTCCCGGGAGGCCGGTTATCCTGACAGGCCGTGGCCATGGGAAACACGGCGGTCAGGAGATCTTCGGCTCGCATGCGCTGCAAGTGGAGGGGAACCCGCTTGCCGTTTCGAAAACGCAGCACGGCCAACGCGCGTGAGACGTTCCAGCGCCAGCGGGCCATGAACATGGGGGATTGCAGGACGGCCTGCGTGAGGACCTCCTTGACGGTGGAAGAGCGGAGCAGGGTCCATACCGTTTCAAGGGGAAAGCTGTGCCGTTCGCCCAGAGACAGCACCAGCCCTTCGTCCGTGGCGGCTGCTTGCAGTTCAAAGTCGAAACTGACGCAGAATCGCTTTCGCAAGGCGAGTCCCCAGGCCCGGTTGATGCGCCCGCCGAACGGCGCATGAATCACCAATTGCATGCCGCCGGCTTCATCGAAGAAGCGTTCGGCAATAACGGTCCGTTGCGTGGGAACGCCGCCCAGCATCAGCAACCCGGATTGGTGATACGCGAGAATTTGTTCGGCTGCGCGTTGATCGGCTCCGCATTCCGATTCCAGCCAGCGCAGGAGGTTAGGTTGTGGGTCACGTTCGGACGGTGCAGGGGCTGTTGTGGGTCGCGTCATGAGTCGACCCGCAACGGCTTGGCGTAACTCCGCTACCTCCTGCGAGAGTTCAAAGGTTCGCGAAGGGGCTTCTCCTCGCCAGAAGGGAATGGTCGGAGGAGCGCCGTGCGCGTCTTCCACGCGCATCACGCCGGTCTCGACCCCGCGAATCCGCCACGATGTATTGCCCAAGAGAATAACGTCGCCGGCCAGGCTTTCCACGGCAAAATCTTCATCCACCGAGCCGACCGTGTTGCCTTGAGGTTCGGCAATGACGGCATACGTTGCGGTGTCCGGGATTGCGCCACCGGACGTGATCGCCGCCAGTCGCGCTCCCCGGCGAGCACGCAGTCGATTTTGTACACGGTCGTGAAAGAGAAACGCCTGTTGCTTGCCGTTGTTCGGGTTCCAGCCGCGAGTCAACAAGGCGACGATTTCATCGAATGCCGTCCTGGACAGGTGTCGATAGGCATAGGCTTGGGTATAACGTTGATAGAGCGAATTCACGTCCCATTCTTGAGCCGAGACTTCCGCGATGATTTGTTGGGCCAGAATATCTTTAGGGTATTGCGGGATGAGAATCTCATCCAGGTTGCCGCGATGAATCGCGCGAATCAGTGCCGCGCATTCCACCAGTTCGTCACGGGTCGTACACAAGAGACGCCCTTTTGGAATCGCACCCACCCAGTGACCGGCTCGACCAATTCGCTGTAGACAGGTGGCAATAGCGCGCGGCGAACCCACCTGGCACACGAGATCCACAAAGCCGACGTCAATGCCCAGTTCCAGGGATGCCGTTGCAATGACGACACGAGTCTGTCCTTTCTTGAGACGTTCTTCAGCGGATAACCGTATCTTGCGAGACAGACTGCCATGATGAGCCGCCACGAGGTCCTCGCCCAATCGATCGGTTAACTGGTGGGCGATGCGTTCCGCCAATCGCCTGGTGTTGACGAATACCAGGGTGGAGCGATGGGCTTGGACCAGCTCGGTGAGGCGATCATACACGTCCGCCCAAATGGCATTGGTCGCGATCGCGCCAAGTTCGTCATTGGGTGTTTCAATAGCCAGATCCATTTCCCGGCGTTGTCCCATGTCAACGACGTGGCAGGGGTTTGGCGCCCATATGGCTTCCTGGTTTTCAGCCGCGTGGCCGCCGACCAGGAATTGGGCAATGGCTTCCAAGGGTTTTTGCGTGGCGGAAAGCCCTATGCGATTTGGTTTCACGTGTGTGACGGCATCCAGGCGTTCCAGGGAAAGCGCGACGTGCGCGCCGCGTTTGTTCCCGGCCAGGGCGTGAATCTCATCGACGATGACCGTGCGGACGGTACGCAGGATATTTCGGCTCTTGCGGGCCGTCAGCAGCAGGTACAAGGATTCGGGCGTCGTAATGAGAATATGGGGCGGGCGACGAAGCATGTCCCGTCGATTTTTTGTGGGCGTGTCGCCCGTGCGGACTTCGACTCGTATTTCCGGAAGGAGAAGTCCAGCCGTCAGGGCGTTTTCTGAAATTTCATTCAAAGGCTGCCGAAGATTTTTCTGCACGTCGTTGCTCAGGGCCTTGAGTGGTGAGACGTAGAGAATTTGCACGTGGTTGGGCAGGTCGTTGGAGAGCGCCCGTTGGAACAAGAAATCAAGCGACGCCAAAAAGGCAGCCAACGTTTTGCCTGACCCCGTGGGCGCGGCAATGAGTGCGTGTTCGCCTGAGCAAATGGCAGGCCAACTTGCGGTTTGGACGTCGGTGGGCGTGCCGATCGTATCCTGGAACCAGCGGGCAATGATGGGATGGAATGAC
>JAPPLK010000074.1:4475-9298 GCA_028819435.1 Nitrospira sp.
GTGAATCCATCGTGTGGTTTCCCGTCAATTGGCTCCAGGTTTACTCGGGCGGGGACGGGCGTTGATTCGCATCTCGAATGGTTTCTATTTGGTGATCAACAGCCAGTGCGTCCTCGTCGCGACCGGCTTGACGCAGGAATGACGCATAGCGTTCATAGAGGGATATCAGGCTGGGATGGTTTGTGCCCAAGGCTCGTTTGCCGATTTCAATGGCGCGAAGATAGTAGGACTCCGCACGGTCAAACTCCTTTTGCACCTGCGTGACGAGTCCCAGGGTGAGAAGGGGTTGGATGAGGTGCGGGTGCGCGTCTCCCAGAAACTTTTCACTGATGGAGAGCCCTCTTTGCCAAAGCGGCTCGGCCTTCTCAAATGCTTGTTGCGAAAAATATAACGAGGCCAGGTTGTTGAGTCCGACCACGACGTCCGGATGTTCGGCGCCCTGGATCGTTTCGATCATCGTGAGCGCATGGCGATAACGGAGTTCGGCTTGTTCGTACTCACCCAGGGCTTCGTGAGTCGCGCCAAGGTTGTTCAGGGTGGTGGCGGTTCGTGAATCGAGATCCGTCGATCCTTCCAGGACGTTCAGTGCCCGGTGAAACATCTCCTTTGCCAGGGCAAAATCCCTTTCTTTGTAGGCCAGCATGCCGGCTGTGTTCAATGTCTTCCATGTTTCCGTTTCCGCTTGCGCGGGGGAAGAAATCAGGACTATTCCCAAAACCAGTATCAAAGCAGACATGGGTGAATTCCGGGTTGTATGGCACAAGACCTGTCCTGAGCCTGCCGACGGAAGGCTGAACGATTTTTAACACATCACCATGAATAAGTTAAGCTGCATGCACATATTGATTGATACGTGGTATTCTGGCTTGGATTGCGTCACGAACCGTCAACTATAGGAGGGTATGATGACCGTGCCGAAGCAGTCTCGAACGATTCATCTGAGTCTTCTGGGCTTGTTTCTCGGGTGGTGTCTGACAGGAACCTGTGTATCTCTTGCGGACGTAGGGGACGGCCCCCGTGCCGTCCCTCAGCCTCCGTTGGCGCGGGCCAAAGTGTATCTGGCTGCCGGGGATTACCGTCGCGCAGTCGAAGCCTGTCAGATGAACATCGATCAATCGCCGTCCGTCGAAAGTTACGTGTACCTCATTTACGTGTATCATGCGCTGGACGGCTACTTGGAGTCGTTGGCTAAACGCGATGAATGGGTCAAGGTGGGGCAATTGTCGCTCTCCATGGTCAACCGCGGAACCATGGACCTTGTCGATCCTCCCGACATGCTGGCCAGGATGGCCAAAGAAATACTGCACGAGGGGATCAGACAGCAATATGACGTGGTCGCCGGTATGGCTAACCGGCTCAATAAAACACGCGCCGATGAACTATGGTCGGAAGTCCGGGCTTGGGAAAAGAAACATCCTGACAATTGGTGGGCCGGGGTGCCTGAGCAATGGCAATGGGAAAATAGTGGCGCGCCTGAATAATAGCAATAGGAAAGCGATGGCACTCGAATGAACTCTACCTCCCCTAGCCCCTCCTTACAAAGGAGGGGAACAAAACCCCCTCTCCCATTTCCCGCATTAAGCGGGAAATAGGGAGAGGGTTGGGGTGAGGGGGGGGCAAAGGTAGAAAGTTCTGATCAAGTTGACACCCCTTCGACGGCATGGTTAGGATTCTTCCCGTCGCTTGAATTAAGCGATCGTCTCGTTAAGTTTCAAAAAAGGAGGATGCTGTGTCCGAACTCGTCGCGCAAGCAACGGCTGCCAATTGGGAAACCGAGGTTGGTCAGATAGATGGATTGGTCATGGTTGATTTTTGGGCCGTTTGGTGTGGGCCATGTCAGATGGTTGCCCCGATCGTCGAAGAACTGGCCAAAGAGTATGAAGGCAAATTGAAGGTCATGAAACTCAATACCGATGAAGTTCCCGAGATTGCCGGCAAGTTTCAAATCATGAGCATTCCCACGATTCTTTTTTTCAAGAACGGGCAACCGGTTGAAAAAATAGTGGGTGCGAGACCCAAACCCCAATTCAAACAAGTCATCGATTCGCTGCTCGCACAACACTCCGCTCCGGCCTAGGGTGGTGAGCATGCGCCGTCGTTATGCTCACTGAACTGCGGATTTCCCATTTTGCCCTTATCGAAAGCCTCGAACTTGAATTTTCGCCGGGCTTCCAGGTGTTTACCGGGGAGACCGGCGCCGGGAAGTCTCTTCTGGTTGACGCCCTGATCCTGTTGCTGGGCGGACGCGCGTCCGCTGAGCATATCCGAAGCGGAGCAAAGGAAGCCACGCTGGAAGCGGTCTTTTCCTTATCCGGCCACCCGCTGATTCTCGAAAAATTGAAGGAATGGGACCTGCTGCCTGAAGGCACGCAGGATCTCCTGCTCCGGCGGACGCTCTCCCGTGAAGGGCGGAACCGGATGTACGTGAATGGGAGGCTGGTACCCTTACACCAGATGGTGGAATTGGGCGGCTGGTTGGTTGACATTCACGGGCAGCATGAACAGCAATCGCTGCTTTCACCGAAAGTGCAACTGAACGTCCTTGATGCCTTTGGGGGCTTGCTGGCGCTACGCGACGAGTACGCGGCGCGCTATCATCGTTGGCAGGAGCTTGTTCGTGCCGCGACCGACGCCGTGCAACGGGCGAAGGAGCGGCAGGAACGGGAGGAGTTCCTGCATTTTCAATCAGAGGAATTGGGGAAGGCCCAATTGGTTCCCGGAGAAGATGAAGCCCTCGTGCGGGAACACCGGAAACTGCAGAACAGCGGCCGGGTACTGGAGATCATCAATCAGGCCTATGACCTGTTGTACGGCAATCAGGAGTCGGTTCTTTCCCGATTAACGGAAGTCAGGAAACTGGTGCATGAACTTGGTGAGATCGACGACAACGTTCGAAATTGGCATGAGTCGATCGAGGGCGGCATTGCCCAGGTTGAGGAACTGGTTTTGGCTGCCCGCAATTATAAAGACGGGTTTGAACACGACCCGGCGAGGCTCGCGCAGATCGACGAACGCTTGGCCTTGTTGCAACGGTTGAAAAAGAAATATCGCGAGTCGCTGGAAGATTTGTTGGCTCGTCAAACCCGGATTCAATCCGAATTGGAGGAATTGGCGAACATCGAAGAACGCACGCAGGATCTTCAGCAACAAGTCTCGCAGGCGTATCAGGACGCGTTGGTGTCGGGCCGGAAGTTGTCCGAAGCTCGTCAAGCCGTGACCAGAAAGCTTGAAGAACGCATCACCGCCGAATTGGCGCATTTGATGATGGACAAGTCACGATTTCACGTCGGGCTTACGGCGATTTCTGAAATGGAGCAGGCCGGACCGAATGGTCTTGATCAGATCGAGTTCGCGTTTTGTGCGAATCCCGGGGAGAGTCTGCACCCTTTGGCACGGGTGGCATCAGGAGGGGAACTCTCCCGGTTGATGTTGGCGTTGAAAACGGTTTTGGCGAGCGTGGATCAAGTGCCGGTGTTGATTTTCGATGAAGTGGACGCGGGCATCGGGGGCAACGTGGCCTCGACCATGGGGCAACGTCTCAAGGCATTGGGGCAAACACACCAGGTGATGTGTATCACCCATCTGCCGCAAATTGCAGCCCAGGCCCACCATCATTATCTGGTGAAGAAGGAAAGCGTGGATAAGCGAACCATGGCAATGGTCACCCATCTCTCTGCCGAGGAGCGGGAAGAAGAAATTGCGCGAATGCTGGGGGGGGCGACAATGACGCAAACGGTCAGGAAAGCAGCCGGAGAAATGCTGAACTCGACGAACTGAAAACCTTCCTCCCTCTCCCCATGTGGGAGAGGGCTGGGGTGAGGGGGAACGGATGCGTGCACACAGACAGCCGCCCCTCGTCGGGTTACGCCTGTCCTGAGCGCCCTTCGACTCCAGGCGCGTGGCGCCTTACGTTCAGTGTGACCGGAGAGGCACCCGTTCGTCCTGAGCCCTTCGACAAACTCAGGACAGGCGTAGAGTAGCGAAGTCGAAGGGCTCGACTTACAGTTGCACTTTCCAGAAAAACACCACCGCCATACGTTTTGAAGCGAGTTCCGTGTTCCACCCGAAATACGAAGTGGCAGAATGAATCAGGTCGGATTTGTAGGCCAATAGGCGATTGAATACGTAGGGCACTTCCAAAATTTCCTGAAACAGGGTTGGGTCCATTTCTCCGGGCATCCCTGGGACGTCGCGTAAACTTTCATATTCCCGTGGACAGACGTTGCCTCCGGGTTCTTCACCAGGAAGGTGGAGCCGGTAAAACGACGTGCCTGCATGAGGCGTCGGGGGATTCGGGTGGAGGTACAGGACCGCGGCATAATCGCAAATGGCTGCGGAATCCACGTGGGGACGAGCCACGCCTTCGGCCCCGCCACACAGTTGGATATGATTATGTCCGGAGATCCCCATATCCGAATCGCTTTGCGGTTGCAGGACCGTAATGCCGAGTCGTTGCGTCACGCATTCTTCCACGTGGCGCAATTCTTCTGGTAGAAGGGCATGGGGGGCCCTCATGCCGGGCCAAGGTTCCGGACGCCACGGTGAGCCCAGCGTCCATGTACTGTTGGTAATGCACCGTTGGGCCACTTCAAGGGCATTGGGAAGAATATCGTCTTCGATCCAATAATCCTGTCCCAATCGTGGTTCCCGAAAAGGAAGGGCAACAGTCATGAGATGCTCCGTGCGGTACGATCTTGCCTGCGTCGTTATTGAAGAGGTTGAAAATAGAGCACGGCAGCATAGTAACAGAATTGCCCGGCGGTCAAGAGAGAATCTCGGATGACGTCGCTACAATTACCAAAACAAAATCCCTGGATCCCCGA
>JAPPLK010000032.1 GCA_028819435.1 Nitrospira sp.
GGGAGTGCAGAGCCATTCCTGAGTTGACGAATGCTCAGTTTATGTCATAATGTCAATTGACGTTTGAGGCGACAAGCATCCCAGCCCGTTTTTCCGGTGACCTGAGGGAGCAGGGTGAAAAAAATCTATTTGGCCAATCCACGTGGGTTTTGCGCCGGCGTTGACCGGGCAATCGAGATCGTCGAATTGTCACTGAAACGGTACGGCGCTCCGATTTACGTGCGACATGAAATCGTGCACAGCCGTCACGTCGTCGATTCTCTTCGCAAACGGGGAGCGGTGTTCGTAGAGGAACTGGATGAAGTCCCGGACGGCGCACTGGTGATTTTCAGTGCCCATGGCGTGGCCCAACAGGTGTGGGAGGATGCGCAGCGGCGCAGCCTGAAAATCATCGATGCGACGTGCCCCTTGGTGATCAAGGTTCACAATGAAGTCCATCGCGATTACAACAACAATTACGAACTCATTCTTATCGGCCATGCCGACCATCCCGAGGTTGTGGGTACCCTGGGACAGGTTCCGGACAAATTTCATCTGGTCTCTTCCGTCAAAGACGTGGAAAAGCTCGAGGTTGCAAATAAAGAGCACCTGTCCTACGTCACACAAACGACGTTGAGCGTGGATGAGTGCAGTGAAATCGTCGAAGCACTCAACCGGCGATTTCCGGGCATCAAAGGTCCGCATCAGGAAGACATCTGTTATGCCACGCAAAACCGGCAAAACGCCGTGAAAGAGTTGGCCAAATTCGTCGATTTGATCCTGGTCATCGGGTCTCCCAACAGTTCAAACTCCAACAGACTTCGTGAATTGGCCGAACGATTCGCGGTTCCCGCTTATCTCATTGATTCCTATGAAGATATCCAGCTTGAGTGGCTCAAGGACGTGGATGCCATTGGGGTCACGGCCGGAGCCTCAGCACCGGAGATTCTCGTCAGTCAAGTGGTGGCGTATCTCAAAGGAGTCGGGGCTCAGGAGGTCGAAGAGTTGACGGTCGTTGAAGAAGACATCGAATTTCTGCTTCCCAGAGAACTGATGATGCCCGGAGAAAAACGCAACCAAAGGGCGCTCGTCTAGCCAGGGCTTCAGCCGTTTTCCGTATCTACAGGAAATCCACAGGCTATACCCTGAAACCCACAACATATACACGGCATTTTCAAAACCCCACATTATTTAGTGTAAAAGCCTTGATTTTTCTGTCTTCTGTGGTACAGTAGCGCCACGAGTCCGTTTGCCCCATCACCTATTTCCCGCTAAAAGTTTCTCATGAAGTTGAAATCCCTCCTGGTTTCCGGATTCAAGTCCTTTCCCGAAGCTCGACTCGACTTCCCTCAAGGTATTACCGCGGTGGTGGGGCCTAACGGAGTCGGAAAAAGCAACATTGTGGATGCCATTTTGTGGGTCCTGGGTGAGCAAAGCACCAAAGCACTGCGTAGTGAACGTATGGAAGACGTCATCTTCAATGGGACGGAATCCCGTAAACCGTTGGGCGTGGCGGAAGTCTCGCTGGTCGTCAGCGACGTGACGAATCAGGAACTGGAGGCCGTGGCCGGTGTGATGGAGTCCTTGCCGGGGAACAAAGAGCTCATGGTCACGCGCCGGTTGTACCGTGACGGGGAAAGCGAATATTCCATCAATAAAATCCCCTGCCGGCTTAAGGACATCCGTGGTCTCTTTCTGGAAGCGAGGGCCGGCGCCAAGGGGCATACGGTGATCGAACAGGGCAATATCGATCACATCCTCTCCGGGTCTCCGCAAGACCGCCGCACGTTCATCGAGGAAACCGCGGGAATCGGCCGCTTCAAAAAACAAAAGACGGAAGCCCTGAACAAACTCAAAACCACGCAACAGAACCTGGCTCGTGTACGGGACATTATTGCCGAAGTGGAAAAACAACTGCGGACCTTGAAACGCCAGGCGCAACAGGCTGAGCACTATCGGAAGCTGCAAGAAGAATCCCGCGCCCTCGAAATCCGGCTCCTGAAACACGATTTTGAAAGCCTGTATCGCCAGCGGATGCACGTGGAATCCGAACTCGCCCGGTTGGAGTCGCGCGAGGCCGAACTCATGGCCGAGGAAGCTCGCCTGACGGCGTCGCACGAGGAGGCCAAATCGGCGCTGCTCCGCGACGGGGAGCGCGCCAGCCGTCTGCAGGAGGAGCTTCGACAGTTGGAACACGGCATCGGACAAGCCCTCACGACCATGGAAGTCGAGCGCAATCGAGCCGACTTGTTTGACCAGCAACGAACGCAAGCAGTGGAAGAACAGGCGCGTCTCTGCGCGGTGTCCAAGGAAGCCACGACGAGTATCGAGAGCCTTCAGGAGCAGGTGCAACGCGCGGAAGGCGACAAGGCTGAGGTGACCGGACGATTGACGGAATTGGAGACGGAAGAGCAACGTCAAGGCGAACAGCGGACGGCGTTACAGGCCCGGACCGAGGAAAGCCGTCAACGCCTGTTCGATCTTGCGGTTGAACGTTCTCAAACCGAAGCGCAGTTGGCAAATCTCAATACCAGGCAACGGGAGATGGGGACGCGCCTCCAGGACGTGGAAAGCGACCAAGTCCATTGCGAGCAGGAACGAGCGAAGGCCGAATCGGCCCTGGCCGAACAAACCGTGCTCTCGGAACACGTCGCCCAGCAATTGACCACCGACCGCGAGAAGCAAGAAAACCTGGCAGCCGAGAGATTGGAACTCGAAGAACAGATTCGAGAGGTCGATCAGCAACGGGTTCAGGAGCAAACCGACCGGGCGGCTGCCGAATCGCGGTTGCAGGCACTACAAGCCGTGCTTCGGGAAGAGTTGGGGTATCGGCAAGGCCAGGAAGGTGACGCCGTTTCCTTGCGACGGATGTGTCAGGGGGTCAGGGAAGTGTTCGCTGAACGGTTGAAGGTGCCGCAAGAATATGAAGTCGCCATCGAGTCAGTCTTGGGAGAGCATATTCGCGCCTGGGTTGTACACGGGGTCGAAGACGTGATGCAGGCGCTTGCAGTCGTCACGGAACAGGGCTGGGGTCGTGGGACGTTTGTCACCGCGCAAGCCCCTGGTTCCCCTTCGTCTCCGGCGTCGTGGCCTGACTTGCAGCAGGCGGACGGGGTGTTGGGACGGGCGGTCGACTTGGTTGCCGTCCCCGACGACCTTCAAGGCGCGTTGCAGAGTCTTTTGGGGCGGGTGGTATTGGTTGATACGCTCGAACATGGTCTGTCGGCTATGACGTGCGTTTCTGAATCCGACCTCGGGTTTCTGCTGTTGGTGACGAAAACCGGAGAAGTCATTGATCCCCGGGGCATCGTGACCGGCGGATCCTCCGGTGAGGCAAGCGGGCTGCTCCAGCGACGGCGCGAAGTGCAGGTGTTGGAACAGGAACTGTCTTCGATGGACCAACGCATCGCCGGGTTTGACGGCCAACGCCGGACCGTCCATGAACGGGTAGAGATGAACAAGCAACAACTCGAAACCCTTGAAGCCTCCCTGAAAGAATCAGAAATGCGGCAACTCGTGGTTGAGCAGGAAATGTCAGCCCTTGCGAACCGCCTGCAGGATTTGGAGCGGCGGTTGAATGCGAATCAGACGGAATTGGAAGCCTGTCAAGCGGAACTCGCCCGGGTTCAAGAGCACGAACGCCTGGCTCAAACGCGGCTCGAAGAAATTGCGCGACAACACGGCGAAGAAGAAGCACGGCTGGAGGAATCCACCACGCAACTCCAGGAAATGGACGAAGCCATTCGCGTACTCTATGACCGGTTGACGGAGACGCGGTTGACCCTCACCACGTATCGGGAACGCCACGAACGCGCCCGTGCGGACCTGGACCGGTTACAAGAGGATGATCGTAACCGGCGGGCGCGACTTGCGAGTCTTGCCGGACAGATCGAATCCCTGCAGGTTCAAGCCGGGAGGAGCCAAGAGGAACGCCGTCGGGCGGATGCGACGTTTCAGGAATTGGAAACCAGAAAAACGACGTTGCAGGGTGAACTTCGCGAGGTCGAAGAGCGTCATACGAACGGCCTGCAACGGACCCGAGAACATGAACAGGGTCTCAATGAGAATCGAAAACAGTCTTCTTCGACCAAGGAAACAAGACGGGAATCGGACGTCCAACTTGCTGAGATCCGGACGCGGATGCAAACCATCGAGGAAACCCTGACCGGCACCTATGGGGAATCCATGGAGGTACGTGACCCCGAAACACCTCAGCCCGACGCTTCAAATGACGCCAAGAGTGAGGGACCCGAGACTTGGAGAGAACGGTTGCAGACTATCCGGACCAGGATGGATCGCATGGGGGCGTTGAATTTGGCCGCGATCGACGAGCACCGGGAATTGGAAGAGCGATACCGGTTTCTCCATGAACAGGAAGAGGACTTGTCAGAATCGATCCGCTCACTGCAGGAAATCATCGAACGTCTCAATCGAACGACGAATCGAATATTCCAGCAGACGTTTGAGGCTGTCCAGGAAAAGTTCGGGGAAGTTTTTTCGGCCTTTTTTGCCGGAGGACAGGCGGAGTTGGTATTGGTGCAGCCGGACGCCGAAGAAGACGAAGAAGAACCTGGACAGGAACCCGGCGTCGATATTATCGCCCAGCCGCCCGGGAAACGCCTCAAGAACCTGACGATGTTATCCGGCGGAGAAAAAACCTTGACCGTGTTGGCCTTGCTGTTTGCCAGTTTTCTGACGAAGCCGTCGCCCTTTTGCATTTTGGACGAGGTCGACGCCCCATTGGATGAACCGAACGTGGTCCGGTTCGCTCGATTTCTACCCCAGTTAACCCCGCTCTCACAGTTTCTCGTGATCACTCACAATAAACGCACCATGGAAGTTGCCGATTCACTGTTCGGGGTCACCATGGAAGAACCAGGCGTTTCGAAGTTCGTTTCCGTGCGAGTTGCGGATTTCGAGAAAGTGTAACGGCGAGAAGTTGGAAGAGGTGGCCCGAGGGGAGAAACGCGACGCCCCGTCTTCGCATGAAGACGGGGCGTTTCAGCATTAGTTTCGTACGCCGCTCCAGACCTTCTCAGGGTCGATCTCTTTATCGGGGTTCAAGGTTCTCGCTTTTTCGAGCAAGACCTCGGTGGTTTCGGGGACTTCCGGGTCGGAAATGCAACAGTCATCGACCGGACAGACGGCCGCGCATTGAGGTTCGTCAAAATGCCCGACGCATTCGGTGCAACGTTGATGAGTAATCACGTAGACCGTATCACCTTCGCCCTGCCCTTCTCCCACTTCGTATCCTTTTTCTTCCGCGGCGCTTCGGGTTTCGAAGATCGCCTCGTTCGGGCATTCGGGGAGACATGCTCCGCAATTAATACATTCTTCCGTTATCAATAACGACATACGCTCCTCCTTGTATCAAACCAGCAAGAATCCCCAAACAATATGGAAGATACATTCTAGGCACCCGTGAATAGCGTAGTCAACGGGACAGAAGGCCTATGCCCATAAGCCATTTGGACTGCCAGTTTATGCGGGACGGCACAGGGGCCGTCCCCTACAATGGCAACCCTGTAGGGACAGGCCCCTGTGCCTGTCCGAGCCGCCCGTTATTCTTCGAGACGATAGTCCCAGCCCCGGATCAGGGAGGGCTTCCCTGCAACCGCCAAGGCTCCCAAGAACCCTTGCCCCAAGGGGAGATTAAAAAGCGACCAATCCTCTGGGGGTGAACCTGTCCCCGAAAGATTGAGTTGGAGATTGAGGATTCGCGGCGGGTCATCGGAGGTGAAGGTCACCGTCACGTTTTGCAGGGGAAAGGAGAAGCCGTGCCCCAGCGCTTTGACAAAGGCCTCTTTCCGGGTCCAACACCGGAAAAACGCCGCCCGTTGTTCGGCTTGGGGGAGGTTCTGAAAAACCGTGAATTCTTCCGGGCTGCAAATGCGTTCGGCAAGCCCCGCATAATCCAGGGAGTCCCGGTCTTCTTCAAGGTCGATGCCGACTTCGAGATCGCGGGAAACGGCATAGACGGCCCACTGTCGGGAATGAGACACGTTGAAATGCAGCGATTGCCCCTCAGGGTCTTGCAAGAACGGTTTCCCGAAGGGACCCGATTCAAAATAGATGTCACGGGGCGACTGTGGGAGGTAGCGGGCGAGAATATTGCGCAGGATGCCTCGTGCCGCGGTAAAGCGTCGCCGGTGTTGGGAACCTATAAATCGTTGCGCGCGTTCCTGTTCGTCGGGACTCAGGGTTTCCTGGTACACTTGAAGACGTGTCAAGGGTACGTCTACAATCGCCCGCCACACGTGGATATGGCCCGCCTGAAGCAGGTGCCCGCCCTCGGGACAGTTCTCAAAGAAAGAAAATGGAAAAGATGATGAGTTCAGGG
Source organism: Nitrospira sp. (assembly GCA_028819435.1). Classification (GTDB taxonomy): domain Bacteria; phylum Nitrospirota; class Nitrospiria; order Nitrospirales; family UBA8639; genus Bin75. The sequence continues at coordinate 6,320 of JAPPLK010000032.1, forward strand.
AATGATCGTGATTCATATCTGATTCAGAGAACGTGCATAGGACCCATGGCTGGCGTACCTGTGCGACCGGTGCCAGCCGAGTCGTATTGTACAGAGAAACGCATTCGGGAGGCGAGCGTTGAGTAGCCCTTCCAAATCAGCGGCCTATGCCGCATTGCTCACGGCTTCGGTCGTGTGGGGCGGGTCGGTGGTGGCCCAGAAAGTGGCGCTGGGCGCCTTTTCAGCCGTGGAAGTGTCCGTCTTTCGCGGCCTTGGCGCGTTGTGCATTCTGGTTCCGTTGTGGTGGTGGCAGGAACAATCCAGGACGCGATTGACCATGCGGGACTTCGGGATCCTTACGGCCTTGGGGCTTGGCGTGCTTGGGAATCACCTACTGATCTTGTATGGGCTCAAGCACATCGGGGCCGGAGCCGCCGGGGTGATCATCGGGGCCAGCCCGGCCATTACGGCCTTTCTGTCCTCCTTGATGCTGCGGGATATCCCGTTTAGCCGGGTTTGGGTCGGGTGTGCCGTGTCGTTTATCGGCGTGGCCCTGGTATCGGGCGGTAATGCCACGACGGATGGCGGAGTGAATCCCGTGCTGGGGGGCGGGTTGGTCGTTCTGGCCCTGGTAAGCTGGGCCTTATACACCATCGGCAGCCGCTGGATGATGGAAGGGTTGTCGCCGCTGACGGTAAATTGGACGACGCTTCTCATCTCCATCGTGTTTCAAATTCCGTTGCTGTGGATAGACCCCCAGGTGTTGGAGGCAGGCGCCGGAAGTATTCCTCTCTCCGGTTGGGCGGCGTTGGTCTACGTTATCGTGTTTGCCACCGCGCTTGGCCAGCAAGCTTGGCTTTACGGGGTATCCGGTATCGGTCCCTCACGGGCCGGGATCTTTACCAACCTGATTCCAGTGTCCGCTCTGTTGTTGTCGTTCGTCATTCTCGGGGAATCGTTGGACCTGATCAAAATGCTGGGCATCGGATTCGTCCTGGGCGGGGTCTGGTTGGTCAACCGCTCTTCAGGGACATAGGGGGGTTGCTCAATCCCTGTCCGCATGGGATGATGATTTTTGGGACGGCACAGGGGCCGTCCCCTACAATGACTCCCTCCTTGAGGATGAGTCGCGGAAGCCAAGCCGTAGGCGCCGGCTGACGCGGTGGGGGGTATAAGGATAAAACCGAATGCTGAAAGAGCGAATTGAGGAAGTCACGTTAGTCAACGAAGCGTTTTATCGGGCTTTTGAAAGCTTGGACATCGGAGAAATGGATAAGGTGTGGGCGCACCAGGAATACGTCACGTGCATTCATCCCGGATGGAGCATGCGGATCGGTTGGCCGATGGTTCGGGATTCCTGGGTCGTCATTTTCAATAACGTGTTTTCCATGGGATTTTCCCTCACGGAATTGCAGGTGCAAGTCGCCGGCGACGTGGCTTGGGTGATTTGTACCGAAAATATTTCGAGCCGGCACGCCGATAACACTCAAAACAGCCGGGTCGTGGCAACCAACCTGTTCGAACGCATCGACGAAGGCTGGAAAATGATCCACCACCACGGCTCGCTGTTAATGGAATAGAAATAATGTAGGGACAACCCCCTGTGGTTGTCCGTCCTGGTCAATGCGGGAGGGCGAGGGTGGCATACCACTCTTTGACAATCGCATCCCGTTCAATCATCGTCATGCCGGTATATTTGCGGAACATCCCTTTGCCCCCTTTTTTGCGCCGCCAAGTCACAAAATCGGCAAAATGGTCTTTGCACAAGGTGCCCGTTCCGGCCGGGGCATAGCCCGGGTTCGCGCACCCCTCGATCATACAAGCCTGAGCAATCATTCCGTTAACTCCTTTCCCCCTCTCCCCACCGAGGGAGAGGGCTGGGGTGAGGGGGGATTCCTTCTTCTGCTGACTCCTTCGGGATGAAGCGCCATTCAGTATGCCCAACCGTCACGCTACCGTGCAACGGTGTGCCGACGAATGAGTCCACGATCGTTACTTGCATTCTCGTTGACGGTCTGGCTATCGTAGCCGTCAAGTTGATACAGTGAAAGGCCCATTCTGAACGGATTGAGAAAGGAGAGTGTCTTGTGGCAACAGCAACAGAAGTCTTTGAACAAGTAAAAGCGGCGGCCCTGGAAGCGACCGGACCTGATGAACGGGCCTTGCAGGTCGATTATGACGCCTTGGAGAAAAAAATGTCAGCGGCCTTGGGACCCAGGACCGTCGTCCATTTGCACATCAACCAATATTTGCCGGAAGGATATGAAGACCAAGGCCACTTCAATGCAGTCGCCGTGACGGAAGGCAACGTGGTGTATGACATGGTCATCGGCGATCAGTATTTCCGCTATGATATATTTTCCGCAGCCGATCTCACCAAGTTCCAAAGCATCGACGGCATCTATAAAGACGAGGAAAAGCGCGAAGAAATATCCTTTTTGAGCCTGCGGCTCCAGCATGGGGACGAGGCGCATATTTTGTTGGGCTTGAACGACGATCAACGCGCCAGCATCCTGGCCGTCACCGAAAAACTCTCGTTAGCCCGCCATCCGGAATAAAGGCCTTGGACTGTTTCTTGTGTTGAGAGCGTGGAATCGGCTATTCCGATTCAGGAACCTTCCACGTCTCTCTCGCTAACGGCGACCTCTCCGCTCGAAGGATCCAGCGTCATTGCCCTCACGAATGGAAAAGCAAAAACCCTGGATCCCCGATCGGGGTCGGGGAT
>JAPPLK010000110.1 GCA_028819435.1 Nitrospira sp.
GGTCAGGGTGGCCGCCAGCGGCAAATACCCCCCGGTCAATCCCTTGGCCACACAGAGAAGATCCGGCGTCACTCGTTCATGCTCGCAGGCAAACATCGTTCCGGTTCGGCCAAAGCCGGTGGCCACTTCATCTGCAATCAGCAATACGTTGTATTGCGAGCATAAGGCTCGAACGCGGGAGAGATAGTCTGGTGGTTGGGTGATCATCCCCGCGACGGCCTGAACCATGGGCTCGATGATGACGCCGGCGATTTGTTCGTGTCGCTTGCTCAGGACGTCTTCGAGGGGATCCAGACATGCCGTCCGGCATGAAGGGAAACGCAAATCAAGCGGGCATCGATAACAATAGGGAGCATCGAGGGCAATGGTCGAAAACAGGAGAGGGCGAAAGCGTTCGTGAAACCTGGCGGTGCCACCTACGCTCATGCTCCCCATGGTATCGCCATGATAGGCGGCATCCAGGCGAACAAACGTTTTCTTCTTTTTTTGCGGGGGACTCTGCTGTTGCCAATACTGAATTGCCATTTTCAAGGCCACTTCCACGGCCGTGGAGCCGTCATCCGAATAGAAGACGCGCGTCAAGCCCTTCGGAGCGATCTTGACGAGTTCTTTGGCCAGGAGAATGGAAGGGGGACTGGCCGCGCCCAACAGCGTGCTGTGGGCAATTTTGCCGAGTTGCTCTTGAATGGCCGTGTCCAGTGTACGGTGCCGGTGTCCGTGAAGATTGACCCAAATGGATGAAGATCCATCCAGATATTTGTTGCCGTGGACGTCATACAGGTAAATGCCGTCGCCTCTTTCGATAATCAGCGGGTCTTCCTGTTCCCATTCTTTCATTTGAGTAAACGGATGCCACACGTATTTCCGGTCCCACTTCGAAAGCGTTGAGGAAGAAGCAGAAGGACCGTTTTTTTGTTTTTTCTTGGGTTGCTTCATTTGCCAATTTGTCATTCCCGACATTTTTAATCGGGAATCCAGGAGTTTTTTGTTTCAGGCCGGTCCGCACTCATGGAAGGGCAAAAGAAAAAGACCCTGGATTCCCGCGTTCGCGGGAATGACGGTTCGGGGTAGCGTGTTGGCTATTTTCATACCAATGGGAAAAGATAGCGCGGTGGGCCACGTGACCAACAGGATTATAGGAATGCATTCTTTCTTTGACAAGACGAGGAAACCTTAATAGAATCAATAAATTGTGCATTTGCAATGAACACACTCTCCGCTATCCGCAATTTTTCCATTATCGCCCATATCGATCACGGAAAATCCACCCTGGCTGATCGTCTGCTGGAACTGACGGGAGCGATCACGCCGAGGGAGTTTCGTGAGCAGATCCTGGATGATATGGACCTGGAACGCGAACGTGGGATTACCATTAAGGCCCACGCCGTCACGACGTCGTACAAGGCGCACGACGGGCATACTTACCAATTGAACCTCATCGATACTCCCGGTCACGTGGACTTTACCTATGAGGTTTCTCGCAGTCTGGCTGCTTGTGAAGGCGCCTTGTTGTTGGTCGACGCCACACAAGGCGTGGAAGCGCAGACCATTGCCAACGTGTATCTCGCCATGGCCAATGACCTCGTAATCCTGCCCGTCATCAACAAGATCGACCTGCCCAGTGCGGATATTGACGGCGTCAAGCACCAGATTGAAGAGGTCTTGGGTCTGCCGGTGGACGATGCTCTCCTGGTGAGCGCCAAGCAGGGGATCGGGGTAGATGACGTGTTGGATGCCATGGTCCGGCAAGTGCCGTCACCTGCGGGGGCAATGGATGCCTCCTTGAAGGCGCTGATCTTCGATTCCTGGTTCGATAGTTACCAGGGGGCGATCGTGCTGGTTCGTATCTTCGACGGCGTGGTCAAACCGGGTATGAAAATCAGGCTCATGTCCACGGGGCGAACGTTTGAAGTCTCGGAAGTCGGCATTTTTTCTCCCAAGCGTACCAGGACCAAGGCGTTGAGGGCCGGCGCGGTCGGCTACGTCGTCGCCGGCATGAAAGACGTGTCGGACACCAAAATCGGCGACACGATCACTGATGCCGACCGGCCCACGGCAACACCGTTACCCGGTTATCGTGACGTGAAGCCGTTGGTCTTCTGCGGGCTCTATACCATGGACAACGCGGATTATGAGAACCTTCGAGACTCGCTCGACAAGCTTCGCCTGAATGATTCTTCATTTGTCTACGAACCGGAAACGTCCTTGGCCTTGGGTTTCGGCTTCCGGTGCGGATTCCTTGGCCTGCTGCACATGGAAATTATTCGTGAACGCTTGCATCGCGAATACGGACTGAGCCTGATCAGCACGGCTCCCACCGTGATTTACCGGGTCAGGACACTGGACGGGGAGGTACTGGACATTGAAAATCCATCGAAACTGCCGGAGCCTGAAGCCATCGAAACCATGGAAGAACCATTCATCAAGGCCACGATGATTGCCCCGGAACGATATGCCGGAAATATCCTCGCCCTGTGCCAGGAGCGTCGAGGCGTCCAGGAGAGTTTGCAGTATCTGGATACGACGCGGATCATGCTGGTCTATGCCTTGCCGTTGAACGAAATGGTGCTGGATTTTTATGACAAGTTGAAATCCCGCACCCAAGGCTATGCCTCATTGGATTACGAATTGATGGACTATCGGGAATCGGATTTGGTGAAACTCGACCTGTTGCTGAACGGCGAAACCATCGACGCCCTGTCTTTTATCACGCACAAGGAGAAAGCCTATCATCGTGGCCGCCAACTCGTCGAAAAAATGAAGGAGTTGATCCCGAAGCAAATGTTCGAGGTAGCGATTCAAGCCGCGATCGGCAAACGCGTGATTGCGCGCGAAACGGTTTCCGCCATCAAAAAGAACGTGACTGCCAAATGTTACGGTGGAGACATCACACGAAAACGCAAGTTGTGGGAGAAGCAGAAAGAGGGCAAGAAGCGGATGAAGCAACTGGGGCGCGTGGAGGTTCCGCAAGAGGCCTTCCTGGCGCTCTTGAAAGTAAAGGATGAGTCATGACCGAATATAAACCGGTGCTGCCTCCGGACTCCTCGTCCGATGATCCTGAATTTTCCTCCTCCCATGAAGAAAGCCAGCCGGAGACAACCCGGACCAAATCCGTGTGGAGGGAATACACGGAAGCCATCATCATTGCATTGGTCCTGGCCTTGACCATTCGCGTGTTTCTCGTGCAGGCATTCAAGATTCCCTCGGGCTCCATGATTCCCAGTTTGCAGATCGGTGATCATATCCTGGTCAATAAACTCGCGTATGGGTTGCAGATTCCCCAGGATTGCGAATTTGAAGTCGCGCTGCTCCCGGTCACCTGCTATTCCTCTTCCATGCTCTTCGAGTTTGAAAAACCCAAGCGGGGAGACATCATCGTGTTTCGATACCCGGAAGACGAGCACAAGGATTTTATCAAACGTATTATCGGCCTGCCCGGTGACACCATCCGGGTTCAGGAGAAAATCGTCTACATTAACGGTGAACGATTTCAGGACGCGCCATTTACCCAGCGCGTGGACCCCGGCATGATCGATGGTCGCATCAATCCTCGTGATACGTTCGGGCCCATCACCGTTCCTCCGAACTCGTATTTCGTCATGGGCGACAACCGGGACCAAAGCCTGGACAGCCGTTTTTGGGGATACGTGCAAGAACATAAAATCAAGGGGCGGGCGTTCCTCGTGTATTGGTCCTGGCACGGCCAGGGTTCGGTGATGGAATGGGTTCGATGGAATCGCATCGGAAAAGTAATTGAGTGAAAGAGACTCTTCGTTATGCCGGTGCATAGCCCTCACGTCACGATCGTCATTCCGGCCAGGTATGCATCATCCAGATTTCCCGGCAAGCCATTAGCGATCCTGGCGGGAAAACCTTTGATTCAGCACGTCTATGAACAAGCCGTTCGCGTTCCGAAAGTTGCCGAGGTACTCGTGGCGACGGATGACGCGCGCATACACGAAAGCGTGGAGCGGTTCGGTGGACGCTCCGCGATGGTGACCACGCCCTGCCGCACGGGAACCGACCGCGTGGCGGAGGCGGTCCGGCAGCTTCCTTGTGAAATTGTGGTGAACCTCCAGGCTGATGAAATCCTGTTATCGCCCGACCTGCTGCTTGACCTCATCGACCCGTTTCTTGCCGGTGACGTGGAAATGGGCACCTTGCGTCGCCCGCTCACGTGCCAGGAAGAATTTACGCAGTCCTCCGTCGTGAAAGTGGTCACGGACCGGCAGGGGAGAGCCCTCTATTTTTCCCGAGCCCCGATCCCGCACGTGCGCAATCACGTCCGGGATAATCCACCCTTTGCCTCTCTCCATTTAGGAGTGTATATTTTTCGCAGACACACCTTGAATCGATTTGCCTCATTGCCGAGCGGGGAATTGGAGGAGGCTGAAAAACTCGAACAGTTGCGGGCGTTGGAGCATGGGATTCCCATTCACGTGTGGGAGACCAACCATGCCTCACTTCGAATCGATACCCAAGAGGATTTGGCAAAGGCGAACGCATCATGGGACGAACTCATGGCAAGACAGCGGAATCAAGCTTCTTCTTGCTGATTCCTCCCCTTTGTAAGGGGAGGCTAGGTGGGGTAGAGTCTTATGGCAGAAGGCATCTGCAACTATCACTACGTACGCGGTCTGTCCCGGCATAGGCTCTACCTCCCCTCACCCCTCCTTACAAAGGAGGGGAACAAACAGAGGCCTATCTTAGGAATAACGGGAAAACAGTTCGGCAATCATCATGAGAGACCGTAATGGGTAAATTCATTTTCGTGACCGGCGGGGTGGTGTCCTCATTGGGAAAGGGGTTGGCTTCGGCTTCCATTGGCCATCTCCTGGAAAGCCGGGGATTGCGGATTTCCTTTCTCAAACTTGATCCCTACATCAACGTCGATCCCGGCACCATGAATCCCTATCAACATGGTGAAGTCTACGTCACGGACGATGGAGCCGAAACCGATCTTGATCTCGGGCACTACGAACGATTTACCAATCTTACGCTTTCACAAAACAATAATTGCACCACGGGACGGATTTACGACTCGGTCATCAAGAAGGAGCGCCGGGGCGAATATCTGGGAAGCACGGTGCAGGTGGTCCCCCATATTACCGACGAGATTAAAGAGACGATTCTCGGCGTGGCGCACGGCACGGACGTGGTAATCGTGGAAATCGGAGGAACGGTCGGGGACATCGAAAGCCTGCCGTTTCTCGAAGCCATCAGGCAAATGCCGTTTGACGTGGGCAGGGAAAACGTTCTCTATATTCATCTCACCCTGGTGCCGTTTATTGAAACCGCAGGGGAGTTAAAAACCAAACCCACGCAACATTCGGTGAACAAACTTCGCGAAATTGGCATCCAACCCCATATCCTGCTGTGCCGGACCGACCGGTTCCTGGCGCCATCGTTGAAGGATAAAATCGCATTGTTCTGCAACGTGGACAAAGGAGCGGTCATCACCGCGAAAAACGTCGATACCGTGTACGAAGTGCCAATCGTGTTACGAAAAGAAGGACTCGATGAGTTGATCGTTCGGTCCCTGCGCTTGGAATCCGGTCCGCCCAATCTCCGCGATTGGGACGCCATGGTGCAAAAACTTAAACGCCCGACGCATGAAGTGACCATCGGGATGGTCGGAAAATACATGGCGTTCAAGGAGTCGTACAAAAGTTTGTCTGAGGCGATTGTACACGGTGGTTTGCCCAATGACGCCGGAGTCAACGTCCGATTGATCGAATCGGAAGACCTTGAACGGGGCGACACCGAGCAATTCTTGAGTGATGCTGATGGGATTTTGATTCCAGGGGGGTTCGGCACAAGGGGCATCGAGGGCAAAGTGACGGCGGTCCGCTACGCCAGGGAAAAGGGCATTCCGCTCCTGGGACTCTGCTTGGGCATGCAGTGTGCAGTCATGGAGTTTGCCCGTCACGTTGCCGGGCTGGAAGGAGCCAACAGCGGCGAATTCGATTCGGCTACGGCCTACAAGGTGATTGACCTGTTGCCGGAACAGCGAACGGTGGAGGACAAGGGCGGCTCCATGCGACTTGGCAATTACGCCTGTCGTCTGCAAGAAGGTTCCCTGGCCCAACAAATCTATGGGACGACGGAGATTCAGGAACGACACCGGCACAGGTACGAATTCAATAATGATTTCCGCGAGACCCTGACGGCGAAAGGCCTGGTGTTGAGTGGTACGTCACCGGATGGGCGTCTCGTCGAAATCATCGAATTACAAGACCATCCCTGGTTTTTGGGGACCCAATTTCATCCTGAATACCGGTCACGACCACATGCCCCGCATCCTGTGTTTCAATCGTTCATCCAAGCGGCGCTGAAACGCAAATTCGGCCGATAGTTTGTTTCACCCTCACCCCAACCCTCTCCCGTCAAGGGAGAGGGGACGTGATTTTGTACAGGTTTTGAATGACAAAAGACACCATGATGCAAGATGTTCCGTTGGGAGGTTTTACCGGCGGAGGAGAGCATCCGCATTTCCTGATTGCGGGACCCTGCGTCATCGAGAACGAGCAGATTGTTCTCGACACGGCATATCAGGTGTCCGAGATTGCCTGGTCGGTCGGATTTCCCTATCTCTTCAAGTCCTCCTACGACAAAGCCAACCGAAGTTCCATCCACTCTTACCGGGGCCCCGGTATTCAGGAAGGTCTGGCCATCCTCCAAAAAGTGAAGGAACAGGTTGGCGTGCCGGTCCTGACCGACGTCCACAGCGTTGAAGAAGTTCGGCAAGCCGTGCAGGTCGTGGACGTAGTGCAAATCCCCGCGTTTCTGTGCAGGCAGACCGACCTGCTGGTGGCCGCGGCGGAAACGGGCAAGACCGTCAACGTCAAAAAAGGACAGTTCCTTTCTCCTTGGGATATGAACAACGTCGTCAAAAAATTAGAAGAGAGCGGGACTCGCCGGATCGTCCTCACTGAAAGAGGATTCTCGTTCGGCTATAATAATCTGGCGGTGGACATGCGAGCCTTGCCAGTCCTGAAGGAGTTGGGGTATCCCGTGGTTTTTGACGTCACGCATAGCGTGCAACTACCAGGAGGAGGGGGAACGCATTCATCCGGCCAGCGTGAATTTATTGCCCCCTTGGCTCGCGCCGCGGCGGCAGCCGGCTGTGATGGGTTTTTCATGGAAGTCCATCCGAATCCGGACGACGCGCTCTCTGATGGAGCAACAATGGTCCCACTCAATAAATTGAAAGTTTTACTTGAAGAATTAAAGAAGATTTGTCAGGTGGCGGGAAAGGGCTCAGGCGTCACATTCTAACCATGGCACCAACTCATGTCGCCAAAGCCCAGCCGAAATCCGTCCCTGTGAACGACAGGACTGAGCGTACATTCAACCTGCCGAATACGCTCACATTTTTACGGATCTTATTGGTGCCGGTCTATATCGGTCTCTTTTCAACCCCCACGGCCGTACGATCCACGTGGGCTGCGGCAATCTTCGGCTTGGCAGCTCTGACGGACTGGCTGGACGGATATATTGCACGGCGACGCGGGCAAGTCACCAAAATTGGCAGGCTGTTCGACCCTATAGCCGATAAGTTTCTGGTGATTTCCGGGCTGGTGTTGCTCGTCCAATTCCAACGGGTTGCAGCTTGGCTCGCTATTGCGCTGATTGTACGCGACTTGGCCGTGACCGGAATCCGATTTGTTTCGGCAAGTCGAGGCATCATCATTGCGGTGGGGACATTGGGGAAATATAAAGTCGTACTCCAAATTATTGGGATCATCATTTTGACCCTCGAAGGAGCGGTTACCATGTCCACCCTGAACCTGCATTTTATTGGAACCCTGACTCTTCAGGTGGCTTTGATCTTTTCGCTGATTTCCGGCGGACAATACATTTTCGAGGCCTGGAACGGGTTTTCCAGAAAAGGGTGGCACGCATAGCGTCCGCGCCAGTCATGTCTCCTGAAATTCTCGGGCTGCTTTCCTGCCTCGGAGCCTATCTGCTTGGCTCAATCCCATTCGGACTCGTGTTTTCACGTCTGTTCGGCGCGCCGGACCCCAGGCAAGCAGGCAGTCGGAACATCGGCTTTACGAACGTGCTGCGCCTATGCGGGAAAAAAGTCGGTATCCTCACGTTAGCCGGTGACTTGGGAAAAGGGTGGCTAGTTGGGTGGCTCGCCGGTTTAGGGTCGGGCCTGAACTTGTGGGCCTTGTTGGCTGTACTCTCGGTTGTGTTGGGGCATCTCTTTCCTGTTTTCCTGAAGTTTCGTGGTGGTAAAGGCGTTGCCACGGGCTTAGGAGGACTCTTGGGAATTCACTTTTCCATAGGACTCATTCTGGTAGGAATCTGGGCTGTTACCGTCGGAATCTGGAAATATTCTTCAGGAGGCGCGATCATGGCCTTTGCAACCTTGCCGTTGATCGGCTGGTTCATGACCTCCGACCTCCAATTTTTGATCTTCAGCCTTCTCCTGAGCAGCTTCGTCATAGGCAAACACAAGGGGAATATCGTCCGGCTGCTGAATGGAACCGAACCCTCGATACGTCGGTCCTAATAAAGAATTATAATTTGACATAATACTTCTTATGCGACATTTAGGGCAATTTTGGAGGGAAAGTCAATAGGTCCTTCTTGGTTCCGAATTTAATCAAGGGGCTGTCTTGCTCAAATCACTGTTCGCTTCTATCGTGATCCAGTTCGCCGAGTAGGTTTTGGAGTGGCGCAATCGGTTCCGGCGTTGGAAGCTTTCCTGCCCCGGGGAGTACTGGGGGCGTCAACCAGCCCTTGCCCACAGTCTCGGCTAACAGTGCATCGGCCAGTATCGGGTTTCTGGTTATTTGGGGAGGACTGATCTCTGCGATCACCCGGCCGCGGTCCGTCACCAGAACGGTTTCACCAGATGCCGCCAGCCGGACGTACTCGTTCAGCCGACTGTTGAGCATTTTCATATCAACTGATCTCATGGACAATTGAGTAGCAACTGGAAGCTACTTTGTCAAACTTGCTGCCCGCTCGACCTGTTGTCATTCC
>JAPPLK010000007.1 GCA_028819435.1 Nitrospira sp.
CATCCTAGCATATCATTAGTCACCAAAGAAGACGGGAGAGACAATGGATTGGGATACGGCAGTGTTTTACGTCGTCAATGGCTGGGCTGGGCAGTCGGCCGCCCTGGATTGGTTGATGCTGCAATGTTCCTCAGCCAGAAATCTCATCCTGCTGATCGTGGCGTTTCTGGCTTGGCGCGCGTGGCTTGATTGGCGTCACGGCCTGCTGGTTACCTCAGTCCTGGGTGTCTCGATCGGGGTGGGGGATTTCGTCGGAGCCCAACTCAAGTTCTGGATTGCCCGTCCCCGGCCGTGTCAGGTTCTGCCGGAGGTTCATGAACTGACTGGTTGCGGGGCCGTGTTCAGCCTGCCTTCCAATCATGCGGTGAATACGGCGACCGCCGCGGCCCTGCTTGGAATCCTTTTTCCCTCAACCCGCTGGGTCGCGGCCCCCCTTCTGCTCTTCGGCGGCATCTCCCGCGTCTACCTCGGCGCCCATTACCCCACCGACGTACTCGTGGGTTGGTGCATCGGTGGCCTCTTGGGCGCAACGGCCTGGTATTTGATTGCGAAAAAACCTTGGCTAAACCTGTAATTGGGACGCTAGACCATTGATTCCCCTCCTTTGTAAGGAGGAGCAAGGGGAGGTAGAGGCAGTTGTAGTCACCCGACGATCAGACTCTACCCCACCTGACCTCCCCTTACAAAGGGGAGGAAAACTGCGACATTATCCCGCACCTACTTTCGCAAGAATAACACCTGTTACAGTTTCTGCAGGGCGGCGACACGGGCTTCTATGGGGGGATGCGTCGAGAAGATCTGCATGAAACTTCGGGTTTGACCTGAGATTTTCATGGTCGCCAGGGCGTCTTCCGTCTGATATTGATATTCGACTCGATTCACCCATCTCTCGATCGCTTGCAGCGCCGAAATCATGTGCTCCTTGCCCACCGTATTGGCCGCAAACTTGTCCGCGGAAAATTCCCTGCGTCGCGACCACCAACTGATGGGAATCATCGCGAGGATCGACAGGACGATCTGGAGAAAGAAGTAGACCCCGAGGCCCAACATGGGATTGCGTTCGGCCACCTGGCGATAGACGATCCGGCTGATGAAATAGACGAAGGTATTCATCAGGCCGGCTAGGATCGTGGTTGTAAACATGTCGCCGTTATAGACGTGTCCCATTTCATGGGCCAGCACGGCCCGGACTTCGCCTTCGTTCAAGTTGGCCAACAATCCGGTTGATACGGCCACCATCGAGTTGTTCTTCGAGGGGCCAGTGGCAAAGGCATTGGGGTCCGGAGAATCGTATATCCACACTTCCGGCGTCTTGATGTTCAGCCGGTTGGCGATTTTGTGTACTGTTTCATAGACGAGCAATTCGGCTGAGTTCCGAGGCTGGGTAATCTGCACGCAATCCAACATCATGCGCGCCATTTGCTTGGAAAACGCCAAGCTGGCGAAGGCGCCACCGAAGCCGATGACGAAAGCCCATAAAAGGTCCTGTTGCATGAACGAACCGCGGAGGTCGATCCCGAACGCGGGCAGGACCATTTCCACGAGAATCGTGAAGGTGATCGACAGGGTGACAAAGATCAGAATATTGGACAGCAGCAGCAATCCAATGCCTTTCAGCTTTTTCATGCGTTTCTCCTCTGCAACTCAAAAGAAGTTCCTTCTCTATTCATCCTATCATGATATAGTAATACGATTTTGGGGAGAGTCAAGGTGCCCCCTCACCCCAGCCCTCTCCCTCCAGGGGAGAGGGGGTTGGAATTGTTCACGAATGAATGAATACATAAAGGGAGGTTTGATGGGAAATAAATTTTGGTTGGCCGGGCTGTTCTGCTGCGTATTGACAGGTCTTTCATCGGTTCGCGCGCTTGGGGAGACCGACCAGGAGGTGTTGTTTCTCGAACCGGATTCCGAGGGGATCCAGCGGGCTTTCATCGTGCTGGACAGTTATGCTTATACCCCGTCGCATATTAGCATCCAAGCGGGTGAGCCTGTCGAATTTCGCCTGGAAAACCAGAGTTTTCTGACCCCTCATAATTTCATTATGGATCATCCGGACGCGGGTCTTCAGCAGGATGTCAACGTGGATGCCGGCGACGATGTCACGATTCGGTTCGTGGCGCAGGTGCCGGGAACGTATACCTTTTATTGTGACAAACAGTTGTTGTTTTTTCCCAGCCACCGTGAAGAAGGGATGGAAGGTCTTCTCGAAGTCCGGCCATAAAGTCGATGATGGGAGTGGATTCCGTTGAGCGGTATTTGCTGCGTGACGTTTTGAAGCAAGTGTCGCGTTCGTTTTACCTGACCCTGGCCGTGTTGCCGGGGTGCGTAGCCAAACAAGTGGGTTTGGCCTACCTGTTTGCCCGCGCGGCCGATACCATCGCGGATGCAGGCCGGCTGGATCGGAACACCAGGGCCACGTTGTTAGGGCAACTCAAGCTTCAATTCGTGCAGGAAGCTTGCAATCACGAAGATATCAAAGCCATTCAAGCCGTGACGGTTTCGGAACAGGAGCATCCCGGCGAACGGACCTTGCTGGAACATCTCGACCACTGTTTTCACGTGTACGAAAGCCTGACGCCTGATGACCGGGTGGAGATCCGCCACGTCCTGCCGATTCTCATCAGTGGCATGGAAATGGATCTCGACCGTTTCCCCGGAGCCTCCGAGGCCGACCTGGCCGCACTTTCTTCGCTGGAGGACCTCGACGACTACACGTATAGGATTGCAGGCTGTGTTGGGGAGTTTTGGACCAATGTCATATATGCCCATTTGCCTCGCATCCGGCGGAGTTGGGACAGGGAAGCCAAAATTCGTACGGGCATCCGGTTCGGGAAAGGCCTGCAATTGACGAATATCTTGAAGGACCTGTCAACGGACCTTCGCCGCGGGCGGTGTTATATCCCACTGGAGATGTTGGCCCCGGCGGGTCTGGAGCCGCGGGATTTATTGGATACGCGCACGATGGCCGGCTTCAGCCCGATCCTGCAATCGTTGGTCCGGACGGCGCTCGCCCACCTGGATCAGGGATGGCTGTACGCCACGTCGATTCCGCGACGAGACCTTCGTCTTCGTCTGGCGTGTATGTGGCCGGTCCTTATCGCTTTGAAAACGTTGCATCTTCTGACTACGTGCGACAATCTCTTGGATCCGGCACGGAAATTGAAGATTTCACGGTATGAGGTTTACCGGATCATCGCCGCGTCCACGCTGACCGGAACCACGTCTGCCGGTACGGCCTATTGGGGATACCTGCGCAAAGCCGTCGGATAAAAGCGGTTACTCGGCCTGCGGAACGAGTAATTTTTCGCCTTTGCGAAACACCGCGTAAATCGCTTGTGAGGGACAGGCGTCAAGGCACATCCGACACGTATCCATGCACCGCGATTCGTCGAATTTATACGGGGGGGTCGATAGCCAAGCCCCAGTGGGGCAGACGGGTATGCAGACGGCCTTATGTGTGCAGCGGTCCGGGTGACGGACCAGGTGATCTCGAGATACCATCATGGGTTTCACTCCTTCGAACAGACCCCCGGAGAACATATCCAACATGTTTTCGGGACGTCGCATATTATGAATTCCACTGTTTGACGAGCGAACGAATCCGGTCCTTTAACTCGGGGATGTCGTCCAGGTTGTTGTGAATGGCACCCAGGATATTTTCCATGCGTGCCGACCGGGTTGCTTCCCGGTCCCGTTGGGCCAGTGTTTCGTATTCGTGGTAGGCGTCGGGATACAAGTCCCGAAGACGGGCCTCTGCGGCCTCTATCCCCTCCCGGAGTTGCTTCGGTTCAGGTGCCAGAGGTGGTACAATGGCAAACGTCCCGTTATCGAGCATGAGCACCTTGGCGTCGCTGTGTTCAATCGTGGTTACGGACGTGACGGTGCGGCCGGTTGCTTCATCCCAGGACCGAAGCAGCCCGGGAAACTGTTTGAGGAACGAGACTTTTTCCTGGTTCGCTTTCCATTTGTTTTCATTCGCCGACATGTCGGGCTCATGTACTCATGTATGTTGATCGTTATGATTGAAACAACTTGTGTTGCGCCATGGAACTGAACGTTTAGGAGGCGATGGGAGTGGCGCGGGATTCCATCCGGAGCGGCGGAACGTCGTGCCCGGGCATGAGCAGGCGTTCGACCAATTCGCCCTTGACCACGTGTCGTTCCATAATCTCCGTGACGTCGTCTTCGTTCCCGACCCAATACCAGACGCCTTCCGGGTAAATGACGACGCTGGGACCATATTCACAATGATCCAGACACCCGGCCTTATTGGCCCGGACGATGCCCTTGAGACCGAGTCGCTGAACTTCCTGTTTGAAGAATGCGTGCAGTTCCGCGGACCGGTTGTCGGCACAACACCCCCTGGGGTCACCCTTGGGCCGTTGATTAATGCAAATGAAAATATGATGCTTGAATCCACTCATGGTTGCCTCTCTTAACAGATTTTGTTGCGAAGCACAAAATAGTACAGGAGGGTTCTTTCTTCTGTCCAGTCATATGCGATAATGGAGAGACATGAAGATCGGCATCGCCAAAGAGATCAAGGACCATGAATTCCGGGTGGCCTTAACGCCGGAAGGGGTGGATGAAGTCGTTCGGAACGGCCATGAGGTCTGGGTCGAGACCACTGCCGGCCAAGGATCAGGTTTTTCTGATGATTCGTATCGCGCGGTGGGGGCGCGCATTGCGTCGTCGGCGGAGGAACTCTTCGACCGGGTTGAAATGATCCTCAAGGTCAAGGGACCGCTCGCGTCGGAGATTGTGTCTTTGCAGCCCCGTCATACATTGTTCACGTTTCTCCACTTGGCGTCGTCGAAGACCTTGACCGAGGCGTTGATGAAATCCGGGTGCACGGCCATTGCGTACGAAACCATGGAAGACGAGAGAGGCCACCTGCCCATGTTGCTGCCTATGAGTCAGATCGCCGGAAAGCTGGCGGTGCAGATTGGCGCGCATTACCTGGAGCGGACGCAGGGTGGAAAGGGCATTCTCCTCGGCGGCCTGCCGGGAGTAGCACGAGGGCACGTCGTCATTCTTGGCGCCGGTGGAGTCGGCTCAACCGCGGTGGAAATTGCGCTTGGGCTCGGGGCGCGAGTCACCGTCATCGGTAACGACATGAGTCAACTGCAGAGATTGCAGGAGCGTTTCGGAAACAACCTGACGACGTTGGCCTCTCAAAGACTCGTGATTGCAGAAACCGTGAAAAGCGCGGATTTATTGATCGGGGCCGTCATGGTCAGGGGGGCGAAAAGTCCGGTTCTGGTTTCCCGGTCCATGGTGGCGACGATGCAAAAAGGCGCGTTGATCATGGATATCGCGGTTGACCAGGGAGGGTGCGTTGAGACCACGAGGCCGACCACGCACGCCGACCCGATTTTTGAAGTGGACGGGGTCCGGCATTACGGCGTGACAAATATTCCCGGAATTGTGCCACAAACCTCCACCTATGCCTTGACCCAGGCAACCCTACCTTTTATAGTCCGGTTGGCCAACAGGGGAGTCGAAGCGGCTCTACATGATCCGGGTATGGCCCGCGGGGTGAACGTGCGTCAGGGGGCGATCACGTATCCGGCGGTCGCCGAGGCTCATGGATTACCCTGTGAGTTGCCGGTCAGGAAAGAGTAAACGAAAGCAAGGTCGTCGGGGCGTAGCGCAGTTCGGTAGCGCACCGCGTTCGGGACGCGGGGGTCGGAGGTTCAAATCCTCTCGCCCCGACCAGCCATGGCTTCCTGTCTTCATTCGTTGACAATCTAATAGAGACGACGTGGTGGTAGTACACGGTTTGTTTTTCCATGCAAACTCTCTACCTCCCCTTACCCCTCCTTACAAAGGAGAGGTAAGGGGGAGAGTCGTTTTCCTCCCCTTTGTAGGGGGTGGTTAGGTGGGGTAGAGCCAACCCAATGACTGTCCTGCTCATCATTGGAGTCGGAATCCTGGTCGGCGGTATCGCCCTGACGTGGTGGCGTCTCAGGTTTCTGTCGCAAACGGTCAAGGATCTCACGCGTCAACAGTATGACGGCCAGAATGAATCAAGGGAAACGGCCCGGCAACAGTCTGAAGCGTTGGCCGTTCTGCGATTGCAACTTGCCCATTTGGCATCGGGTCGGGAACTCGACGGCACCCTGGTTCGGACGGGGACCCTGTATCGCCAAGCGGATGCCGACGAGGCCCGGCAATTGGTGGAGCAGTATGACGCCGGGACCAATTCGGATTTGATGGTCGTGGACGTTCGCAGTCAAAAAGAATTTCTCCAAAGCCACGTCCCGGGAGCGAAACATATTCCCTTTGAGTATCTTGAAACGCGTTTCAGCACCGAAGTGCCCAAGGAGACGAAAACCATTTTAGTGTACTGTTCTCAGGGTGAACGAAGTCGTCTCGCGTGTGACTTTCTGAGCCGGGATGGGTATACGACTCTCGTCAATATGCGGGATGGTTTTCAGAAATGGACGGGCCCGGTTCTCGGTACGGGCAGCCTGGACCTGGTGCAAATTCAACCCAGGGCTTCAGACGGTCACGTGGTTCGGGAAAGGGCACAGTTGTAATGGTTGAACCGTATACGATCCTGAAGGTGATGGGGCCGTATCGTGAGCCCAGGGAGTCCGCATTGTCCTTCGATTATTCCGTGCAACGTCCGCATTGGGCGACCCCGCAGGGGGTGCGGGTCAAAATCGCTCTTGAAGAAGAATTGGACCTGCTCAAGACGAAGATCTTGCAGCTTGCAGGCGGAACGGTCGGCCAGCAACTTCGCATCAATCAACTGCTCGGACGAGCCATTGCAGACCGTAAGCTTGAAATCGCCAATGAGGAAAACCTGTTCAACGATCGCCGGGACGTTATGCTCGACCCCTTCACGGGCACTTGGGCCCACCTCTTTCCCCGCCTCGAAGCCTGGATGCACCAGGAACGAGACGGCCTCCGACAAGAAATCACAGATAAAGTCGGGCTATAATCCACCAGGGGAGAGAGAAAATTGCCAATGACACCCCGAACCGTCATTCCTGCAAAAGCAGGAATCCAGGGTCTTTCCCTTCTGCTCTTTCATTCATGTGAACCCGTCTGGAACCCAAAACCCTGGATTCCCGCTTACTACTGCGGGAATGACGGAAAGAGGCGATTTTCACATCAGGGGTACTGGGTGATCGTGAGTCTGTAGCAAGGGAGAGCGTCAGCCTAAAACAAGGGTTGATAGCGGCGCGAGTACAGCCCCGTGGCTTTTTCGCCGAATCCCAGGGAGGCCCGTTCGGGGTGATTTTTCTGGTTGAGATTCACGGCGTAATGCCCGCGCACTTGTTCCATGGCTATTTCGAATGGAATGGAACTTTGGTAAAAGTCCCCGGGTGCGTGGGCGCCCACCGACAAAATTTCAACGGCCTCCGGCACGGCGTATTTGGGATCGGAAAAAATATACACGTCGGCGATGGCAAATTCCCCCAGATTGTTTCCCGGCGTGGTGGCGGGAACCTGCGAAGCCAGGGAGCCATCCATTCGTGACCGTCTCAGGTAATTGAGCAAAGCCACGACTTGGCTGTCGGTGGTCTGTTGCGGAACGAGCAGGCTCAAGGCATTCATCCCCTGCACGTGAGCCGTGACTTTAACCGGAGGCACCGGTGCTGATTCGGCTTCCTTCAGCAGCAGGGCAAGTTGTTCCGATCTCACTTCATTTCCCTGTGGGGGCTGAATATTCTTGGATTTTGGAATAATCGCCTGGATAAATAGCCACAGCCCGATAATCACCCCGAAGAGGACGATCGCCGGATGCAGGCCTACGCGCTTGTTTTGTTCCTGGGGTTCCGGGTCATTCATGGTCATGGTCCCGGGTTTCGAGCGAGAGGGGCGTATGGGGGCTTTCGGTTGTTTCCTGCTCTTTGGCGGCTTCCCATAACGTCTCCCATTCCAAAGCCGTCATTTCTCCAAGGGATTTTTTCTCTTGAGCCCCTTGACGTTCCATATATTGGAAACGTGCGGTGAAACGGTTGTTTGCCTTGCGCAGGGCCTCTTCCGGGTTGATCCGTAAAAAACGCGCCACGTTGACGATGGTAAATAACACGTCCCCCAATTCGTGTTCAATGGTCGCGTTCGTTTCCGGTTCCTGCAAGGAAGGCTTGGAGTTGCGGAGGCAGGGGGCTGCCGCTTGCAGTTCCTCCAATTCTTCGTCAAGTTTTTCAAATACCTGTTCGGGTGTCTCCCAGTCAAATCCGACGCGCGCCGCTCGTTTTTGAATCTGGTGGGCTCGCAACAAGGAGGGAAGCGAAGCGGGAATTCCCGCTAGAATCGAATCGGATTCCGTCGAACGTTCGCCCCGTTTGATTGCCTCCCATTGATTGACGACCTGTTCGGAATCGAGTTTGCGAGCCCCAGTGGCTGAAAAGACGTGAGGATGCCTGCGGATGAGTTTGTGCGTCAAATCCATGATGACGTCTTCAATGTTGAATGCCTGCTTCTCCGACTCGATATGGGCATGGAGTAGAACCTGGAGCAGAAGATCTCCAAGCTCTTCACACAGGTGCCGAGGATTTTCCGTATCAAGAGCCTCAAGTACTTCATAGGCTTCCTCCAATAGAAACGGTTTGAGTGATTCGTGGGTTTGCTTGATATCCCAAGGACATCCCTCGGGAGAACGAAGTTTAGCTACCACTTCGACAAGATCGTGAAAGGGTTGGGTCATATTGTTCTCCATTGTCCCGCCTCGCATTTGTGAAGTGAGTAAGATAGCCGGTTTTCCTTCCGGCTTCAATTAGCTTCTTATCT
>JAPPLK010000068.1 GCA_028819435.1 Nitrospira sp.
ATGGTGACCGTCGCACTATCGAAGGGAAAACTCCTGGATCAGACACTGGCCTTGTTTCAGAAAGCGGGCTATCTGAGCCCGGAATTATCCGCTGACGATCGCAAACTGGCTTTCGAAGTGCCGCAGTCCGGGCTGTCTTTTTTGGTTGTCCGCCCCACGGACGTGCCGACGTACGTGGAGTATGGCGCCGCCGACGTGGGTGTGGCGGGGAAAGATTTATTATTAGAGCAACAACTGGACGTGTATGAACCCCTGGATTTGCGGATCGGATGGTGCCGGATCTCCGTTGCGGCCTTGGCGGGACTGGATGCGCGCACGCGCTTATCGTCAAAACTCCGGGTTGCCACGAAGTATCCCAACATTACGGAATGGCATTTTAACCGGCAGGGCATTCCGGTCGAGATTATCAAGTTGTACGGGTCGATCGAATTGGCGCCGGTCGTGGGTTTGGCGGATCGTATCGTGGACTTGGTGTCGAGCGGAGAGACGCTGAAAGCCAACAACCTCAAGGAAATGGAAACGATTGCGGAATCGACGGCACGCTTGATCGTGAATCGTGCCAGCTTGACAATGAAGCATCAGGCGATTACCACCATGATTAACAGGCTGCGCAAGAGTCGTCCCAAGACGGCCTGCGCCTGAGGGCGTGATGAACGTTTTTTCTTCAAAAGATAAAGCCTATCCCGAGGCGTTGGCCGAGGTCTGCAATCGTGCCGCCCGGCAGCACGCCAAGATCGAAACGCGCGTGAAGCGTATTCTGAAAAACGTCGAACGCAATGGCGACGCCGCGGTCGCGCGATACGTCAAGAAATTTGACGGTCTGGCCTTGTCACCCAAAAAGTTTCTGGTGTCCTCGAAAGAAATCCGGCAGGCGTATGCGAGTCTTCCAAGGGCTGACCTGCAAGCCTTGCAATTTGCCGCGCGGCGCATTCGCGCGTTTCATCGCAAGCAGCGGGTCTCGACGTGGGTGAGTGAGGAAAAGGGCGTGAAACTCGGGCAGCTCATCACCCCGCTGGAGGTCGTGGGCTTGTACGTACCAGGAGGGAAAGCCTTGTATCCCTCCACGGTCTTGATGAACGCGATCCCCGCCAAAGTTGCCGGGGTGCCGAGGGTCGTCATGTGTAGCCCCACTTCGTCCGGGGCCGTCGATCCTTGTTTGTTGGTCGCGGCGGATCTCGCCGGCGTCGATGAAGTGTACCGGGTCGGAGGCGTGCAGGCGATCGGGGCGTTGGCGTATGGCACCAAGCAGATTCCCCGGGCGGACAAAATCGTCGGGCCGGGGAACATGTACGTGGCCGCGGCCAAACGGGCGGTGTACGGGACCGTCGATATCGACATGGTTGCCGGACCAAGCGAACTGCTGGTGATTGCGGATGAATCCGCTGATCCCGCCCATTGCGCAGCGGACCTGTTGTGCGAAGCCGAACACGATGAAGAAGCCCGCGTCTACCTGGTCACGACCTCGACGGCGTTCGCCAAGAAGGTTGCCCGGGAAATTCGCAATCAATTGCCCAAACTGACGAGACGACATATTGCCGCGTATTCCGTTGGCCGGTATGCTAAAATCTTCGTTGTCTCGAACCTGGACGAAGCCTTTGACGTGGCCAATGCCATTGCTCCCGAACATTTGGAGGTTCTGTTGCCCAGGCCTTTTGACTACGTGAAAAAAATTCGGCATGCCGGTGCGGTGTTCATGGGGGCCCATACTCCCCCGGCCGTGGCGGATTACGTGGCCGGTCCGAATCACGTACTGCCAACCGGTGGCTCCGCGCGGTTTTTTTCAGCGCTGTCGCTCGATGATTACATTAAACGAACGAACGTCGTGGCGTATACCCAGGCACAACTGAAAGTCGTCACCCCATACGTCACGCGGTTGGCCGCCATGGAGGGGCTCCAAGCCCACGCTCGTTCCATAGAAAGCCGGGGATCATGAATCTTGCAGACAAACCGCGATGGGCGGCGGTAGACCGATCCACCTCCGAGACCACCATTCGCGTGGAATTGGGGCTGGATGGGACGGGGCAACGCCGGATTGCCACTCCCGTTCCGTTCGTGGACCACATGTTGGATGCTTTCGCGCGACACGGATTGTTTGATCTCGTGCTTGATGCCAAGGGCGATACCCATATTGACGATCACCATACGGTCGAGGACATCGGTATGGTGTTGGGCAGCGCCTTCAGGGAAGCGCTGGGAGACAAAGCCGGTATCCGCCGGTTTGGGTGGGCCATTGTCCCGCTCGATGAAACCCTGGCGGAAGTCGTGGTCGATCTGAGCGGACGGCCGTTTCTTGTGTATAACGTGACGTTGTCCCATCGTGAAGTGAAAGGGTTTGATCTCGGCTTGTTTGAAGATTTTTTTCAGGCCCTGGCAACGCAAGGCGGGTTGAATCTGCACGTCAACGTTCGGTACGGCCGGAATCCTCACCATATGATCGAAGCCGTATTTAAGGCTTTTGCAAAAGCCATGGATCAGGCGACTCGCCAGGACGATAGGGTGGTTGGAGTCCCATCCACAAAAGGGGTTCTCGTCTAGCTTTCGTAAGGAGGGATTTCGGAGCGAGGAGTGATAAAGCAGGCATGATCGCCATCATCGATTATGAGAGAGGGAATTTGCGAAGCGTCCAGAAGGGCTTTGAAACCGTCGGTCATCACGCGGTCGTCACGAGCGATCCTGCGATCATTGATCGAGCAACCCACGTCGTGCTTCCCGGGGTGGGGGCCTTCGGCGATTGCGTGAGCAATCTCCAACGGTATGGTCTGGTCGAGCCGTTGCGCCGGACAATCGCTCAGGACAAGCCGTTCTTGGGTATTTGCGTGGGGTTCCAGGTCCTTTTTTCGGAGAGCGAAGAATTTGGCGTGCATAAGGGGTTGAATATTTTCAAAGGTAAAGTAAAGCGGTTTCCTTCCGGACCGGCTCAAGCGTCGTTAAAAATTCCGCATATGGGCTGGAACACGATTCAGGTGAAGCGGCCCATGCCGTTATTCGAAGGCATCAGTTCTGAAGCCCACGTCTATTTTGTCCATTCCTATTACGTGGAACCGGAAGAGACTGACGTGGTGTGTACCGAAACACGGTACGGCGTTCCTTTTGTGTCGAGTGTGACCAAGGGAAAGGTCTTTGCCTGTCAATTTCATCCGGAAAAAAGTCAAAAGGTCGGGCTTCAATTGCTCAAAAATTTCGGGGCATGGAATTGAGCGCTTTCATCACCACTGGGGCGCACCGGCGACAGGCACGTTGGCTGTCGGCGACGTTCCTTCTGCTTTGGGGGTGTGGGGCATGTGCTGCGGACCCGGTCACCGTTAAATCGCATCCCCAGCTTGCGTCTCAAACTATCACCAAAATTGCGATTGCGCCGTTTCGCGTGGTCAAAGCGAAGCAGGGAATCTCTCTTGCTTTCAGAACACAGCCTCCGGCGGACCTTGCTAATCCCCAAATCCATCAGTCGTTGGGGAGTGTCAGCGGTTCATCGCTTCCCGGCCGGTCTCGCCAGGTACAGGTTTCCGTGCCGGACTCCGTTCCCGACATGATCCGGCATATGGTGTATTCCCAGTTACGGCTCAAGCCCCGGATTCAGGTCATCCCGCCTGAAACCGACGGACAGGTCCTTGGCAGCTTGGAGGGATCTGTCCAAGCCAAGAATAGTCGGGAATCGGCGCGTCTCTTGGGAGAACGGCTGGACGTGGATGCGGTTCTTGAGGGCGTTGTCCGAGTGTACCGCGAACGGGAAGGCACGAAGTTTGCCGCTCATCCCGCGGCCGTCGGATTCGAATTCCGGTTGGTCGGGGTCAAGGACGGCAAGGTGTTGTGGGTGGGCGATTATTTCGAAGAGCAAAAGCCGCTGACCCATGATTTCAAGGGATTCCTCGAACGAGGAGGAACATTTGTTACGGCCGAAGAGTTGGCGCGCACAGGGGTCGTTCGCGTGCTGCAAAGCTTACCCTTGGGTACGGAGTAGCGTACGTTTCCGTCTCGTCTTACCGGGGATGTCTCCTTCGAGGCATACACTCAACAAAAGCAGGTTCCAGGAAGGTTGTTCAACTCATGATGGTGATCCCTGCAATTGATTTGAAAGACGGGCGGTGCGTACGGCTCCGGCAAGGTGACATGGCGCAGGAAACGACCTATTCAGACGATCCTGCGGCCATGGCCCGGCAATGGGAAGTTCTGGGCGCCGAACGGTTGCACGTCGTCGATCTCAATGGCGCGGTCAACGGGAAACCTCACAACATGGCGCAGGTGCGAGCGATTGCCGCGGCCGTTTCCATCCCGATTCACGTGGGTGGGGGGATACGATCGTTGGAGGTCATGGAAGAGTATTTTTCTTATGGCGTCGGCCGGGTGGTGTTGGGAACGGCCGCATTGGAAAACCGGGCGTTTCTCGACGACGCCTGTGCAAGCTTCCCCGAAAAAATTTTCGTCGGGGTCGACGTGAAACAGGGAAAGGTCGCATTGCACGGCTGGACAAATCTTTCCGAGTCAACGGCGGGGCACGTGTTGGCTTCCTTGACGGACTATCCGCTCGCCGGAGTCATCTTTACTGAAATCAGTCGTGACGGGATGTTGGAGGGGCCGAACGTGTCAGCCCTGCGGGAGGCGATGCAGGCATCTCCGGTTCCCCTGATTGCCTCGGGGGGAGTGACGCGCGTGGAGGATATCCGTGCGATCAAACGGTTGGGGCAAAAGATTATCGGGGTCATCGTCGGCAAGGCCTTATACGAAGGCGCGTTGGACCTCACCGCGGCGTTGGCCGAGGCTCGTGCGTGAGGCGGAGATGTTGACCAAACGCATCATTCCTTGTTTGGACGTGAAGGATGGCCGGGTGGTCAAGGGCGTGAGCTTCGTGAATCTTCGTGACGCCGGGGACCCGGTCGAGGTCGCGAAAATCTACGATCAAGCCGGCGCCGATGAACTGTGCTTTTTGGACATCACTGCTTCTCACGAAAATCGGGATACTCTGCTGGACGTCGTGTCCCGGACGGCCGAGCAGGTGTTTATGCCGCTTACAGTTGGTGGCGGAATTCGTACCATCGAGAATATTCGGCAATTGTTGAACGCGGGGGCGGACAAAGTCAGTATCAATACATCCGCCGTGAAGGATCCGGAGTTCGTGACGGCCGGCGCTCGTCGATTCGGTTCTCAATGCATTGTCGTGGCGATCGATGCGAAACAGGTCAAGGAAGCGGGCTCCGCGCGATGGGAGATTTTCACCCACGGGGGACGCAACCCCACGGGATTGGATGCCGTGGCATGGGCCCGACACATGGAAGAAAGAGGGGCCGGTGAAATCTTGTTGACATCGATGGATCAGGATGGCACCAAAGACGGCTATGACCTGCCGTTGACCAGGGCCGTTTCGGAAGCCGTGTCCATTCCGGTCATCGCGTCCGGCGGAGCCGGAACGATCTCGCACCTGTATGAGGCCCTCGGAGAAGGAAAGGCCGATGCCGTGCTTGCGGCCTCGATTTTTCATTATCAAACCTACAGCATCGGTGAAGCCAAAACCTACCTCAAGGAACACGGGCTTCCCGTGCGTATCGTGAATGGCTGTGGAATCTGAAGGAAGCGCGGCTTCCAACGACCTCAAGGTGCAGTTTGATGAGCACGGGCTGATACCTGCCGTTGTCCAGGATTGGCGTGACGGCGCAGTTCTCATGGTGGCGTATATGAACCGGGCAGCGCTCGATCAGACGTTGCAAACCGGGTATGCGCACTTTTGGAGCCGTTCGAGACAACAACTTTGGAAAAAAGGGGAGACCTCCGGGAATTTTCTGCTTTGCAAACGGGTGTTTCTTGATTGTGACGGGGACGTTCTCCTGGTCAAAGTCGAACCTACGGGGCCCGCGTGTCATACGGGAGCCCGTACGTGTTTTTTTACGGAAGTGACGCATCAGGGCGTGGCGGCGACACACGGCGATGAGGAGGCGAACGGAAGTATTTTCGATCGACTGTATGAAATGGTCCGGCAACGGAAAGCTCATCCACAAGAGCATTCCTATGTGTCCTCCTTGATGAAAGACGGGCCGGATCGCATCCTGAAAAAAGTTGTGGAGGAGGCCGGAGAAGTTGTGCTGGCCGTGAAAACAGAACACAGGGAAGAAATCATCCACGAGGTGGCGGACCTGCTCTTTCACACCATCGCGGCCATGGGACATTGTGATATTCCCATGACGGCAATTCAGCAGGAACTCGGTAAACGCTTCGGCAAATCGGGTATCAGGGAGCCGGAGCAATCCCGATGAGAGCCGGTGCCCTCCTTTCCCGCGTGTTGACTTGTCGGCATATCCCTGGTATAGTGCAAAAAACATTATTTTCCAATAAGTTGTGACCGCCTAGCTCTTCCAGAAAAATGGTACCGACAGAGGCTTCGGAGAAGAGCCTTGACAACGGCACGAGCTGGAATCCCTCCCGCTACCCTTCAACAAATCCGTGACTCCGTTGACATTGTGGACGTGGTGTCCCGCTATGTCACGTTATCGAAAACAGGTCAGAATTTTCGAGGCCTTTGTCCGTTTCATCAGGAAAAGACCCCGTCTTTTACCGTAACCCCCGTGCGACAGATGTTTTACTGTTTCGGGTGTGGAATCGGAGGCGATATTTTTACCTTCCTGATGCGGAAGGAAGGGTTGGAGTTCCCGGAGGCGGTGAGAGATCTTGCCGAACGGGCGGGAATCTCTCTTCCTGCGTCACAGGGCTTTTCGCAAGCCCAAACAGGTCAGCGAAAACGATTGGAAGGCCTCCATGCCTTGGCCAATGGGTGGTTTCAGCAGAACCTGCATGATCCGTCCAAAGGCCGGTTGGCTTTGGCCTACCTCGCCGAACGTGGTCTTGAATTACCGACCCTGAAAGAGTTCGGTATGGGATATGCGTTGCCTTCGTGGGACGGACTCACCAACTACTTAACCAGGCAAGGCGCGACTCCTTCCGACTTGGCCGCCTCGGGCCTGGTGGCGGCCAAGGATGCCCAGGGGTCCTCGAAGTCCACGAGATTCTATGACCGGTTTCGCGGCAGGGTCATGCTGCCGATCCATGACCTAGGCGCGAAGGTGATTGCATTCGGTGGACGGGTGTTTGAAGAGGGCACCCCCAAGTACCTGAATTCTCCGGACACGGCGTTGTTTCAGAAGGGTCGTGTCTTGTATGGGTTGCACAAGGCGCGGGAGACGACCCCGCACCTTGACTCTCTGGTGCTCGTCGAAGGCTACTTCGACGTGTTGGCGCTGCACCAGGCGGGCATTCGTCAGGTTGTCGCACCCTTGGGAACCGCACTGACGTCCGAGCATGCCGTCCTGCTGCGTCGGTTCGTCAATACCGTTGTGCTGATCTTCGACGGCGATGCCGCGGGGACCGGCGCGGCGTTACGCGCGCTGGACGTGTTCCGGGAGAGTGGGATCACCGTCAAGGTCGTGGTCATGCCTCAAGGGCATGATCCCGATTCCTACGTTCGGGCGCATGGGGCGAAAGATTTTCTCGCGTTGCAGGACCAAGCCCTGACGTTGTTGGAGTGGGCCGTGGCTCAACGTCTGGAAGGGGCCGCCCACGCGACGATCGAAGAGCGGACCCGGCGAGTCGACGACATCCTCCGCATCCTGGCCAAGGGTTCAAACCCTATTGAAAAGAACGAACAGGTCCAGCGCGTCGCCGAGCGACTGGGCGTCAAGCCGCAATTGCTTCTCGATCGATATCCTGCCGTGCTCGATCGTCGTCAGGGCAGTCCTCGATCTCAAGGGAAGGCACCAACAACGTCCGGCAATCGACGCAACGAAACAAGGGAATTTCGAGAGGAACGCGACATCGTCTCGTTCATGGTGCAGGGGAGCTTGCATCCGGAACACCTCAAGGAGTTGCGGCCTGAGGTTTTCCGGTCCCCTCTCTATCGCCGTCTCGTGGAAATAGGAACGCGACATCTCGACGTGGAAGGAGGCATTGATTTGTTGGGATTCTTCGCGGAAACCGAATCAGATGAGACGTGTCGCGATTCAGTTGCGGAGTTGGCGGTGTCCGTGACGCATTTTGAGAACCGCGATGAGTATATTCAGGGTTGTTTGAGAGCGTTGTCACAAAAACATTTGAGAACCCGGCTGGACGAATTGATTGCTCAGCTTCGAATCGCCGAACGAGAGCAACGAACGGATGACGTGGATTGTCTGAATTCCCAAATCGAAGCGTTGCGCGGGAGAAAAGCCGGGTTAGCCTCCTCCACCTTAGCTCCATGACAAGGGTCCTTTATGGCAAAGACGATCGCCTCCAAACTACGGAAAGAAGAGTCGGTATTGGCAACAAAGAGCCAACGGGGCAAGAAGGCGAGCCCATCCTCCGCAATGGTTCGTTCCCCTGTAGGGGACGGCCCCGAGCCTGCCCTGCCTGTCCTGAGCGAAGTCGAAGGAAGCTTGTCGAAGGGTGCCGTCCCGAATCCCCTAACCGAACACGTCGGGAAGCCTGTTCAGAAACGCGGGGTGGTTCAATCTCCTTCCGAAGCGCCGGTCGAGCCGGAGTCGGTTTCCAGGAAGACCGAGGAACAGGGAGATTTGCTGGAAAAGAATGTCCCGGAAATCGATCTGACCCCCGGTGACTTGAGTCGAACGGATGATCCCGTTCGTTTGTATTTGCGAGAGATGGGAAGCGTCTCGTTGTTGAGCCGCGAAGGGGAGATTGAGTTAGCGAAGAAGATCGAAGAGGGGCAAGAAGAGATGACGC
>JAPPLK010000052.1 GCA_028819435.1 Nitrospira sp.
GATCCTGCCAGAAAACTCCACTTATCACATGTCTCAAATCAGGGGAAGCTTACGTGACGCCACGGTCGTTTGGATTTCACGCGACGGTGGCGGACGAATGTCGTGCCAGGATATCCGGGATGTCACTGGGAGTCGTGGAGACGACCCAGGACCAGCGACCGAAGCCGCCATGCGTGTTGACGGCGTTGACCCATTCGTCGAGAAACTGGCGCTTGGTCCGGTCTTGCTCGCTGTCCCGACCCTTGGTTTCCAATACTAACATGTCACCGGACGTAAGCCGGATCAGAAAGTCTGGCCGGTATTTCCGCACTACGCCACGATAGACGTAGAGCACCTCGAAGCCCAGGTGATCGTTTTTCACCCAGGCTGCTACCTTGGGGTTGTGATCAAGCTCGAATGCTTCGGACGCCTCCCACGTGCTGTCATAGACACAGAAATTGATATGGCTTTTCACGGTATGCTCGCAGGGCTTGCCGGTGTACCACGTCCCCATGTCGCCGGTTGAGCGGATGGGATGATCACGATCAAACACCGGCTCCAGCTTCTCGGTGTTCTCGAAACGAATCGCCTCCCAGATGTGCTGGACCACCTTGGTCATGTTGAGCGTAATGATGAGACGGCGCTTGAGATCGTCGCGAACGAATAAGGCCGGAGTGATGTTGATTTGATCCGAACGAATGAACTGCTCGACCAGCCGCACCAACTGGGCCAGCAAGAAAGCCTTACCACCCTGCCAGTTGCCCTGCATTTGGTCGTAAACGTCACTAGCAGTTTCGAAGATGATCCGTTGCGTTCTGAATTCCTTCGCCAGTTTCTCCAGATGAATAGCCTCAATTTTTGTGGCATCCGGTTTGCCCTCGACAATCGGAGCGAGTTCTGCAAGTTTTGGCGTCCGGCTCGCATCGAGTTCCAAGGTCGTTACACTTTCCAAATCCAAAGAAAGGTACGGGTGGTAGACGTGGTCGATACGGATGACATTCGGCCAGGAAATTTCAAAAGCCGCTTTGTTCGCTACCGGCTCGATAGCCGTTTTCGGTTTCGGTGGTTCCGGGATGACGCCTTCCGCCGACTCATGCGGCAGGAAAGTGAACGGCACACCGAAAATATTGACGTGCTCCGGTTTGAACAAGCCGGTGTCCGGGTCGGCCTCGTAGGCGGTCCGGCGCAAGCCGCGTCCGACGACCTGCTCGCAGAGCAACTGACTGGTAAAGGCTCGCAAACCCATGATATGAGTCACGGTCTTTGCGTCCCAACCCTCGGACAACATCCCCACGGAAATTACCTTCTGTATCTGCTCGCCGGGTTTCCCCGCTTGGCCTACGGTGTCCACCTGCAAGCGTAGCTGCTCCGCTAGTTGTTTCTTGGTCAAATTCGGTTTTTGGCCGTCGTCGGCGTCTTCCTCGCTTTCGTCAATGGCGACCTCTGCAATCGGTTCCTCGGCGGCCTCGGCTTGCCCCAGTACCCTGGAGTCGATGTGCAGGGTACGTTCCGGATCGCAAAGCTCGTCGATGCGGACTTTACGATGATCCAACGCATACTTGATTCGAGCCGCAGTCTCAGTTCGGTTGGCGACCGTAATCATGACCGGCGGCGTCTTGAATCCAGCAGTATCCCAATCCTTAGCGGTTTCGCGCCAGTCGTACCCTAGCAGGTAATAACCGTTCATGACCAAATCCGGTAGCGGTTCTTCGGGCTTGGCTTTCCTGGTCAAGTCGTCTTTGACATCCGGGTCGTTGTAGATATGGTACAGGCGGGATTTGTAGGTCCTGGCATCAGGCACCGCGTCGTCGCGAATCACGACGCGCGGGGTCTTGACCAATCCGGACTCGATGGCGTCGTTCAAGCCGAAGTCACTCACGATCCAGTCGAACAACGCCTCCTCGGAACTCCGTTTGCCTGATGGCGCAAAGGGTGTGGCGGAGAAGTCGTAGCAAGTGAGAATGCCGCGTGCCTTGTTGATCCGGTCGAGACCGCCCACCCACTTGGTCGCTTCCTCAATTTCATCCTTGGCTACGCCTTTGACCTTGGATTCGGCGGGAACCCGCCAGGCATGATGAGCTTCGTCATTGATGACCAGGATGTTCCGGGCGCTTGCCAAGTCGCCCAGAACTTCGCGGACATAAGCTTCATCGCTTTTGGCTCCGCGCTTATCGACGCTACGTTTTCCGGCGATTTTCTCCTCGGTTTCCCAGTTGAGGGCGTGCCAGTTGCGGACGACAACCCTGCCTTGGCGCAGTTTGTCGAGCAGGGAAGACGGCACGATGCCAAAAGCTTCATAGTAGTTCTCCGAATTAGACGGTTCGAGCACTGCAAGACGGCTCTTGACCGTCAGCCCGGGGGCGATGATCAGAGCGTTCCTGGCAAATCGCGCATCCTGCGGATAGGTCACCTTGTTCAGGATATGCCAAGCGATGACCATGGCCATGACGACGGTCTTGCCCGAACCAGTCGCCATCTTTGCGCACAAACGCTGGAACGGCCCGCCGTCAGACTGAGGCTCCACGCCGACCTTATCGGCGGCGGACGCTTCCGCAAGCCAGATCAGCGTCTCGGCAGCTTCAAGCTGACAAAAGAATAACCGCCGATTATCGAACTCTTCAGGGTTTGTCCAATGTTCCAGCAGTCGCTTCGTGATGCCCGTGACGCCCGGATACCCGGCTTCGCGCCACGCCTGCACGCGAGGCCGGATCAAATTGACGAGGGGAATTTCAACGAAATGGCCCGGGTCATCAAACGACCGGGAGCCCTCAGAGGCAACGACATATCCGGCCGGCCGCCGACCTTCCACGAGAGAGAAAGTGCGTCGTTCGCGGTCATAACTCCAGTACTTTGTTGGCTCCTCGTAAGGTGAATTGATGATCAGGCGATCAATGCTTGCCTGTGCCACTATTCTTCCTCCGGCGGCACAAGCGGTTCCAGTAGGGCGATCAACTTTGGCAAATCTTCTCGCACTGTTTGCCACACAATATCAAGATTTATCCTGAAATACGCATGCACGAGACGATTACGCATGCCGATAATTTCCTCCCATGGAATGGCTGACAACTGCTCGCGAGTAATTTTGGTTATCCGGGTTCCGGCTTCGCCGACGATTTCGACATCTTTAACTAGTGACAAGACCAACTGGCGGTCTGTATCCAAGTCGCCACGAGTTCGACCGTGTGCGAACGACACAGCCTCGCGTGCGGCTTCAAGCATGTGGCGTATGCGAATTTCGTCATCCTTGCGCATAATGAACTTCCGCTGTGTTCAGTACGTTTTGGCGGAAATAAGGGCTCAGATCCTCTGGAGTTCGCAGGTCTACCTTTTGCCCGCCGAACAGGGCCGACAGATCGATCTCCATGCCGGCCATGCCCAAGAGCCCAGGCGTGCGGTTCGGCGCGAACTCGACCAACACATCAATATCGCTTTCCGGTCCAAAGTCGTCCCGCAACGCCGAACCGAAGATGGCGAGTCTTGTTATACCATTCATGCGACAAAATTCGGCCAAGCGATCCTGCGAAATTGATATGTTTGGGTTCATGGTCTTATTTCTGCTTCGACGGAATACGCGGTTCGACTTCTATCCATGGCCCTATTCGATATTCAGGTCCAATCCGATCCAAAATTTGAGCGTAGGCAAGTCTTCCACCGGCTCTCTTCTTCAGAAATTCTGCCAGGACGCCCAGGTAATCTTCATTCTTTCTGGAATTGATGAATGCATAAAGCTCCTTTCCAGACGTCGTCAATACGTGACAGGGGATTTCGGCACTATATATTTCAGTTCCGTCTTTATGTATACGATACAAGATATCACCATTGTCAAAATGATATTCAGATGATCCTTTAAGGTTTCTTTGAAGCCCCGTATTTAAGTGGACTAAATTGTGATGAGATAGTCTCATAAAGTTTTCGTAATGTGGGAATCCTGGAACATTTTTTGTACTGTCATCATGCAATACAAAGTCATAAATAACGAAATTTGCAGTTCTCTCAAATAATTCGGCATCCCTCTGCGACATGTTTTTCAATATCGATAAAGTCTGCATGGACGTTCTGCCAGGGGCTTCTACCTCACCTGCCAGTATTTTCGCCCAAATTTGTCGCATTTTTTCTGATGAAACGTCCTGCACATCCGCGAAGAATCGGGCCGTCCAATCATGGTCGATGTCATGGGCTTGAACTTGTCTTTCCCTGAGTTCGTCTGCCGCCATTCCAACCACGGACTCGATATTGCCCTGCCTTTTTTCTTCTTGGAAAGAAAGCCGTGCTTGGATTTCATTGCGAATGTCAATTGCTCCGTGAGTTGAAGGTGGGATAACGCTGAGGCTCTCGTGAGCCTTTGCTTGGGCATCCGCAATCAGAAACATGGAATCCGCTTTTCCTTGCGCCTCGATACGCAGAGCATCAGCCTCCGCTTGCGCTTTCCAGCGTGCCAGCATTGGCCCACCGACAGCGCCGATCCCGCTCGCTATCATCTTAAGAAGTTGCTCAATGGCTGGGATTTTCAGGTTAACGTCCATCGGGCTTGTCTTTTCAGTGCACCTGTCTCCGAAAGAAACATCCCCGTTATCGCAATAACCAGAAGACTTGAAACTGCCAATCGAATCCAGGCCATCACGCCATTTTGATTATTCTCAAATTCTCGATGCCTCATTCGTCGATGCTTTTGCCTTTGTACTTGCCAACCAGAAAGGGCGGGAAGACGCTGCATAGATCGTCTCGGCGGATTCGAGAATCGCCTTACGGCGTATATAATTGTGACTCTGTTCAACGCCTTGCCAACTGACAAGATCAACTTTGCGTCTGAATACCGTCGTCAACTCTTCCTCCATGCGGTCTAGATCGAAAAGAGTATGTCGGGCTTCTTCCTCAAAACGTGCCAACACGTCCACGTCGCTGTCGGGACCGAAATCGTCCCGTAGCACGGAACCGAACAAAGCCAGTTCCGTCACCTGCCAGCGTTTACAGAAGGAAGCAATCTTGTCGTGCGGTATGTCGATATGCGCGTTCATGACGAAATTGCCCTGTTCGCGTCGACTTCAAATCCGGCGCTCTTTAGCTCCTTGATAAGCCTCATCTTCCAACCGTCGGGATCGTCCCATGGAATACAGAGTACTCCATCGTAGTCCGAAGGCTTTTCCACGTCACCCTTTATCAGGGCGCAGACTCGCTTTCGATCGAGCTTCCCAATGAAATATCCGAACTCAAAAATCACGTTCTGTCTTGCGCGTGGGTTGAGGTTGATTTTCTCCTCCTTTAGCGATCCAACATCGTCCGGTGTCAATAGAGCCACGGCAAACCCCACATCCGCATGGTCCTCGAACTTCTCGATGATTGTGTGGCCTTGGTTCGCCTGCTCGTGCAATATGACCGGCTCAAGACCCAGCGTTTCAAGGAATCTCGCTACAGTCTGCTTAGCCCCCTCGTCTCTACCGTGAATGACAAAGACTTGATTCGAACTTGGTCGGCCATTCGCTTGGGCGCTGGAAGGAATCTGCCCCTGATCTTTATCGTCCCAATAGTCCTCGACCTCCTCAATCATTGATTCTAGAAGTGATGCTGCTGATTCCAATCCCTGCATGTAGGTCGTCTGGACTGCCGATCCAGGTACCCCTGGGAGAAGCCCGCGCAAAGAGAATTTGATATTGTTGAATTCGAAAATGTGGCCTGACTTGTTATCAAACGTGTTGGAGATGGCGATCCGGGTATCTCTTTTCCATTTCTCAAATTTCGGCGAATCATACCGTAGTTGCCTCAGTTCGGGTATGGCATCCAGTTTCTTTTGCAGACGCTCCATTGCCTTGGTTTTGGTTGGACGGGTCATCACTCTATCTCAATTATCTTTAAACTCTCGATGCCCCGATCATCGATGATTTTGACCGCGATGCGCTTGTTCTTACTGGCCTCGAAAGGTAGGGAGGTAGTGCCGCGATAGGCTTCGATCAGGTCCGTGTCGATTTCGGCTTTGAGGTTCTTGGCGAGTTTCGCCCAGCCGTCTTCGTCGCCAGCCATGGGGAAAAATACCTGGCGGGGGAACAGACTGCGGCCGTCATAGTCGGTGTCGAGCATCCACATGGCGATCCTGTCTTTGCCGCCGGATTCCACGTTGCCGGTTTTGGTGTTGTAGTAGTCAAAGCCCCGGACTGAGACGAGGAGCTTGTTTTTGTCCTCGCCGTCCGAGACCTGTTCAAGTTCCACGTCCGGCTGGCCGATCAGCCAGAAGCTCTCGTTGCTGGTGCGCTTCTTCTTGAGGTCGTCGGTCAGCAGGTCGGCGTTCATCTGCGCCTTCAACAGTGTGACGCCTGGCCAGTTGGTTTCGTCGATATCCTTTGACGCCTCGGGATCGAACTGAAACGCCGCGAAGATAATGATCGTGGGCTTGGGAACGAGGGTCTGGGCTTCCTCGATGGCGAGGGCTATCTGTCGTTGTTCTATCGGCGCGTGATCCGGTCCGAACGAGATCACCACGCGCTCGGGATTCTCGGCTGTTCCTCCGTCACAAACGCGGTCCGCACCGGCACTATCAGGCCGGGTCTCGCCCTCGGCGTGCAGCCATCTGGTGCCCGGCAACGGTTCCAGCCGCGCGAACGAGATA
Organism: Nitrospira sp.; assembly: GCA_028819435.1. GTDB lineage: Bacteria > Nitrospirota > Nitrospiria > Nitrospirales > UBA8639 > Bin75. The sequence goes on from JAPPLK010000052.1 coordinate 6,578, forward strand.
CGCTGCCCGGCCTTGCCGCGTATGCCCGTTCTGAACAACTCGTCGCGCCAATCAGCCTGCCGAAGTGTCTGTCCCGTGCGCGCTACGGATTGATCCGCGGGCTGCTCATCGACGATTTCGTCCAGAGGCTTTACCGCTGGTGCGGGGACTGCTTCCACGGTAAACGGCCCAGTGACACGTGTCTTGGTCTTATCCACTCGTGGCTGATCGTAGAGCATGGTCTCGTTGGGCGGCTCATCGTAACCCAAGGTCCTCGCCGATACGGTAGCGACGCTACGGTAGCGGAAACCGGCGCCGACGCCTTCATCCTGATGGGCCAACTCGTAGTAGTCGAAACTCGCTGTCAGGAGGCGTTGCTTGGCCAAGGCTGTCGCGACGCGGGAGGTATCGCAGGTGATCCACCGGCGGCCCCATTGCTCGGCGATGTGGGCGGTGGTGCCGGAGCCGCAGGTCGGATCGAACACCAGATCGCCCGGGTCGGTTGTCATCAGCATGCATCTCTGAATCGCCTTGGTGGAGGTTTGGACCACGTAGCGTTTGTCGTCAGGCGACATCGACGCAGCCCATATATTGTGGATCTGCCGGCCAGGAACTTCATCTTCGTATTTTTTCCACCGTAGCGAGGTCTGCCCTTCCAATGCCTCCAGTCGTCCCAATTCTGCAAGTCGGTCCATCCCTTCTTTAGAAACCCGCCATTGTTGCCCAACGGGGCTGCAGAAGACACGATTGTTCCACTCATAGGGATCTGAACGGCCTGTTGTAGATAAGCCGCGTGACGAGAGTGGCATGCGCTGGTAAATACGGGCGTCCTTGGGCAGATACCTATCCGGGTCAAAGCGTTCTTCGGGGGTTGGCTTGCGGCGTTGTCCGTCGGGTAGTTCGACCATCGCATCCCAATTAAAATAGTCAATGATTTCGGCTCGCGTCAGCGGTTCATACAATTGCCGGTATTTCGCTAGCTTCCGATCTTTCGCATACCACAGCAGATAGTCGGCGATCTCCGGCAACGTTGATGTCGAACTCGCGCCGGTGGTGGCGTAGGAGATGGTCGCTACGCGGTTCTCAGCGCCAAAGATCTCGTCCATGACCATGCCGGCACGGTGCACGTTTTCATCGCCGATTTGGACGAAAACACTCCCGCTCTCATGCAGAAGTTCGCGGGCCAGCAATAGGCGGTCGCGCAGATAAGCAAGGTAAGAGTGGATGCCGAGTTCCCATGTGTCCCGAAAGGCGCGGATAGTCTCCGGCTCCTGGGTGAGGTCTTCGTCCTTGCCGTCGGTCACCTCTCGTTTATTGACGAACGGCTGGAAGTTCGAGCCGTAGCGGATGCCGTAGGGTGGGTCGATGTAGACCATCTGGACTTGGCCGCCGAGCCCTTCTTTCTCCAACAGGCTGTTCATGACCAGCAGGCTGTCACCTGCGATCAGGCGATTTGTCCAGTTGTGCCGGTGTTTGTAGAACTCGATGGCTTGGCGAATCGGCGGGTTTTCCTCGGGCGCGGCGAACAGCGACATTTGTGGTTTCGCGCCGTTTCGTTTCCGCACAGCTTCGACGATCGTGCGCGGGTCGATGCGTTCGTG